>JAABSZ010000102.1:0-13980 GCA_011390135.1 Desulfobacteraceae bacterium | reverse complement strand
ATCAGAAGATGTTTGGGCAGTTGAAGGACACCTTTCAATCGACAAAGGAAACGATTCTGAAGGATCTGGAAGAATGTCGGGAATCGTTGCATCGGTTAAGATCGGAGATTGAGAGTCTGTAGGGGGAGATGGAAACCGATATGGCATTGCGGACCAATGAGTTATAGAGGGACGAAAACTCGATTGACCGACGACATCCGAGCGGCCTGCCGCGCGGTCTCCTGTGAAGCCGAATTCATCCGGATCGATACTGGAGCCATTCCTGCCTATGCCCATTCTCTTCCCCTCCATCGAATTCAAATGCCGGAGATCGATGAGAAGCGCCATCATATCGGACATGGTGCAGAAACCGTTGCCTTTTTTCTGACCCTCGACGCGGTCAATTTCGGGTCGGGCTATTTTCCCCACCTGAAAAAGCTGCCCAACTGCTCCGGATATTATACCATCGCTTCCATGCTGACAGAGCGGTTTCAGCGGCAGGGTCCATTTTCCGCACAGGAGCTTCTCTCCCTCCATCCAAAGGATTGCGCCCGGATCTTCGGCCAGGACCCGGAAAACGAGCCGGTCATGGCGCTGATGAATCTTTTTGCAAAGGCATTGAACGATCTGGGCCATTACCTGATCGACCGTTTCAACGGCGATTTCATGGCGCTTGTGGATGCTGCGGAGCATTCCGCAGAAAAGCTGACGGAGATTCTTGCACAGATGCCACTCTACCGCGATATCTCCGACTTCAAAGGCCGAAAAGTCCCTTTTTTCAAACGGGCACAACTGACAGCCGCGGATCTTCACATAGCCTTCAGCGGAATCGGGTCAGGACGGTTCCACGATCTGGACCGGCTAACCATTTTTGCCGACAATCTGGTTCCCCATGTCCTCAAAATGGATGGGATTCTCCGATATGATCCGGAACTCGACACGCGGATCAATGCCGGGGAATTGATCCCGGCCGGATCAGAGGAGGAGGTGGAGATCCGGGCCTGTGCCATCCATGCGGCCGAGCAGATCAAAGAGGCACTGAACCGAAATGGGCATGGGATTACGGCTATGCAGCTCGATTATCTCCTCTGGAGCCGGGGAGGGAATCCGGATTACAAGGCCCACCCGAGGCATCGAACCCGCACCTGTTTCTACTGATCCATCGCTTTTGCCGTTTCCCTGTTTTCGGGTCTCATCCGAACCGCAGAAAGTGACAGTTTCTCCCGAACCGCTGCAATTCCCCGCTGATCCGTCTCCGCCATCATCTGTGCGGCCATCCCGGTGACATGGGCTGCCGCGAAGCTTGCCCCCCTGAAGTTCCGCTCCTGGGGCAGGCCCGGCAGGGGGCGGGGATGGCCGTGGGCGCCAAATTCGACAGTAGCATCGGGATCATGAAACAATGCGTTCGGCGGACAGCCGGCATGGGCGTAAACGCCGATGACAGTGGGAAAGGCAGCCGGATATACCTGATCATTCGGGCCCCTGGCAGAAGCGATCATAGGAATATCTTTTTGATGGGCCGCTTTGCACAGGGCTCGCAACGGATCACCATACTCCGGCACATAAGTTCCCAAGCTCAGATGGATCAGATCGAAAGAACCGGCGATAGCCCATTCCAGCGCCGCAGAGAGCACGGGGAAACGGACTTCCAGGCGCTCATGAAAGATCTTGACGGCAAAGAGACAGGCATCCGGTGCATAGAGACGAATGAGGCCGGCGATGGCGGTGCCGTGGCCGATCCGATCCGAATAATCGGTAGATCGGACAGGCCCGCGCTTCTCCATGACAAATGCGATGCCGTCGGTCGCGCCGAGCACATGGGGATGGGCCGGATAGAGGCCGCTGTCGATGATCGCAATGCAGGGCCGGTTCACAGGACCTTCCCCTCTGGTGAGAGCCGGATGCGATGATCCGCTCCCACCGTTGCCGATTCCCTGTGGCTGACCAACAGGATGGTCCGATCCTTCATCAGCGCAGACAGAGTCTGACGGAGACGGGATTCCACTTCCGTATCCAGAAACGCGGTGGCCTCGTCCAGGATGAGGATGTCCGGATCGATGAGGGCCGCCCGTGCGATGCTGATCCGCTGCTTCTGCCCCCCGGACAGGCGCACCCCCCGATCCCCGATCACGGTTTCGTACCCCTCTGGCAGGGATCGTATGAAATCATCGATGCATGCGGCCGCGGCCGCAGCCCGGATCTCCTCGTCTGAGGCATCGGGGCGGGCAAATCGGATATTCTCGCGGATTTGTGCGTGAAAGAGAAAGATCTCCTGGGAGACCAGCGCCACCCGCCGGCGCAGGTGCGCGGGATCGATCCCGCGGAGATCCGCACCGTCCAACAGGATGGCCCCGGCATCCGGATCAAAGAGGCGGGCTGCCAGATGGCAGATGGTGGTCTTGCCGGCCCCGCTCTCTCCGGAAAGCGCGGTTACCTTTCGGCCGGGGATCGTCAGGGAGAGATTTTCCAGCACCCGATGGCGGCCGTCATAGGAGAAGGAGACGTTTTCAAAGCGGATTTCGCCGCCGCCATTCTTTTGAAAAGGCATTTGGCTCGAAGGGCCGTTCCATTCCGGCATTACATCCAGAATCTCCCGGACCCGCTGCAGGGATATCCGGGATTTTTGCAGGGCCAGATAGCCGTCCATCAGCCCCTGAAGCGGCCCCAGAACCCGGGCCTGGTAGATGGAAAAGGCCACCAGTGCCCCTACGGTGAAGCCCCCCTCCAGCACCAGTCTGCCGCCGTATCCAAAGACCACGACGGTGTTGATCATCACAAAGAGCGTCGGCACCGCGCCGGCCCAGGCCCCCAGCACCTGATACCGGAGCAGATCCGTCAGGATTACCGCCTGCTTTTGCTGCAGTTTCTCATGGGTGGCCTTCTGCGCACCGAACGCCCGGATCAGGGGCATGTTGCCGAGGGATTCCAGAAGGAAGTGGGAGATGTCCGCGTTTGATTCCGTAAGCCTGCGGCTCAGATCCAGCAGCCGGGGCCGGAGGCGGTAGACCAGCCATACCGCGGCCGGGGTGAACGCGACGCTCATCAGGGCCATGGCCGGATGGAGATGAAACAGGATCGCGGCCGTGATGAGGCAGGTAAGCCCGTTGAAGAGCGCCATAGGGACGGTTTCGGTGAGCATGCCCTGGATTTCGGCCATGTCCGATGCGATGCGGGAGTAGATGTCGCCGATCTTCCGGTCCGCAAAAAAGCCCAGGGGAATCCGCTGCAGATGGGAGAAGAGATCCTCCCGCATGGTAAAGAGCATCCGGGCCGAATATCGGGTGTAGATATACTTGTTGCCCACCCTTGTGAAAAAGGAGAAGCCCAGCAGTGCCAGCAATGCCAGCAGCAGGGGCATGAGCAGATCCCCCTTTCCCCCCAGAAAGACCTCGTCGATGAAAAGCTTTGCAAAATAGGGCTGGATCATGCCCAGCCCCGTGCTGACCGCGCTGAGGATGAAGGAGAGGATCAGTACGGGCCGATGGGGGGTAATGTAGGAGAGCAGCCAGGAGAGGGAATCCGAGCGGTATTCGGAAGCTGTGCCCTGCCTTTGGCCCGGTTCCCGTCGTTTCTTCATCCCCCCCGGCACTCCTTGAAATAGCACATCTGACCGCTGTTGCACAGATCCGGCGTGTTCCGGAAGCGGCGGGCCACGGCCGCGGATCGGCCCTTTTCCATCTCCTCGATCACGGCCCGAACCAGTTGAAGGCCGGCCATCTTTCGATGAAAGGAGGCCTCTCGTCCCACGATCTTTACGGCCTTCACCCCCCATTCGGCAAAGGCATCGAACGCGCACAACGCACAGGGGCCGTTGGGCAGCCCATCTTCCTGGAAGGAGGAGCCGCAGTTGTTCTGGAACCAGAGGTATTCCCGGAGCCGGGCGAGATTCTCCCCGGAACGGTTCTCTTCGATTTCGACAAAGCCCATGGGATGGGATGGGTCCCCGGAAAGACAGAAGGGCCCCAGCGCGTGGGCCGTCTGACAGAACCCCTCCTCAAAGCAGCAGCCGTCGTTTAGGGCAAAGACCTCGAACTCCATCTCGTTGCATTTGCTTCGGACGATCTCGGCCATTTCATCCAGACGGAGCTGCCGGGGGAGGATGATCCGGCGGACCCCCAACTCACGGAAGAAATCCACGGCCGGGGAATTGAAGCAGCCCCCCAGACTGCTCAGGTGAATCCGGGCATCGACATCGGCAGTCGCCAACTGGTGCAGCAGGTTTACATCACTGATGATCACCGCATCCACACCGATCTCCCCGACTGATTTTCGTATCATATCCAGCAGGTGCGCGGTGGCGGCCTGCGGATAGCACGCGGTGTTGAGGGCCAGATTCACCCGCGCGCCGGCCTTGTGCGCGGCTTTTGTAATCCGGGAAAGGGATTCCCAATCACAAAGATTGCCCCTTGCAGGGCTGCGGCGATTCATCCAGAGGGTATCGCCGAAAAGATGCGCCCACGTTGGGAGCTGAATGCCGCAGTACAGCTCATCCGCGCCATTGTGAAGGAGCATCTCCACCTCCCGGAGATCCGCGACCGGGGCAGCGATCTTCATCATGGGCCAAAATCCGCCTTTTTCAGCGGCATGAAAGAGGCTTCCTGCCCCAGAGAGAGCCCCTGATCGATCAAACGGAAATCTCCTGCTTCGGCTGCATTCATAAGCCTTTGGAGGGTTGTGGGGGAATAGCGGTAATAGAGGGCATTGCCGTTTGCCATGAGCGAAAGCTCACTCTTGGGATGTTTCAAATGGATAGGGCCCTTTTCACATTCCCGTCCGCAGGGATCGGCCGGGGCAAATCGGCCGCTTCCTGACATGGAGGAGGTGAGGCAGACCCGGCCGGCCGTAAAGCAGCCGTAGGGAAAATAGACAGCCTGTCCCATATCGGATACAGGGGCCGGGGTACTTCGGCCCCAAGGTGGCAGATCCCGCTCCAGGCGCCGGACATTCCAGCGCCGCATCAATTCGACAAATCCGGCCCCGTCAAAAGTGCCGGACCAAGCCATTGGCGAATACTCAGCCCCGGATTCAGCACCGGATTCAGCATCGGTTTCAGCATCGGTTTCCCTGTGCCGGGGATCTTTATCCCCCCTGTCGAGCAGCCGGCCCAAAGCCAGAGAAAAACGGGGAAAGCTGCGCTTCAAAAAGCAGAAGACCCCCCAGTCGTTGGCCACCACTTCGGCTTCGGGAGCGCATTCAAACAGGGCAGAGAAGATCGGCATCGCCCTCTCCAGTTGGAGATCGGACATCACCGGCGTCAGCAGCGTCAGCCCCAGCCCCGCTTCCCGGCATTCTCGGAAGAAAAGCCGCACGCCCTCCCCGTGGGGAAGGCGCAGGGGGCAGAACTCATCGCCGATATAGATCCGGGAGAAGCCAACCGCGCCCCTGTCTCCAAAGCCAGTCAACCCTTTTGCATTACCGAATGCTATCTGCTCCGGACGTCGCACATGCAGACCGATCTCCGTCACGGCATGGATGTCTGCCCCGGCAGCAGCTTCTCATAGAACTTCTGCCCTTTGCGCATCTCATGGTTGTGGCAGTCCTTGCAGGGCTGATTCGAGATTCCCCGGATCAGCTTTTTGTGAATCCGCACCTGATCGCTCTTCCGATGGTTGGGCGCTGTCTTGCACTGGTAACAGCGGCGATTGGGCACATGGCTCCAGTATCCGGGCTCTTTGTCCTCTTCGATGAAGATCGGCTCCGGCTTCGGCTTTATGGGTTCCTCGGGGTCCCGCTCGAAGTGTTCGACCAGCAAACGCACGGCCGTGGTGTGAAAATGAATCCGGCCCTCCAGGGTGGAATCGAAATGGCATCCCGCGCAGTTCCGGTGGCTTTTGGCCGCGCCCGATTCCTTCCATTTCCGGATCGGCTCTTTCATCTCGTGGCAGGCGGTGCAGGTGTACTCCTGAAACATATTGGCCGACATCTCGTGCAGGCCGATCACGATCCCCGGGACCCAGAGCAGCAGGATGGCGATCCCGGTTCCTGTGGTGAAGAAGAATTTGAGCCAGCCGCGCACGGGGCCCGGCGCTGGTTTGGCCTTTTGATTCGGTTCTGTCGGTTTTGGGGCTTGGTTTTCCGCCATAGGTTCCGGTCCGTTCGATTCCATCAGTGGGTAATGCGATGCGCCACAACGCCGTCTCCGTCCAGGGGAATGACCGTCAGCAGTTCCAGGCTGTTTGCATCATAAACGCTCATATCGGCCCCGCCCGGCCCCACATACAGCTTTTGACCGTCCGAGGTAATGGATACCGCATAGCAGGTCCCCTGTCGGATCGGGGTCGATGCGAGGGACTTGCCGGTCTTCAGGTCGATCTTGATCACCTCGTCCATCACCGCGTAGATCGTCTTTTTGTCCGGCGAGATCAGCGCACTGTATTCGAAAAAGATCTCCTCTCCCTTCAGTGTCCGCAGCTCTCCGGTATTCCGGTCGATGATGAAATATCCCAGGCTGTCGATCGTATAGTAGGGGGTGATGAAGAGCCCGTGATCTCTGGGGCTGGAGTTGTTCCAGATGGAGAGGCTGTTCTTCTGCTCCTCCCCCGGCTCCGGATTGAGGCAGCCGGCCAGTTTTTCCAGCTCTCCGGTCTTCAGATCCAGCTTGTGGATGTCCAGCCCCAGCAGGATCAGGCTGTCCGGATCATTCCGCAGGGTCAGCACACAGGATGCCCATGCCGGGATGGTGTAGGATTTGACCACCTTCCGCTTCTCCAGATCATAAACGGCAAGGTGGGGCGGCAGCACATTGAGCCGGGGCACGTTCTGCTTCTTTTTGACGATCCATGCACTCAGGTAGAGCTTTTTTCCGTCCGCGGACGGGGCCATGCCGAAGATATCGGTCTTGCTCAACTCGCTGGAAAACCGGTGGACATCCACCAGTTTCCGGCTCGCGGTGTCCACTTCGTAGACCGAGTGGAACGCGCTCATGTAGTAGCGTTTGCCGTCCGGGGAGGGGGCCGCGGTGACGATGTAGTCGTTGAAGGGAATGGTATCGACTACGGTGTCGGTTTCACAGTCGATGATCTGCAGCGCATTGGTCACCGGGACATAGATAAAATCCCCGGCCAGAGCCCCGGACGCGAAACCGAAGACGCAGCAGAGGGCGATAACCAGCGAAAATCGGGAGATGCTTCCCATGAGGCCGCCTCCTTTATCTTTTGATGACGAAATTGAGGTTCCGCCAATCCTTTTCAATGGCCCGGCACTGGTTCTGGAAGTCCGGAAAATTGGTGATGTTGTCCGGGGTCTGCGCGGGCCACCAGCATGGGCCCGAGCAGCTCGTGAAATCCCGGGCACTGGAGACGCAGTTGCCCATCGGGGTTTCGGGCCGGGGGTTGGTCTCCCAGCCGGTGTCGAAGATGGTGGTGCAGCCGATGGGCATGCTGGTTATGATATCCCCGTCAGCCATGCCGAATACCTTCTTCTCCTCCAGTTTTTCCTCGAGGATCTTTGCCCGTTTGTTCACGGCTTTGATGTTTTTTTTCTTCATCCTTCCCTCCTTTTCAAAGGGTAAAAGGGATTGTTCTAAGATGTCTGTACGCTTTTCCGCCATTTCAGAAGGACGGCCCCGCATAGGGCGCATGTCCCCGCAGCGCAGAGAGCCGGTCCAGATATTGGGGGTTTCGGGCCGCCAAGCGGCTGTATGTGTCAATGCCGATCTCAAGCCAACCCCGAATCCATCGGCAGTAATGGCGATTGGGGGAGAAGGGATCGCCCTGGCGGGCCCATGCTTCGTGGTAACAGCCCCCGGCACAGGTGGCGCGGGCCATACAATTTGCGCATTCCTGTTTTGTATTGAGCGCGCCCTTTTTCCGGAAATCGGCCACCGCCTCGGTGTTGAGGCCGGTATCCAGATCCCCCAGCACCGGGTGCGGGGTGCCGCAGAGGCGCTGGCAGGGATAGAGCCGGCCCTTCGGATCGACCGCGAAGAGCCCGAGTCCGGCCCCGCAGGGATGGGATTTGACCTCCCCCTGGTGAAGGGCCACCAGAAGATCGATGAGATTGGTGAACCCCAGCAGATCCCCGGTCTCCGCGCTTTCCAGAAACCGCTCCGACAGGCCCCGGAACTGTTCCAGCAGACGATCCATCCCCGCTTCATCCAGCAGAAAAGCCGGATCGGCCGTGGTCACCGGCGCAAAACCGGCTTCCGCAAATCCATTCTTCAGCAGATAGTCGAGGGTATTCGGCACTGTATCCGGATCTTTCACCACCGTCACCCTCGCCACCACGGGCCGCCCTCCCCGGATCAGCCGGGCGATCCCCGGCGCAATCACACGGTGGGATGGAGCGCCGCCGGGAAAGCGGCGATGGCGGTCATGGACCGGTGCATCACCGTCGATGCTCACCGTCACGCCGATTTCATGGGCCAGCAGAAAATCGACAACTCTTTGTTCCAGCAACGTGGCATTTGTGGTGATGGCATAACCGACGCTGCGGCCTGTCTCTTGGGCCCGTTGGTCTGCATACGCGACCGCATGGGAAATCACCGGAAAATTGAGCAGGGGCTCCCCGCCGAAGAAGACCAGATGGACCTTTTTCTCTTCAGGCGCATTGGCCATCAGCAGGTCCACCGCCTTTTCCGCGATCTCCGGGGACATTGACCCCCGGCCCTTTCGACTCCCCTCCTGACAGCAGTAATCGCAGGCAAGATTGCACGCGTCCGTGAGATGGAGTACCAGGGTGTTCATCGGGGCCGGTTCGGCTGCAAACGGTTGTCCGATTTCCGGTTCAAAAGAAGCCGAGCGCTCCGGCACGATGATCCGCCGGCCCAACAGCTCCCCGAAGAGATCCTCTCCGATGTCCGCCGGCGTCACCCTGTCGGATGCGGCATGGCCGCGGATCAGCGCCTCCAAGTCCGGCTCCACCTCATACCATACGGTCTCGGCCGGCAGAAAGAGATAGGTGCGGCCCTCTGCATGGGTGAACCGGTGTTCTGAGATTCTGCAGGCGCGCATGATCTATTTGATATGGGTGATGAAATCAGGCACGGTGACGCCCAACATGGCCCGGTCCGTCAATTTCTTACCGTCAACGGAGAAACCGGCCGTAACCGCAATGAGCCCGATCCCCTCCCGGTGCTGCTGCCGCTCCTGGATGGGGCCGTAGGTCGTCACCGGCGTATATAGGCCGTTGTCGATGGGCGCATCGAGGTATTTCAGATCATCGTCATTCTTCCGGGTCGGCTCCTCCTCCAACTGCCATTGGGCCGCCACCGGCTCCAGCAGCATATCGTCTGCGGTGTCCGGCTTTCCATCCGGCCCGAAATGGACCCCCCGGGCCACGAACTGCACCCCCTGGGGCGGATAGGCAGCGCCGCAGCTCACCCGGGCCCGGCCGATGCGGGGCAGAATCCGGATGGCGTCGATGCGGTCATAGACGATGATGGGGCCCGAATAGGAAACATCTCCCATCTTTAACTGAACCGGAGCCGCAATATCACCTGCGGCCACTGAACAGCGGAGATGTCCGGATTTCCCCGTTTCCACCCGGACCACTTTGACAGCCGGGTCCGAAAAGCCAAAGTCGGCCGGTCCCGGATTTTCCGGCAATCCAACCCCCACCACCGTCAGGTTTGATTCGGCTCCGGCCGGGATGGAATGGGGAAAGACCCCCAAAATGGCAGCTTTGCCATCGGTGCGGCCAAAGACTTCATTGCCGAAACCATTGGAATCCTGCACCACGGTCCACCACTTTCCGGTAAACGTCCCGGTCTCTGCATCCAGATCGAAAACCCCCTCCAGGCGGCCTGTGAGCGGCGTGGGCGACAGGGCATACCGCAGGTGATAATCCCCGTACAGCGCGGCATTGCCGGACATGGCCAGGGAAGCGCCGTTTTCATATGTGACGCGGCGGGTCAACCGGTAAACATCTTCTCCCGCATCCGGTGCCGCGGTGAATTCGTATTCCCCCGTATAGTAGCCGTATCCCGGCTGATATCCGACCACCCGCCATGTGCCGGCCATATCCGGCTTTTTCCGGTCAGCCATCCATTTGCGCCACTCCTCCGATTCAAAGGGAAACTTCTCAGCCAGCACCGGAATCAGCTCTTTCGATTCCTTGACCCAGTCCATCTCCCGCATCTGGGGGACCACCGTGGGATAATAGCCCAGATGCAGATCCCGGTTGGCCTCCCAGCCGGCAGGAGTCATCCGGTGCGATGCGATCTTGGCATAGGTGTGGCATCGGACGCATGCCCCATAGATCCGTTTTTCGGTTTCGTCTTTGGGAATTTCACGGTACTGGCTGTTCTCATCGGAGTTGTAGTAGGCAACCGATGCCATCTCCGCCGGCGTCAGGGGGAGTTTGTCGCTGAGTTCTTTAACGATGGGATCGAAGAGGGCATCCTCCAAGGGGAGACCATTGAGGCGCATCATCCGGATGAGTACGTTTTTCCACTCTTCCGGAGATTTGCGGTTCTCCTCGATCACCTCGAGCCGGCCCTCCTCCACCGGCTTGTGACAGGCGCCGCACCGCTCGCGCACCAGGGAATCGTCCAAAAAGATAGACGCGCCCATGGCCGGGGCTGCGGCAAGAAAAAAGAGCAGCAGTTGCAAAAGCATCAGAAAAGGTGTGGACGTTGTGCAGGATCGAATGGTTTTTCCCATCATGACCTCCATCCTTGCTGGGCGGTTATGGTAAAGGCGCATCAGAGCGCCGGGAGGGCCAAGACAACGGCGGTTATGGTGCAGAAGCAGTTGTTGGATGATGCTCAATCAGTCACTTTATGTGATTCCCATAAAATGATTCTTAGTCATTTAACGATCTGGATTGAAAAAGTCAACCTTTTTTTCTCACAACGCCGATTTCTGTGCGACTATCCCCTGAAAAAAGCGCGTTGAAGCCATCATCGCCAAAACCCGGGAACGGATGGGCAAAATCAATACCGCGTTCATCGAACGTCTGAATGGAACTTTCCGTTCCTGCATATCTTCAGAAAAACATTCTTGCGCCCGTAGGGATTTCCGGTATAATGGAATCGTAAAAGTCAGGCGAAATGGCGCTGAAATCTGGAGGCCGGACAGCAGGGGCCCGCCAGTGGATTGTGATTGCGCCCTTGCCGACCCCGGAATCTGTCTGATCGATAATAACGGAAATGTTGTGAACTGTAACTGATGGATTGAACCGAATGCGGCGTCTCATCGGGAGGGTCGGTAATCCCCCGCTTTCTTTTTCAAGGAGGCAGCAATGACAAAAAAGATTCTGACGATCATCCTCTTCCTCTGTTTCTGCATAAACGCTTTCTGCTGGATTGGGCTCACGGAAGCGGCCGCAGATGATAGGGACTTCCAAAAGGAGCAGGGGAAGGCAGAAAAGGAACGGCAACAGGAGGAGAGAAAAGCGCTGCGGGAACAGCAGAAAGAAGCCCGGAAAGATCGACAGGAGATGCAGAAAGAATCCCGGGAAGAAGTGCGGGAGGCCATGAAAGAACAAGAGGAGATGCAAAGGGAGGCCCGGAAAGAACAGGAAGAGATGGAAAGGGAAGCCTTGAAACAGCAGGAAGAGACGCTCCGGGAAAGCCAAAATGCCCAAGAGGAGATGCAAAGGGATGCCCTGAAAAAGCAGCAGGAAATGGAGCGGGCGGCCCAAACACCCCTCAAAGAAGATCCTCCTGTCCCTCAACCATCTCTGCCACAAGGAACGACAACGCTGTAAAAACGCTCGATCCGCCTACCGCCTTCTCATTGCCATACATCCGAATTCGCTTCGGCTGGCAGGGGAAAACCTGGGGGATATCCGATAGCGGCTGACGGGGCTTTTATCGGGCTGTAGGTCGGATAAGGTTCAGGGAATCGATTTCACGAGGCGGAAGCCGACAGTACGATCTCTGCTGTCCGGATATCCTCTGCCCCGGTGAGCTGAACGGCAGCTAGCGGCAAAACTGAACCATGAGCCGCCGCGAAATACCTTATACTCGCCGCTGTCGGGTCCGGGAGGATTATCTGACGGGCTTATTTTATAATAATCATTTCTGTACCAGTCTTTACACCACTCAAACGAATTTCCATGCATATCATACAGGCCCCAGGCATTCGGCTCCTTCTGCCCTACGGGGTAAAGCATAGCTTCCGAATTTTTATCATACCATCCGGCTCGATCCAGATCCGCCCTTGAATCTCCGGTATGATACCGGGTTGCGGTCCCGGCTCTGCAGGCGTATTCCCACTGCGCCTCTGTCGGCAACTGCATTTCCGCCCATTCCGCAAACTGCAGAGCATCATCCCAGCTTACTCCGACCACCGGCTGCCGAAGCTGATTATACTTCCCATCATTCCAGTACTGCGGCTCTTTTGCATCGGGATTCTCCATCAGAAAACGCCCGTACTCCTCGTTTGTGACTGGATATCGGCCCATGTAAAATTTGGAGAGACGAACCTCATGGACCGGCTGTTCATCATAAAAATATTCGGCTGATCCCATCATGAAGGTTCCGGCCGGAATCCGCACCAGCTCGTAGCCGCCTTTTTCAGATCGGATCACCTCCTGATGCAGCTCTGCTGTCTGCAGAACATCAGCTTTCCGGCTCTCCATGAAAGCCCTGTCCGTCGGTGGCAGATCCGAAGGCGGTTCTTCTCCCGATGACAAAGCCCTGTTCATGGCACGGATCACTCGGTCCATGTCCCGGTGGAAATCCGGGTCTGGCCGGATGGCAGCGCCGTTTCGAAAGGCGAGATTCTGCAATGGCTCCGGAAGCTCGTCGGGGGCCGGCATTGTCGTATCATCCACCAGCAGCGGAATGATCCGCATCTCCTGTTTCAGGGCACTCTCGATTTCAATCCGGACCAGATCCGAAGGATTATCCAGCCGCCTTCGGCCAGTGACATCTGTGATATTCAACCATTTGGCTCCGATGACCACGATCAGAAAGTCGCACTGGGAAAGGGATTTGTTGATCTCCTGCTTAAAGTCACTGCCGATGGGAATCGAATCGACATCCTTGAAGACGTTGCCTGGGCCGTAAACAACCGCAAATTTGTCATAGATACGGCCGGTGACATGAGCATTGTCTGCTCGACGATAGGAGATGAAAATTTTCATACGTCTTATTTCAGTCCCCTGCTTCTGTTCTTTCATCAGCTCCCTCTCCGGCATTGATTTCCGTTGAGATCTCTTCCTCCCGCCACGGAAGACGATTCCGATAGCATCGCAGTCGTTTGATAAATTCATCAGTGAGTTTCGGATACCCTTCGATCATGGAAAGGGCTTTTGCCTGATTGGCCACAGCAGCCTCAAAATCCCCGGTCTCTGCATATGCCGCGGACAAAGTATCCAGATACTGCGGGTCATGGCTGAGGTTCACCGCCTTCAGAGCCAATGCCATCGCCTTTTCTCCCTGCCGGAATCGGATATCCGGGCAGGTGGCCAGCATCCAGGCCAAGTCATTGAGGATCTCGGCATCATCCGGATTCAGCTCGTGCGCCCGTGTCAGATCGGCAATGGCTTCTTTGTATTTTCCTTGAATTTTATAGAGATTCCCGCGCTGCTGGTAGGATGGAACATGATCCGGCTGCAGGGAGATCGAACGGGTAAAATCGGCGATGGCCTGATCATGATCTTTCAGTACCTGATGGATCTGGCCGCGGCCGAACCAGGCTTCTGCCCGATCCGGCGACAGGACGATGGCCTGATCGAAATCAGCAAGACCCTTTTCCGGCTCCCCCTGATTCCGATAGGCATTGCCTCTCCGGATCAAGGTTTTCGGATCATTCAAGTCGACCTTGACCGTCTTTGCATAATCGGGTTTTTCCGCTGCAGGCGGTTTTGAGGGCTCTACGGTTTCTCCGACATCGGCTGGCGGTTCTTCCGGAGTTTTTCCAAGGGGAGCTTGTACCTCCTTTTCCGGCCCAACAGTTCTCTTTATCGGTTGGGAAGGATATCTTTCCAGCCCGGCCCATATCAGAAGCAGAATAAGAGTCAGTGCCGCGGGCAGCAGCAATGCCTTTTTGAAGGGCTTTTTCGGCTTTTTTCCTTCGAAGAAATGGATCAGCTTGTCGATGGTGGAATCGA
>JAABSZ010000101.1:0-14404 GCA_011390135.1 Desulfobacteraceae bacterium | reverse complement strand
ACGGATGTCCCAAATGGAAGATGCGGTATCAGGAAGAGAGATGATCTCTTTATGAAAGAAGGCCGGTGATCCGAACCTGTGGTCCGAACCGGTGATCCGGATCGGCTCCGGCCTCTTTTTTTGAATCCCTGCTGAGATTACCCGGTGATCTGGTTCCAGATCCAGTGGAGAAAAACAAAGCCCAATATCCCCAGCCCGATCAGTGCAAGAACCAGCAGCACCATGATCAACGCCGTCATCCAGCGGCTCTCGCTCACCGTCTTTTCAGAAGATCTGCTGTATTCGTGGAGCAGCTTCACATTTCTGGCGTTGGATTTCCAGGCCATGTCAAAAAGATCTCCAAAAACCGGGATCGTGCCGATTACCGTCTCCACGGCAATATTCCATGCCATCCTGAAGAGAACGGGCCGGGGCAGACGCGCCTTTGCCCCTTCGGTCAGAATATAGAGGGAGAGCAGGGAACCGACAGCATCGCCGATACCCGGAACAAGGCCGATGATCCCGTCCAGGCCGATTTTATAGCGAGTGCCGGGTACCTGGATGGAATTGTCCAGAAGCCACGCGAGCCAGTCCAGCCGCTGAAACGGGATTTTTTCCTGAAGTCGGTTATTCTGTTTCATGCTCTCCCTGTCCCTTTCTGTTGAAATCCTTAAATGATAAGTCCATTGACTTCCCTTTCATTTTTTTTTATACTCCATCTCTAGTGAGCAGGATTTATCCGAAGAAATCCGTTATGGACGCATTTGCCAAGGAGAGATGATGGAATCCCTTTCCCCCCCTATCCAGCCCCCGGTAGTCCCTTCGTTTCTCAAAGCCTTTCCCCCGCAGACGGTGGAGAGAGCTGCCCGCTGGGCCTCCGAATGTACGGGCCTGCTGGTTGACCGTTGTCAGGATAAGGATGCCGCTGCGGCCGAAGTGGCCGGAGATGACCTTCTCGGCCGGTGGGTCCTTGCCGCAGAAGATCTGCAGAGTGCCCTGAGCAGCCTCCAAAATCATATGACCGCGCCCCGGTGGGAGCGAATACCCTATGAGATGGAGAAGCTCGATCGGACCTTTGGCCGGATGAACCCTTTCCAGACCGTTGACAAAATCGAAAAAGACCGGTCTGCCGGCTTTTTAACCCGGCTTCTGGAACCTCCCCCCACCATCGGCCTCCATCTCGATGCCCTCGGAGACGAATACCGATCCTTCAAGGTCTATATCGAAGCGGTTCTTCAGTCCATCGGGTTTGGAAACAGACGCCTCTGGGGGCATTATCTGCAGATTCGGAGCCACCATGCCCGGGTGCGGGATCTCAATCGGGAGATCCGGCTGCGGCTTTACGGGCTTGAACTGCTCCGGGGCGGTCTCGATTCGGCTGCCCACGGGTGCGAAAATCGAGAGATCCGGAGCCGCATCCAAAAGAGCGCTGCTGACACCGCAGCCCTGAAAGAGCGGTTCGAGCGGATTCGGGAGAATGCCGCGCCGATTTTCATCGGGCTGACGATGATCGAAAAACAGATTGAATCCCTTCGAGAGCAAACCCGTGATCTGTTGGACTTCTCCCGAATCTGCTGTGAAAACGGCAATCACATTGTGGTCAGCGCCTGGAAAGGGCAGGAGATCGGAAAGCTGATGCTCCTGGAACCGGATCTGCTGACCGATATGTGCGCCGGCCGCAACCTCCAGGCCATAAGAGGGGTTCTGGCAAAGGGCGGAGTGGCTGTAACCCCAGTGGCATATCTGATGAACCTGCTGGGATCATATCGGCGCTGGACCCGGGGGATGGATGGGGTCAAAGAGACCCAGTCCCTGCTCACGGCCAATGTAGAGGAGGCCCTTGCCGATACGGATGCCCTCATCCGGGAGGTGAGCGGCTGAGAAGCCCTCCCATTCACTCTCCCATCTAATGGTTGCGAAGGGCGTCTATCAACTCCTTTTTGTTCATCTTGGAGCGCCCTTCGATCCCCACCTCCCTGGCCTTTTCATAGAGGTCATCTTTGGACCAATCCTCATATTTGCCCGCTTTTCCCCCCTTTTTTCCGGCCTTCTTCGGGTCGGTATTGGCGATCCGGGCCGCCTTCTCCTTGCTCTCTCCTTTTTTCCTGAGTTCTTCGTACTGCTCGTCATCCTCGATGCTCGGTCCGTGATTTTTGGCCATAGTTGCTCCTCTATCCGTTGATGATCCGGCCCCCGTTGGGGTGGATGACCTGCCCGGTCATATAGGAGGAGTCCTCGCAGGCCAGAAATAGGTAGCTGGGCGCGATCTCCACGGGCTCTCCGGGCCGGCCCATGAGGGTTGCCTCTCCGAACTTTGATACCTTCTTTTTGCTGAAACTCGCGGGGATCAGCGGTGTCCAGACGGGCCCCGGCGCAACCCCATTGACCCGGATGCCCTTATCGGCCAGGCTGATGGCCAGGGATCGGGTCAGGGTCGTAACGGCCCCTTTGGTGGCAGAATAGGGGATCAGGGTTGGATGCCCCTGGTATGCCGTCACCGATGTGGAGTTGACGATGGCGCTCCCCTCCTTGAGATGGGGAAGCGCGGCCTGGACAAAATAGAACATGGAGAAGACGTTGATTTTAAAGGTCCGCTCGAACTGATCGGGCGAGATCTCCGACAGATCCTGATACGCGTGCTGCTCTCCGGCATTGTTGATGAGGATGTCGAGGCCTCCGAGTTCATCGATGGTCTTTTTGACGCATTCCCTGCAGAAATCGATCTCTCCGATGTCGCCCGAGAGGGTGATGCATCTGCGGCCGGACTTCTCCACCAGACCCTGGGTCTCTTTTGCATCCTTGTGCTCATCCAGATAGACAATGGCAACATCTGCGCCCTCTTTGGCAAAAAGGATGCTGACGGCCCGGCCGATCCCGCTGTCGCCCCCTGTGACCAGGGCCTTTTTGTCCTTCAGTTTCCCCGAGGGAACATACGCATCGCTTTCGGTCACCGGCTTGGGGGTCATTTCGGACCGCTTTCCGGGCTGTCTCTTTTGATGTTGCGGCGGCTGGAGGTTCTCCTTTTCACTGCCCATATCTCTTCTCCTTTTTTTTATCGAATGCTTCGATTCCTCTCATACAAAAGCGTACAGAACCTGAATGGCTCAGAAAATAAGGTGAAAGATGTATTTTCTCCGGCAAAGCCGGGTATGGGAGAAGAGCGGCCCCTGAATCGGAGAATTCGGGGTCGAGAAGAAAATTAGATTCAATGCTCAAAATAATTTGGGGAAATCCCTTGACTTTATTTTCTACACAATGTAATATTAGTTCAGTTAGCAGGTACAAGAGATCAAATAAAGCACCAATCCAATTTGTTTACAGTTTCATTTACAGGGCTTCAAAAAATAGGAAGCGAGAAAATCGAGCGGAGGTAAAAAAGATCACCCATGATAATCAATTCTCATCAATACATTTTGGACAATGCAATTATAACGATCTTTCCCTTCCTTTTCTCCGCTTGAATGCAATACCCCCAACGGCATCCCTGAAAAATGCCTGCGGGTCATACCGATCTAAAAATCCCGGCATCATACCCGGGTAACTGATAAAAGAGTATTTACAACTAGAAGCGGAATGCCGATAATAGATCGTCGGACCGGTGATTGGCATCGTATCCGCATGGCATCTTGAATCCGTTGAGACCTTTTGATGAGACGGTAAATAGAGTTGTTTATCAGAAGGCCGAATCAACAGGTTCGACTCTCGATCCGATCCGGAATCATAAAATCCGGAGCCATCAAATCTAGTGTCATAAAAGATGCATTATTCAATATACCGGAGGTTTATCTTTATGGACGATCCGAAAAATATACAGGTCATCGGCGTCGGGTCGCCGGTGGTCGATCTCGTGGCCGAAGTGGAAGAGGAGATGCTTTCAAAGGCCGTTACAGGAAGAAAGGGCGGGATGGAACTGGTGGATGCCGAAGCCATGCGAACCTTGGTGGGCGCACTCCGATCCATTCCCGCTCGAACCCCGGGCGGATCTGCCGGCAACACTACGTTCGCGCTTACCCGGATGGGGATGCCCTGTGCATTCATGGGTAAGCTGGGCAATGATCCCGAGGGAAAATTCTATCAGGGGGAGTTCAAAAGAGTCGGCGGCGACTGCACCCGCTTCAAGAGCGACGGGGATGCGCCCACGGCCCTCTGCGTCAGCCTGGTGACGCCCGATTCCGAGCGGACCATGCGCACCCACCTCGGCGCGGCCATGGCATTTTCTCCGGAAGATGTCACCCCCGAAGACTTTGTCGGCTGCAGCCATGTCCATGTGGAAGGGTATCTTCTCTTCAACCGGGATCTGCTGATGGCGGTCTTAAAAGCCGTCAAGGGTGCCGGGTGCCGGGTGAGCATGGATCTGGGCTCCTTCGAGGTGGTGGAGGCCGCAAGGGATATCCTCCCGGATATTTTAAGCCGGTATGTGGACATCGTCTTTGCCAATGAAGAGGAGGCTGCGGCCTTTGCCGGCAGCGACGATCCCCTGGTCGGCCTCGAAGAACTGCACAAAATCTGTGAAGTGGCTGCGGTAAAGCTCGGCAGAGACGGCGCGCTGATCCAAAACGGGGTCGAGAGCGTGCGGGTCCCCGCAGCCATCGTGCCCGATCTGATCGACACCACGGGCGCAGGCGATTTCTGGGCCGCCGGCTTTCTCTACGCCTATCTCAATGGCTACGGCCTTTCAACGGCCGGGCAATTGGGCGCACTGCTGGCCAGTCACGTCATCCGACACCTGGGCACATCTCTTAGCGGAGAGGTCTGGGGAAATATCATAGCGGAAACAACTTTATTACTGATGGAACCCAAGGAGGCAAAGAGAGCATGCTGATGTCACTCAATGAAGATTATAAAGTCCGGGATATCGAACTGGCCGATTTCGGCCGCAAGGAGATCGAGATCGCGGAAAAGGAGATGCCGGGGCTGATGGCCACGCGGGAGAAGTACGGCCCCGAAAAGCCTTTGAAGGGCGCAAAGATCATGGGCAGCCTGCACATGACCATCCAGACAGCGGTTCTGATCGAGACCCTGGAGGAACTGGGCGCGGATGTCCGCTGGGCCTCCTGCAACATCTTCTCCACTCAGGATCATGCAGCGGCCGCGATCGCGGCTAAGAAGACCCCGGTCTACGCCTGGAAGGGAGAGACCCTTGAGGAGTACTGGTGGTGTACGAAAAAGGCCATCACCTGGCCCGACGGAACCGGCCCCAACCTTGTCGTGGATGACGGCGGAGATGCGACCCTGCTGATCCATCGAGGGTATATGGGGGAAAACGATCCCTCCATGCTCGATGTCCCCACGGACAACAAGGAGCTTAGCATCGTCAATGCGGTCCTCAAGGAGACCCTGAAGGAGGACCCGCAGTTCTGGCACAAGGTGGTCAAGGAGTGGAAGGGCGTCTCCGAGGAGACCACTACCGGTGTCCATCGCCTCTACCAGATGAAGGAGCGGGGCGAGCTGCTGGTGTCGGCCATCAACGTCAACGATTCGGTCACCAAATCCAAGTTCGACAACATCTACGGGTGCCGGGAGTCCCTGGTGGACGGGATCAAGCGGGCCACGGACGTGATGATCGCGGGCAAGACCGCGCTGGTCTGCGGCTTCGGCGATGTGGGCAAGGGCTCTGCCCAGGCCCTGGCCGGGCTGAACGCTCAGGTCTGGGTCACGGAGATCGACCCTATCTGTGCGCTCCAGGCCCTCATGGCCGGCTATAAAGTTACCACCATCGAGGACGCGCTTCCCCATGCCGACATCTACGTCACCACCACCGGCAACAAGGACATCATCACCGCAGAATACATGGCCGGGATGAAGGATCAGGCCATCGTCTGCAACATCGGCCATTTCGACAACGAGATCCAGGTCGATCGCCTAAACGATTGGCCCGGCATCAAAAAGATCAACATCAAGCCCCAGGTGGACAAATACACCTTTGAAGACGGCCGCTCCATCTTCATGCTGGCCGAAGGTCGCCTGGTCAATCTGGGATGCGCCACTGGCCACCCGAGCTTTGTGATGTCCAACTCATTCACAAACCAGACCCTGGCCCAGATCGACCTCTGGAACAATCCCAGAGAGATCGATGTCTACCGGCTGCCCAAGGAGCTGGATGAAGAGGTGGCGAGGCTTCATCTGGAAAGGCTCGGGGCCAAGCTGACCAAGCTCTCCAAGGATCAGGCCGATTATATCGGCGTGCCGGTGAACGGTCCTTTCAAGCCCGACCATTACCGATACTAATACTGAAAAACCGATACAAAACAGGTTCATTAAGACCGGGAGCATAAGCCGCAGGGGCTGCGCTTCCGGTATATACAAACCTTACATTCTGGGTTGAAACCGCCCAGAGAGGAGGAAACCATGGTTACAGGAAAAGAATTTTCCATCCATTTCCCCAAAGTCGATTCCGTGGAGCAGGGCTCTGAAGAGTACTTTCTCATCGAGTGCGGAGACAAAACAGAGCGGGTGCGGTTTCACGACTACGACAGAATCTATGAAACCCCGGGTCTCTACGAGTATCTCTTCTATGAGAGATACGGCTGCAATTCCCCCGACGTGGTCTGCTCACTGCTCAACGAACACCTGGGCAACGGCAACAGGACCATCAATCCCTTGAACGTCCTCGACATCGGCGCGGGCAACGGCATGGTAGCGGAGAAGCTGAAGGAGTTATGCTCTGCGGAGATGATCGTGGGCATCGACATCATCGAAGAGGCCGCAAAGGCCGCGGAGAGAGACCGCCCCGGGGTCTATGAGGATTACTATGTAGCAGACCTGACGGATCTGCCCGAACCGGTCGAAAGCGCACTGGCCAAAGGAAATTTCAACGGGATGACCATCGTGGCCGCGCTCGGATTCGGCGATATCCCGCCCCTGGCCTTTGCCAACGGCTACAATTTTGTTGACACACCCGGCTGGATAGCTTTTAATATCAAAGACGAGTTTGTCTGCGACGGGGACAACACCGGCTTCTGCCAGCTCATCGACAAGATGCTCGATGATAAGATCATGCAGATCGAGGCAAAGAAGAAGTACCGCCACCGGTTCTCCCAGGACGGAACCGCCCTCTACTACCAGGCCATCGTGGCCCGGAAGAATCAGGACATCCCGGAGGATATGCTCAAAGAGTTCATTGAAGAATAGAAAGGAAGAATAGAAAAATATGAGTGAGAAAAGCTACTTTTTTACCTCGGAATCCGTAACCGAAGGACATCCGGACAAGGTGGCCGACGCCATCTCCGATTCGGTCCTCGATGCGATCATCGCGCAGGACAAGAATGCCCGGGTGGCCTGCGAGACCCTGGTCACCACCGGCCTTGCCTTTATCGCCGGCGAGATCACCACCGACTGTTATGCAGACATCCCCCAGATCGCCCGGGAGACCATCAAGGACATAGGATACCATTCTTCAAGAATGGGCTTTGACTGGCAGACATGTTCGGTGATCACCAGCATCGATCAGCAGTCCCCGGACATCGCCCAGGGCGTCAACGCGGGCCAGGGGCTGTACAAGGATCAGGGCGCAGGGGATCAGGGCATCATGTTCGGCTTTGCCTCGGACGAGACCCCGGAGCTGATGCCCATGTCGATCATGTACGCGCACCAGCTCACCAAGCGGCTGGCCCAGGTCCGGAAGAACGGCGCTTTGGACTTCCTGCGGCCCGACGGAAAATCCCAGGTGACCATCGAGTATGTGGATGGGCAGCCCAAGCGGGTTGACACAGTGGTAGTCTCGACCCAGCACAAGCCCGATGTGACCCATGAGGAATTGAAAGAGGCGGTGGTCGATTCGGTGATCAAGAAGGTGATCCCCAAAGAGATGATCGACGGCGACACCCGGTACTTCATAAACCCCACGGGACGTTTTGTGGTGGGCGGCCCCATGGGCGACTGCGGCCTGACCGGCCGGAAGATCATCGTGGACACCTACGGGGGCCACGGCAGCCACGGCGGCGGATGCTTCTCGGGAAAGGACCCTTCCAAGGTTGACCGGAGCGCCTCCTACATGGCCCGCCACATCGCCAAGAACATCGTGGCCGCCGGCATTGCCAAAAAGTGCGAGGTTCAGGTGGCCTATGCCATCGGCGTGGCCGAGCCGGTTTCTATCCTGGTGAACACCATGCAGACGGGCAAGATCCCGGAAAGCCGAATCAGAGAGATCATCATCGAGGTCTTTGATTTGCGACCGGCCGCCATCATCGAGTATCTCGACCTCCTCCGCCCCATCTACAGAAAGACCTCAGCCTACGGACACTTCGGCAGAAATGATCCCGATTTCAACTGGGAGCATACGAACAAAGCCGATATCATCCGAGAGAAGGCGGGCATCTAACCTCCCTCCCTCCCGAAACTCTTCTCTGATACCTTGCGCCCCTCGAATGGAACACTCTTCGGGGGGCGTTTTTTTTTGACTTCTCTCTCACACTGCCTTTCAGGATGCTGATCCAGGCGGGAAAGAAGAGCATGCTGGATCGGCCTCTTCAGATTTGATGGATCTCAGACAGAAAAAGATCCCAATGCCGATGATCATAGCCGACCCCAAGGGAATCTCTGTTCATGGCACAGCAGAGAATCTGGGGCCGCCTGTCCTTTTTTGCCCCACCCGACGCGACCTTCCGATTTTTATAGTGATCCCAATAAATTGAATCCCATTCGGTCTCTGAATAAGAGGCAAATCTTCCTGGAGCATGCCTTTCCGTCATACCTTTTTGCAGCCTTTTCTCTTCTTTATCTAAAAAAATTTTCAACATAAGTCTTTAAATATATAGGAAATCCAAAATTCAGACCGCCACGGATACCCTTCTTGTCAGAAATGCAGGCACATCCTTTGCATACAGCCTCCTCTTTGAGGACCAAATTTGATGACCAAATTTGAGAACCAAAGGGAAAGGAGGGATGCAGAAACCGCAGAACATGGAAGTTTTGCACAGGCAAAGGGCGATTGATTTTTGAAATCGGAGAATGAAAGGAGAAGACCCGGTGGCTGATTACAAATGCGAACCCACCAAGTGGGTCGAGATGTCCCAGCCCGTCGACGGCGGCAGGGACACTTATCAGACAAAGAGCTGGCATCCGCCCAAGGAGAACTGGGGGCCTTTCACCACATCGGGCACAGCCCCGGTATGGTTTGCGGAGGCCAATGCCACGAATTGGACCGAGTCGATGATCTGCAAGGCCAAGGATCTGTTCTACGAGGCCAAGCTGAATGAGTGCTTCGACAAGGGAGACGAGGTAGCGATCAAGATCCACTACGGCGAATGGAACCGGACCGCGATCCTGCGGCCCGAATACATCGCGGCCATCGTGGAGGAGGTCAAGGCCTGCGGCGGCAACCCCTATGTGGTCAACGACACGACCCTGTCCTACCACATCTTCAATTCCATGGCCTACTCCCACTATCAGAAGGCCGGTGCGACCCGTCACGGGTACACCGACGCGACCTTCGGATGTCCGGTGGTCGTGGCCGACGGTTTTGCAGGTGAGGATGATTATCGGGTGGACATTCCCGACGGATTGATCCTCAAGGAGACCTACATCGGCCGGGCCGTCGCGGAGGCAGACGCGATGATCGTGCTGGCCCACGCCCGGGGGCACGCCATCACCATGTACGGCGGCGCGTTGAAGCAGCTCGGGATCGGGTGCCAGTCCAAGCGGGGCAAGTACATCACCCATTTGGCCCACTGGGGCGATCCCCATGATGCGATCGGCTGGCCCAAGTTTACGGACCAGTGTCCGGGCAAGGCGTGCAAGTTTCATCAGATGTGCGACGACTCCTGCCCCCGGCAGGCTCACCATGTGGTGGAGCACGGAAAGGTCTGGGACCCCTCCAAGTGCCGTCTCTGCTACTCCTGTCAGGTGACCTGCATCTTTTCGGGCATGACCGGCATCACCTTCGAGGAGAACTACTTCCCCAATGCGATGATCGCACATGCGGACGCGGCCCTGGGCGCGCTCAAGTGCTTCGAGAAGGGGAAGGTCGGCTACATCAACCATGCCATTGACGTGGTTCCGGAGTGCGACTGCTTTCCGTGGGCCGGTCTTGCCATCTGCGCGGATGTGGGGCTTTTTGCCGGCAAGGATCTGGTGGCCGTGGAGATGGCGACTCTGGATGCCATCGACAAGATGGCCATCAGCCCTGGATCGGTGGCCGAAGAGAAGGGGTGCAAGCCCGGCGACGACAAGTTCCAGATGGTCAACGGCTTCAGCCCGAGGATCACGATGGCCGCGGCCGAGAAGATCGGACTGGGCAGCCAGAAGTATGAGCTGATCAACTACGAGCCGGTGCTCTCACCTGAGAGCGCGGCCCGCTGGCAGGTCCGGGGCGCAGGCGGCGAAAAGGGCAAGGCGACTACGCTGCGCCTGAGAGAGACGTTCCATCGGAATGATCTCGCCACCGAAGTGCAGCCCTTCAGGCGGACCGACTACAACAAGGATTGGGTCTTCAGCGAGTGGAAGAAGTATGATCCCTTCAGCAAATAGGCCCGGCAGGTGAGTTGTAGCTGATTGCAGGAGAAAGGCCGGGGGAGGTTTCTGCCTTCTCCGGCCCCTTTCCCGCACATAGAGACTGAATTACGATCGGAAATAGATTGAGATCGCAACCGATTTAAGAACGCAACTGAATCAAGATTGCAACTGAGAGGCATACATCCATGAGCGAAGTGGTATGGGTGGATACCCGGCAGATGAGCTTTGAAAATTCGATCCGTCACAAGCTTCTCCGCCTGTCCGAGGCCGCAGGGATCATCGAGGATCTTTTGGAATCGATGCAGGTGGCGGTGAAGATCAATACCGCGGAAGCGGGTTATGAGTACGGCCTTAGGCCCAACTTCATCCAGGTCTTTACGGAGGTCATGGAGGAGAAGACCCTCAAATGCCCCCTGATCTGCGACGGACAGCGTCTGGTGGACTACTGGCGAAAGGCCCGGGGGAATACCTTTCTGAAGACGGCCGGGGCCAGGGGATACAGCAAGGAGACTCTGGGAGGGCTTTTTCTCCTAAACGGCGGGTTTTCGGGCGATGAGGGGGATCTTTATCCCTGCGGCTCGACCGAATCGGAGCTGGGCGGGGTCGAAGTGGGGGCCGCGGTCTGCCGGGCCGATGCGCTCCGGGTGCTCTCCCATGTGACTTTGCACCCGCTCTTTGGAATAAATGGTGCGCTGTTGAACAGCGGGTTTGAATGTCTGTCGGGCAGGGCAAGGACCCGGGTGCTGCAGGGGTTGAGCCCCTATATCTTCAACGGCAGCCGGCCCGGAACGGATCAGGTGAATGGATTTCATCGGCGGGCTCTGGAGAGCTGTTTCGGGGTTCGGAACGCTGTTGAAGAGCGAATCTTTTACGTAAACTATCTCTGGGATGTTACGCCCCAGCCCGAATATTATCCTTTCAGCGAGGGGCCGGTGGTTGAAAATATCGGCTTTCTCGCCTCGAATGACCCGGTGGCCCTCGACGGAGCCACTTGGGCACTGATAACAAAACAGAATCCCGCAATAGAGGAGATGGTCGGTGTCGATTTTCCCGGTCTGATCCGAACAGCGGCCGATATGGGGCTGGGCAGTGCGGAATGGTCGATCCGGCAGATCTCCTGACCCCGTCAATTTTCAGATGCAAACAGATCTTTTCTAAGGAGGAGCCGAAATGACGATGAACCGAAGCGAGTTCGTCGAACGCCAGAAGCAGCAATTGATGAAGGACGGGGCCATCGCGGATGCCCTTCAGTACGTCCGGTACAAGATAGCGATCCTCTCCGGAAAGGGCGGCGTGGGAAAGACCGCGGCCACGGTCAACCTCGCGGCCGCACTACAGAAGGCCGGGAACCGGGTGGGGATCTTTGACGCGGATCTCCACGGCCCCAGCATTCCCAAGATGCTCGGGATCAAAAAGGAGCAGGCACGGCTCAACGGCGCGTTCTGGCTCGATCCGGTGGTCGCGGCAACCGGAATCAAGGCGCTCTCCGTTGCCCTTTTCTGGCCCGGGGAGATGACCCCGGTAATGTGGCGGGGTCAGACCAAGAGCCGCACCATCCGGCAGCTTCTCTCCGCGGCCAAATGGGGCGGGCTCGACTATCTGCTGGTCGATCTTCCCCCCGGAACCGGGGACGAGCCTATCGCGATTTTAAAGTCGATCCCGGACCTGGACGGCGTCATCATCGTCACCACGCCGCAGGAGGTCTCCACCCTGGTCTGCTCCAAGGCGATCAACGCCTCCATTACACTGGGGGCCAAGGTGCTGGGCCTCATCGAGAACATGAGCCACTACACCTGCAGTTGCGGGGATACGGTCTATCTCTTCGGCAGAGACAAGGGGAAACAGCTTGCGCGGATGATGGAGATCCCGTTTCTGGGTTCCGTCCCCATCGACCCGCAGTTCTCCGAGGCGGCCGATACCGGGGTTCCGGTGGTGAATCTCCATCCCCAAAGCCTGACGGCCACTTCCTTTACCAGAATCGCGGATACCCTGAGCAGCCAACTCCCCCCAAAGGCGGTCAAGGAGGCCCCGCCCGAAGAGCACAAGCCCTGCCCCGGAGCCAGCCATCATCACGGCCACGGAGAGGGAAGCCACTGCAGCCACGGCCATATCCATGCCAGGCCCAAGGAGGAGGACGGGTGCGGGTGCGGGCATGGGCATGAGCATCATCGGCATTGAGGTTGGTGAATAGTGCTGGTGTTGGTGGTTGGTGGCTGGTGGTGAATTGATAAAATCCGAAAAGGCTGTTTTTATAGTTTTGCTTTGATTATCCATTTTGAAGAATAAGGAGGAACCAAATTGAGCGATCAGAAGATGGGAACCCATTATGTGAGAGAGGTGTGTGAGATTTTCAGAAATGTGGCGGCAAAGAGCCCCTTTGCCGATGTCCAGGAGCGGCTGAACAAGATCGCAGACGAGCTGGAGCCGATCGCGACCAAGCTCTACTTCAAGACCCAGAAGGGGACCGAGGACATGAAGGAGCTGGCTGAGCAGGCAGAGGATCTCGACGCGAAGCTCTCCGCATGCAAGGAGTCCGGAGAGGCCGATGCGGTCTGCAATCCCTTCTTCGTGGAGCTGGAGAAGATCATCAAGCACGTCAAGACCATGAAGGTAAGGATGACCTGAAGGAGATCTTCAATGGAACAGCATGCGACGGCGCAGGAGCCGGCGGAACAGTGTCCGGAAGCTGTAGAGAATGGCGCAGGGATCACCGAAGAGATGAGCCGGGAGATGGTCAGGGATATTACCCGGCTCGGCATTCGCACCGCGGTGCTGCTCAGAGGGGTGATGCTTCAGAAGGTTGATCAGGAGACCCTCCGGTGGGGGCTGGACGAGCTGGGGGTGGAGGATCTGATGGCGCGGTATATCGGCCCGCTGCTGAATGTACCGGATCATGTGCAACTGCTGAACCTGCTCTACCTCGTCTACGGCCTCCACGGACAGATCGACTATCAGATCCGGGAGTACGGGCTCGACTCTCTGAAGGATGACCTTCAGGAGATCAATTTCAGCCTGCAGCAGATCGGCGAGCAGTTCCGGCTCGAAGAGTTGAACGCGGCGATTTAAGAGATATTTGGGTAAAGGATTCGGAAAAAGGAGCAAAAGGATGAAACTGAAAGAGAAGGTGGCCATCGTCACCGGCGGGGCAAGGGGCAACGGATTTGCCGCGGCAAAGTGCATGGCCCAAGAGGGTGCGCATATCGTCATCGCGGATATCTGCGAGGATATGGAGACGATTCCGTATAAGATGACCACGGCAGAGGGGATGGAAAAGGCGGTGGGTGAGATCCAGTCCCTGGGCGTGAAGGCGCTTGGGATCAAGTGCGACGTGCGCAAGGCGGCCGATGTGGAGCAGATGGTGGAAAAGGTCGTTGCCGAGTTCGGGAAGATCGACATCCTGGTCAACAATGCCGGCAACACCTCTATGGTCGCGATCGCGGATATGGACGAGAAGACCTGGGATGAGGTGCTCGACACTCATCTGAAGGGGATGTACCTCTGCTGCCGGTATGCGCTGCCCCATATGATCAAAGCCCACTCCGGATGCGTCATCAGCATCTCCTCGGTGGGGGGGCAGCGGGGATTCGGCATGGGAGGGCACTACTGTGCGGCCAAGCACGGGATCATCGGCCTGAACAAATCGATCGCGATGGAGGTGGCCGATCACAATATTCGCGCCAATGTGGTCTGTCCGGGAACGGTCTGGACAGACATGATGAAGGGGATCGCGTCCTATTTCGGAATGGACGACGAGGCCGAGGCCAAAGAGCAGTTCTTCGCGGGACACATGATCAAAGATCCCGAGGTCACGCCGGAGGACATCGGCCGGGCCGTCTGCTGGCTGGCCACCGACGACACCCGGTGCATCACCGGAAACATGATCACCGTGGACGGCGGCTGGACTGCGCAGGCCCCATAAACCCTCAATCTTTAATTTATCGGAAAGGAGGAAGAGAGACGTATGGAAAAAGAG
>JAABSZ010000100.1:0-14531 GCA_011390135.1 Desulfobacteraceae bacterium | reverse complement strand
GGGCGATAGCCGGTGAAGAAGGGGGTATGACGGCCTCCCTCCTCTTTGCTCAGGATGTAGACCTCGGCCTTGAACTTGGTGTGAGGGGTTATGGAACCGGGTGCTGCGACCACCTGGCCCCGCTCCACCTCCTCCCGCTTGGTTCCCCGAAGCAGAAGTCCCACATTGTCGCCGGCCTGCCCCTGGTCGAGCAGCTTCCGGAACATCTCCACGCCGGTGCAGACGGTCTTGGCCGTGGGTCGGATCCCCACCAGCTCGATGTTCTCGCCGACCTTGACCTTGCCTCGCTCCACACGACCCGTCACAACCGTACCGCGGCCGGAGATGGAGAAGACGTCCTCGATGGGCATCAGGAAGGGCTTGTCAACATCCCGCTCGGGCTCGGGGATGAAGCTGTCGACCGCATCCAGCAGTTCGAAGATGCACTTGGCCTCGGCGCTGTCAGGATCATCGCTCTCCAGGGCCTTGAGCGCACTGCCCCTGATAATCGGTGTGTCGTCGCCCGGAAACTCATACTTGTCCAGAAGCTCCCGAAGCTCCAGCTCCACCAGCTCGATCAGCTCCTCGTCATCCACCATGTCGCACTTGTTCAGAAAGACAACGATTTTGGGGACGCCCACCTGACGGGCAAGCAGGATGTGCTCCCGGGTCTGAGGCATGGGGCCGTCATCTGCCCCCACCACCAGGATCGCGCCGTCCATCTGCGCAGCACCGGTGATCATGTTCTTGATGTAGTCCGCATGGCCAGGACAGTCAACATGCGCATAATGGCGGTTCACTGTCTCGTACTCCACATGGGCCGTCGCGATGGTGATCCCCCGCTCCTTCTCTTCCGGAGCCTTGTCGATCTGATCAAAAGGGATATAGCTTCCCATTCCCTTGAGGCTGGCATGCTTGGTGACCGCCGCGGTCAGCGTCGTCTTGCCGTGGTCGATGTGACCGATGGTTCCGACATTCACATGCGGTTTTGTCCGTTGAAACTTCTGCTTGGCCATCTTTTTCGGTCCTCCTAATTCAGCCGCTACCAGCGGAAATGGGCAAAGGCCTTGTTGGCCTCGGCCATCTTATGGGTATCCTCTTTCTTCTTCACGGAAGACCCGCGGTTACTGGCCGCATCCATCAGCTCGCCCGCAAGCTTTTTCGCCATCCCCTTTTCGGAGCGGTTCCGGGAGTAGCCGATGACCCATCGGATCGCCAGGGCGGTCCGCCGCATGGGACGGATCTCCGTGGGAACCTGATAGGTGGAGCCGCCCACCCGGCGGGATTTCACCTCGATCATGGGCCGGAC
This sequence comes from Desulfobacteraceae bacterium, assembly GCA_011390135.1. Lineage (GTDB taxonomy): Bacteria > Desulfobacterota > Desulfobacteria > Desulfobacterales > JAABSP01 > JAABSP01. Next base: position 13,243 of record JAABSZ010000100.1, on the reverse strand, counting down.
GTTGTCCATGGCCTGCTCGAAAATCTTGAGCGGGGATTCTCCCATCTTCTCCTCGACCATTCCAAGAGCGTCGTATACGATGGACTCGGCAGTATTGCGCTTTCCATCGCACATGATCGAATTGATGAATCTCGACACAAGTTTGCTGCTGTATTTCGGGTCGGGCATGATGGGCCGTTCCGGTACTTCTCTTCTCCTTGGCATCTGTCACACCGTTCTCTTTACTGGTTGAATTTTCATCGGATCACTTCGGCTTTTTGGCTCCGTATTTAGAGCGGCCCTTCTTCCGATCCGCAACCCCGAGGGTATCGAGCGTTCCCCGAACGATGTGGTACCGTACACCGGGCAGGTCCTTGACCCGGCCCCCGCGGACCAGCACCACTGAATGCTCCTGCAGGTTATGCCCGATGCCGGGGATATACGCGGTCACCTCTATGCCGGTGGTAAGCCGGACACGGGCGACCTTCCGCAATGCGGAGTTGGGCTTTTTCGGCGTCGAAGTGTAGACGCGGGTGCAAACCCCTCTCTTCTGGGGTGCCCGTTTCAGGGCCGGGGTATTGGTCTTCTGCTGAACCCGCTTTCTACCTTTTCTGACTAACTGGTTGATGGTCGGCATACTCCCTCTTCCGTCTCAATCGTGGCAATCTTTCAATGATCTCGTTAAAATGAAAATTTGTACATTGATTTTCATCTGATGTCAAGAGCTTTTTTTCTAAAATCCTATCCGACTTCGACTTCGATGTCGCTGTAGGGCGGAAAACCGGTCCCGGCAGGGATCAGTCGCCCCATGATCACGTTCTCCTTGAGGCCCCGCAGAAAATCGACGGCGCCGGCAATGCTCGCCTCGGTCAGCACCTTGGTCGTCTCCTGGAACGAGGCCGCGGAGATGAAGCTCTCGGTACTCAGGGATGCCTTGGTGATGCCCAGGATCAGAGGTTCGGCCACTGCCGGCTTCCCCCCCTTCGCGGCCACTTCCTCGTTGGAGTCCTCGAAAATAACCTTGTCAACCTGCTCCTCGGTGATAAAATCGGTATCTCCTGGATCGAGGATCTTGACCCGGCGCATCATCTGGCGAACGATCACCTCGATGTGCTTGTCATTGATCCGGACCCCCTGTAGCCTATAGACCTCCTGCACTTCGTCCACCAGATATCGGGCCAGGGCCACCTCCCCTTTGATGTTCAAGATATCCTGGGGAACGGCCGATCCGCCTATCAGCGGCTCTCCTGCGCGGATGTAGTCGCCCTCATAGACGTTCAAATGCTTTCCCCGGGGGATCAGATACTCCCGCTTCTCCCCCACGTCCACAGGCGTCACAGAGATCTTCTGTTTTCCCTTGACGCCTTTGGCAAGGGAGATATAGCCGTCGATCTCACTGAGGATCGCGGGGTCCTTGGGCTTTCGCACCTCGAAGAGTTCCGCGACCCGGGGCAGACCCCCGGTGATATCCTTGGTCTTGGTGGTGGCTCGGGGCAGCTTTGCGATCACGTCGCCGGCCTTGACCTCGTCGCCCTCCTCCACCAGAAGGATCGCCTCAACCGGCAGGTTGTACCTAGCCACCCCCGAAGAGGATGAAGAGGACTTGGGCAGCCGCGCGGTCTTCCCCTCGGTATCTTTGACCGAGATCCGTGGACGCACATCGCCTAGTTTGGACTCGGTGATGGTCCGGCTCGATTTGCCGGTGACCGGGTCCACCTTCTCCTGCAATGTCTTGCCCAGCACGATATCGCCGTACTTGACCACACCATCCACCTCGGTGATGATCGGCGTGGTGAAGGGGTCCCAGATGGCCAAAAGATCTCCGGCCTTCACCTGCTGTCCCTCTTCAACCGTGATATGTGCGCCGTAGATCACCGGAAAACGCTCCCGCTCCCGGCCAGTCTCGCTCATGAGCGCGAACTCGCCGCCCCGGCGGTTCATGACGACATTCTTCCCTTCGGCATTCTTCACCACATGGACATCGGAGAAGCGGACCGTTCCGTCGGTCCGGGCCCGGATATCGGCCTGCTCCACCCGCCGGCTCGCGGTGCCGCCGATATGGAAGGTTCTCATGGTGAGCTGGGTTCCGGGCTCGCCGATGGACTGGGCCGCGAGGATGCCCACAGCCTGACCGATCTCCACCCGGTGTCCGTGGGCCAGATCCCGGCCGTAGCACTGGCCGCAGACGCCATGTTTGGTTCTGCAGGTGAGCACCGAACGGATCTTGACTGTGGAGACGCCGGCATCCTCGATCTTTGCCACCAGATCCTCGTCGAGGTTGTCTCCTACCGTCGCGATCACATCATCGGTAAAGGGATCGAGGATATCCTCCTCGGCAACGATCCGGCCGAGAATCCGCTCCCCGAGCCGCTGGATCACCTCGCCGCCCTCCATGAGCGGCTCCACCTCGACACCCACCAGGGTTCCGCAGTCCTCCTGGGTGATGATGCAGTCCTGGGCCACGTCCGCGAGACGGCGGGTGAGATATCCGGAGTTGGCGGTCTTCAATGCCGTATCCGCAAGTCCTTTGCGCGCGCCGTGGGTGGAGATGAAATACTGCAGCACCGAAAGACCCTCCCGGAAGTTGGCGGTAATGGGGGTTTCGATGATCTCACCCGAAGGCTTGGCCATCAGCCCCCGCATTCCCGCAAGCTGGCGCATCTGATCCTTGCTGCCCCGGGCCCCGGAGTCGGCCATCATATAGATGGGGTTCGTGGTCCGGCGGCCATCCCCTTCCTCATCCTTCTGATCTGTCGAGATGCCCGCCTTCATCGCGGCCATCATCTCGTTGGCCACATCGTCGGTGGCCTTGGCCCAGATATCGACCACCTTGTTGTACTTCTCCCCCTGAGTGATGAGACCTTCGGTGTACTGCCGGTTGATCTCCGTCACCTGTTCCTCGGCCCGCTTCAGGATATCCCACTTCGCCTCGGGAATGATCATCGCGTCGATGGAGATGGAAAGACCCCCCTCGGTGGAGTAGCGGTATCCGATGTCTTTGAGCCGGTCAGAAACGATGACCGTCGATTTGGGCCCCAGACGCCGATAGATGTAATCGACCAGATCCCGAAGGGCCTTCTTGTCCATGACCTGGTTGACGATGTCGAAAGAGAGGGTATGCTCGGGAAGGCTCATAATCACCTCCCAGAGAATAATTCTTCCCACGGTGGTCTCCACCCGCTGAGCCCCCAGCCGAACGGTGATCTTCGCATGGAGATCCACCGCCTTTGCATCGTAGGCGGCCCGGACCTCGTCCATGGAGGAGAAGCGGCTGCCCTCGCCCCTTGAGCCGGCCACCTCCAGGGTCATGTAATAGGTTCCCAGAACGATGTCCTGGCTCGGCACGATAATCGGGCTGCCGTTTGCCGGCGACAGGATATTGTTCGAGGAGAGCATCAGCACCCGGGCCTCGATCTGGGATTCGACCGACAGCGGAATGTGAACCGCCATCTGGTCCCCGTCGAAATCCGCGTTGAATGCGGTACAGACCAGCGGATGAAGCTGGATGGCCTTCCCCTCGATGAGGGTCGGTTCAAAGGCCTGAATGCCCAGCCGGTGCAGGGTCGGAGCCCGGTTCAGGAGCACCGGATACTCCTTCACCACCTCCTCCAGAGTATCCCAGACCTCCGGGGTCTCCCGCTCAACCATCTTCTTCGCGCTCTTGACCGTCGAGACGAGCCCTTTCTGCTCCAGCCGGTAATAGACAAAGGGCTTGAAGAGTTCAAGAGCCATCTTTTTGGGCAGACCGCACTGGTGAAGCCGCAGGTTGGGCCCCGTGGTGATAACGGTACGGCCCGAGTAATCGACCCGCTTTCCCAGCAGGTTCTGGCGGAAGCGGCCCTGTTTTCCCTTCAAGGTATCGGAAAGAGACTTCAGGGGGCGCTTGTTGGTTCCGGTGATGACCCGTCCGTGGCGACCGTTGTCAAAGAGAACATCCACGGCCTCCTGGAGCATCCGCTTTTCGTTTCTCACGATGATGTCGGGCGCGCCCAGGTCCATGAGCCGCTGGAGCCGGTTGTTACGGTTGATAACCCGGCGGTAGAGATCGTTCAAGTCCGATGTGGCAAAACGCCCACCCTCCAGGGGAACGAGGGGCCTGAGGTCCGGCGGCAGCACCGGGATGACATCCATAATCATCCAGATGGGGTTGACGTTGGACCTGCGGAAGGCATCCACAATCCTGAGCCGCTTGGAGAGCTTCTGGCGCTTGGCCGCGGAGTTGGTGGCCCGAATCTCGGTTCTAAGCTGCTCGTAGATCTCCTCGAGATCGAGGAATTCGAGCATCGTCTTTACAGCCTCGGCGCCGATGCCGACATCGAACTTGCCGTAGCCGTATTTTTCCAAAGCCTCCCGGTACTTATCATCCGACAGAAGCTGCCCCCGGGTCAGATCGGTTCCTTTGGGGTCAACCACCATATAGGAGTCGAAATAGAGGACCTTTTCCATGTTTTTCAGGGTCAGGTCCAGCAGGTTGCCGATCTTGCTCGGCAGGCTCTTCAAAAACCAGATGTGCGCGACGGGCGCGGCCAGGTCGATATGGCCCATCCGCTCACGGCGGACCTTTGACTGGATCACCTCCACGCCGCACTTTTCACAGATCACGCCCCGGTGCTTCATCCGCTTGTATTTGCCGCAGTTGCACTCGTAATCCTTGGTGGGGCCGAAGATCTTGGCGCAGAACAGACCGTCCCGCTCCGGTTTGAAGGTTCTGTAATTTATGGTTTCGGGCTTTTTTATCTCGCCGTGGGACCACTCCCGGATCTGCTCGGGCGCGGCCAGAGAGAGCTTCACGCCCTTATAATTTTTCGGGTCCTTGGGCTTTGCGAAAAAATCGTACAATGTCTCCACGATAACTCCTTATCCCTTCTCGATGAGCCCAACATCCAGCCCAAGACTCTGCAGCTCTTTGGTGAGCACCTTAAAGGATTCGGGCAGGCCCGGCTCGAGTACGTTCTGGCCCTTGACGATCTTCTCGTACATCCGGGTCCGGCCGGCCATATCATCCGATTTGACCGTTAAAAACTCCTGAAGCGCATGGGCCGCGCCGTAAGCCTCCATTGCCCAGACCTCCATCTCCCCGAGCCGCTGTCCACCGAACTGGGCCTTGCCGCCAAGGGGCTGCTGGGTCACCAGCGAATAGGGGCCGATGGAACGGGCATGGATCTTGTCGTCCACCAGATGATGGAGCTTGAGCATGTACATGGTCCCCACGGTGATCCTCTCCCGGAAAGGCTCGCCGGTCCGACCGTCGTAGAGCAGGGTCTGGCCCGATGGGGAGACCCCTGCCTTCTTCAGCAGATCCTTGATCTCGTTCTCCTTGGCCCCGTCAAAGACCGGGGTGGCCATATGGACTCCTTCCCGATAGTATTCGGCATAGGCCATGAGTTCCGGGTCATCGTACCCTTTGATCATCTCCCGCGCGGCCTTGTCCTCCTCGGTCTCAGTGGAGAAGATCTCCAGAAACTTCTCCCGGATCGCCTCATGGCGCTTCTCATCGATCATCCTGTTGACCTGATTCCCCAGGCACTTCGCTGCCCGTCCCAGGTGGATTTCGAGAATCTGCCCAACATTCATCCGGGAGGGGACGCCGAGGGGGTTGAGTACCATGTCAACCGGGGTTCCGTCTTCGAAATAGGGCATATCCTCCTGGGGGAGAATCATGGAGACCACACCCTTGTTGCCGTGGCGCCCCGCCATCTTGTCGCCCACCGAAAGCTTCCGCTTCATGGCCACATAGACCTTGACCATTTTGATCACCCCCGGCGGCAGGTCGTCACCCTTTTCAAAACGGCTCACCTTGGCCTCGAACTCCGACTGGTGGCGCTCCTGCTGCACTTTGTACATGTCGAAGACCTCCTGGATCTCATCGGTGATCTTCGGATCTTCGAGGGTGATCCCCTCGAGCTGGGAGAAGGAGATCTCCTTGAACATCTCCTCGGTGATGAGCGTCCCCTTGGAGATGATGGTCTTCTTGCTCTTCTTGAGGCCCGATGCGGTCTTTCTGCCGATCACCAGACGGAAGAGCCGGTTTCTCACCACATCCTCGAGCACATCCATCGCGTCGTCCCGATCCTTTTCAAACTGCAGGATCTCCTCATCCTCGATGGCCCGGGTACGGTCATCCTTGTCGATCCCTCTTCGGGAGAAGACCTTCGCGTCGATGACGATCCCCTCCACGCCCGGCGGAACCCGAAGGGAGGTGTCCTTGACGTCGCCTGCCTTTTCCCCGAAGATGGCCCGGAGCAGCTTCTCCTCCGGAGAGAGCTGGGTCTCCCCCTTGGGGGTGATCTTTCCCACGAGAATATCGCCCGATTTGACCTCTGCGCCCAGGCTGACGATGCCGCTTTCATCCAGATACTTGAGGGCCTCTTCGCCGACATTGGGGATGTCTCTGGTGATCTCCTCCTTGCCCAGCTTGGTATCTCTGGCCACCACCTCGAACTCCTCGATATGCACCGAGGTATAGACACCATCTCTGACCAGCCGCTCGCTCACCAGGATCGAGTCCTCGAAGTTGTAGCCGCCCCAGGGCATGAAGGCCACGGTGACGTTTTTACCCAGCGCGAGTTCCCCCTGCTCGGTGGCGGGGCCGTCCGCGATGATCTGGCTTTTTTTGACCCGCTGTCCTTTGGAGACGATGGGCCGCTGATTGAAGCAGGTGTTCTGATTGGACCGGACGAATTTGGAAAGGTTGTAGATCGTCACCGGCTTCTTTGCGGTCTCCCCCTCCTCCGGGTCATGGCGCAGCACGATTCTGGAGGCGTCAACATCCACCACTTCGCCATCCTCCCGGGCCACCACAGCCACTCCCGAGTCACGGGCCACAACGCCTTCGATCCCCGTGCCCACGAGCGGGGCCTGGCTCACGATCAGGGGAACGGCCTGGCGCTGCATGTTGGAGCCCATGAGAGCCCGGTTAGCATCGTCATTCTCCAGAAAGGGGATCAGCGACGCGGATACGCTCACCAACTGGTTGGGGGAGATGTCCATCAGCTCGATCTCCTCCCGGTTGACCATCATGAATTCGCCGGTGACCCGGGAGGTGACGAGCGGGTTGACATACCGGTGATCCTCATCCATAGGCGCGTTGGCCTGCGCGATGGGATGCTCCTTCTCCTCGAACGCGCTCAGGAACCGGACATCGTCCGATACCAAGGTATCGTTGACCACCCGGTAGGGGGTTTCGATAAAGCCGTAGTCATTGACCCGCGCGTAGGTGCTCAACGAGACGATCAGGCCGATGTTGGGCCCTTCCGGGGTCTCGATGGGGCAGATTCTGCCGTAATGGGAGGGGTGTACGTCCCGGACTTCGAATCCGGCCCGCTCCCGGGTGAGGCCACCGGGTCCCAGGGCTGACAGGCGCCGCTTGTGGGTCGTCTCCGACAGCGGGTTGGTCTGATCCATGAACTGGGAGAGCTGACTCGTGCCGAAGAACTCCTTGACCACAGCCGAGACCGGTTTGGGATTGACCAGATCGTGGGGCATGAGCGCATCCACCTCCTGGAGGCTCATCCGCTCCTTGATGGCCCGCTCCATCCTCACCAGTCCGATCCGGTACTGGTTCTCCAGCAGTTCGCCCACGGCCCGGACCCGCCGGTTGCCGAGATGGTCGATGTCGTCCACCACTCCCTGAGTGTCCCGAAGCTCCACCAGGGTCTTTGCCGTCAGCAGAATATCCTCTTTGCGAAGGGTTCTCACCTGCACCGGGGTCTCGATCCCCAGCCGCAGATTGATCTTCATCCGGCCCACCCCTGAAAGATCATAATAGGTGGATTTGAAAAAGAGGTTATCGAGGAAATCCTGCGCCACCTCGGGGGTAGCGGGATTGCCGGGCCGAAGCCTGCGGTAGATCTCCAGAAGCGACTCCTCTTTGCTCTCCACCTTGTCCAGCAGCAGGGTCTTTCGGATCGAATCGCTGCTGGTGGCGCCGTCGATGAAAAGGATGTCGAACTCCCGGATGCCGGTTTCGGTGAGGGCATCCAGCAGATCTTCGGTGATGGTTTCGTTGGCCTTGCCAATCACCTGACCCGTCTTCGGATGGGTCACGGTGAAGGCGAATACGCTGTTCAGCAGATCTTCGGATTCGATGGGAAAGCGGGTCATGTCGGCCGCCTTCATCTGGCGGGTAGCCCTGCGGGTAAAGAGACGGCCCGCCTTGACGATCACCTCTCCCGATTTCGGGTCCACCACATCCCGGCTGGCGCGCTGGCCCTTTAAAAAGGCCTCCTGAAAAGCCTTGTACCATCGGAGGCGTCCGGATTCGCCATCATTTTCGATGATGATCTTTTCGGTCTTGTAGAAGTAGTTGAGCAGGTCCTCGGTGGAGTACCCAAAGGATTTGAACAGAAGCGTTACCGGAAACTTCCGGCGCCGGTCGATCCGGATATAGACGATGTCTTTGGGGTCGATCTCCATGTCGATCCACGATCCGCGCACCGGAATGATCCGTGAGGAGTAGATCACCTTGCCCGAGGAATGGGTCTTACCCTTGTCGTGGTCGAAGAAGACGCCCGAAGAGCGATGAAGCTGGCTCACCACCACCCGTTCGGTTCCGTTGATGATGAATGTCCCCTTTTCGGTCATCAGGGGGATGGTTCCGAAATAGATCTCCTGTTCTTTGATGTCCCGGATATTGGATACACCGGAATCTTTGTCTAAGTCATAGACCACAAGGCGGACGGTGATGCGGACGGGCAGTTCATAGGTCATCCCCCGATGGACGCACTCCTCCATGCTGTGCTTGACTTCGCCGAATCGATAGGAGACGAATTCGAGCGAAGCGCTCCCCGTAAAATCCTTGATGGGAAAGACCGATTTAAAGACCGCCTGCAGCCCGATCTCCCGCCGCTGTTCCGGCTCGACCTTCATCTGCAGGAACCGCTCAAAAGACTCCCGCTGCATACCGATGAGATCCGGGATCTCGACGATCTTTCGAATCTTTCCGAAATTTTTTCGTATCCGCTGTTGAACCAAAGGCCTTTGCGACATGTCATCTCCAGGAAATTGTGTTATGGGCAGGGTAAATCAGGCTATGGATTTTTGGCCGGGTCCCCCTGCCCGCAATCCATAGCCTGTTTGAAACAAAAAAGCTTACTTCAGCTCGACCTGAGCCCCGGCCTCTTCGAGCTGTGCCTTGATCTTCTCGGCCTCCTCCTTGGGAACGCCTTCCTTTACGGGAGCGGGCGCGCCATCCACCAGCGCCTTGGCATCCTTCAGCCCCAGACCGGTGATCGCGCGCACCTCCTTGATCACCTGGATCTTCTTGTCTCCTGCGGCTGTCAGAATCACATCGAACTCGGTCTGCTCCTCGACGGCTGCGGCCTCGCCGCCGGCCCCGGCGCCTGCCGGCATCATCGCCATGGGCGCTGCGGCGGAGACCCCGAACTTCTCCTCCATCTCCTTGATCATCTCGGAGAGTTCGAGCACCGTCATGTTCGAAATGAATTCAATCACATCCTCTTTGGTAATGTCTGCCATTTTTTCCTCCTGATTCGGTCGAATCGATAAGTTAAGAATGAAAAGTCTTTTGACAAGCCCCGATCTCGTCCATGTATTGAATGCGCAAAACATAATTTGCACACTCCCCTGTTACAGGCCGATGTCAGGCCGCCTCGCCCTGGCCCTCTTTCTGCTCTTTGATGGCCATCAGCACATTGGCGAAATTCTGCGGAACCGCTGCCAGTGTTCTGACAAAGCCGGCCGGCACGTTGTTCATCACGGAGAGCAACTGCCCCAGCAGCTCCTCCCGGCCCGGCAGCTTGGCCAGAGCCTTGATCCCCTCCGCGTCCATCATCTTTCCCGCGAGGATACCGGCCTTGATCTCGAACTTGTCGTTGTCTTTGGCAAAATCGGTGAGAACCTTGGCCGGAGCCACCGGGTCGAAGTAGCTCATGGCCACCGCGCTGGGCCCCTTGAAATGGGGACTCAGGGAGGCCACGTCCGTATCTTGGGCCGCTCGGACCAGCAATGTGTTCTTCACCACCTTGTAGTCAACTTCCGCGTCTTTGAGCTTTCTACGCAGGTCGTTGACCTGTGCGACGTCAAGCCCCTTGTAGTCGGTCAGAATGACCACCCGGGACCGTGCGAACTTCTCGTGGAGATCTTCAACGATCGCCTTTTTCTCCTCCAGCTTCAACCGTACACCTCCTTTCGTTGATCTCTTTACAGCTCAAGCACCGCAGGGCCACGGTTTTACCGGCAGGCGAACATTAAAGAACATTCCCGGAGGAAGGTTCCCTGAAGAACGTTTGGGGAAGAACGCCTGTGGGTCGCACAATCTTCTTCTTTTCATTCCCAACCATCTCTTCTTCGCTGTCTCGGCAGGCCGACGATCATTTTCATCTCCATCGCCAGATTAAGCCGCACGATCAAAAATGCGGCACCCACGGTCTTTGACAGAAAGGATCTTGCTATCTGATGAATCCATCAGTGAAGGAGTGCGCAGATAACATTTTGCGCATTTCACTCCCGTTACTGCTTGAACAGCTCCTTGACACTCGCCATATCGATCCTGAGTCCGGGACCCATGGTCGTTGAGACGGCCATACCTTTGAGGTAGGTTCCCTTGCTGGCCGAAGGTTTGAGGCGCATCACCGTATCGAGGAAGGCAGTGATGTTCTGCATGATCTTCTCATGGCCAAATGAGACCTTTCCCATAGGCGCGTGGACGATCCCGGCCTTCTCGACCCGAAAGTCGATCTTACCGGCCTTGAGTTCCTCCACAGCCCGGGCCACGTCAAAGGTGACGGTTCCGGTCTTCGCGTTGGGCATAAGCCCACGGGGGCCCAAAATCCTTCCGATCTTGCCCACGGAACCCATCATATCCGGAGTGGCAACCGCCTTGTCAAAGTCGAACCAGCCCTCCTTGATCTTTTCGATAAGATCATCGTTGCCCACATGATCTGCCCCCGCGTCCTGGGCCTCCTTCTCCTTTTCGCCCTTGGCAAAGACCAGCACCTTCACATCTTTGCCAATGCCATTGGGAAGCACCACGGTCCCCCGGACCATCTGGTCCGCATGTCGGGGATCGACTCCGAGGCGCAGGGCCACATCAAAGGTCTCATCGAATTTGGCATAGGAGGACGCGATGGCCATCTGCACCGCATCAGCGAACGGATAGCGCGTATCACCGCTGCCCGTTCTGTTTTTTGCTTCACTATATTTCTTACCCCGCTTCGGCATTTTCCTCTTTTGCTCCTTTTAACTTTAGACGACCTCGATCCCCATGCTTCTGGCCGTGCCTTCAATGATTTTGCAAGCCGCTTCCAAATCATAGGCATTGAGATCGGTCATCTTCTGCTTTGCGATCTCCTCCACCTGCTGCCGGGAAACCTTTCCGACCCGATCCTTTTTGGGATCGCCCGCGCCCTTCGCGATCTGCGCGGCCTTTTTCAGCAGCACCGCAGCCGGCGGTGTCTTGGTGATAAAGGTGAAGGATCGATCCTGATATACGGTGATCACCACCGGTATGATCATCCCCTCATCGCCCGCGGTTCTGGCGTTGAACGCCTTGCAGAAATCCATGATATTGACGCCGTGCTGGCCCAATGCAGGACCGATGGGCGGGGAGGGATTGGCCTTGCCCGCCGTCACCTGCAACTTGATCTGTGCGATTACCTTCTTTGCCATTTCCTCTTATGCTCCTAAATCACAGCTTGGTCACCTGGACGAAATCCAGCTCTACGGGCGTAGAACGGCCAAAGATGCTTACCAGCACCTTGATCTTTCCCTTTTCAGGGTTGACGTCCTCCACCGTGCCGTTAAAATTGGTAAAAGGTCCGTCAATCACCCGAACCTCGTCGCCGGTCTCGAAATAGTACTTCGGCTTGGGCTTTTCCGCGCTCATCCGGTCCAGAATCGAGGCCGCCTCAGCATCGGAGATGGGGGTCGGCTTCTCCCGGCCGCCGAGAAAACCGCTCACTTTGTCCGTGCTGTTGACGATATGCCATGTCTCATCGTCCAAGGCCATCCGGATCAGGATATAGCCGGGATAGAACTTCCGGGAAGAGGTCTTGCGCTTTCCCTTGACAAGCTCCACCACCTGCTCGGTCGGCACCACGATCTCCCCGAACTTCTCCGGATGTGGCGACGTTGTGATCTTCTCCTCCAGCGAGAGCTTTACCTTGTTCTCGAATCCCGAATAGACATGGACGATATACCATTGCTGGGCCACAGCGCTATCCCCCCCACTGCAGAACGGTGCTGATGATCCCGGAAAGGGTCATATCCACAAGTCCCAGAAAGAATGAGATGACCATCACGACAATGATTACCATTACGGTAGAGCCGATGGTCTGCTTTTTTGACGGCCAGGTCACCTTCTTCAGCTCGGCCTTGACCTCTCGAAGGAACCGGATGCTTTTTCCGATAAAGTTCTCTTTCCCAGGTGCAGCCTTTTTGGACGGCGCCGATTGGGGCCGCTTCTTTACATCGGCCGGAGTCGCTGCCGCGTCCGCACCATTCTCCGCTGCCGGGGATGACGGATCATCGCTATTCCGCCGTTTTTTGGTCGTGGTTTTTTTCTTTAATAACCGTCCCATTTCGCTCCTAAAAATGTCGAAAGCTCAAAGTTGTCACGGCAGACCTGCTACAAACTGAGCCGTACCCCTTGAGCTTTAGACTTTCGATCCGAATCTACGCCGGTGAAGATAAAATTGGCAGGCCAGGAGGGATTCGAACCCCCAGCCCTCGGATTTGGAGTCCGATGCTCTACCGTTAGAGCTACTGGCCTGCAATCGATGACGGAAGAAGCCGTCCTCCGGATATATCGGAAATCGTCGCTTCCCGGTTTCCGACATATCCGGTTCTACTTTGTCTCTCTGTGCGGCGTATGAGTCCTGCAGAATCTGCAGTATTTCTTAAACTCCAGCTTATCCGGTGTCGTGCGCTTGTTCTTTGTGGTCGTGTAATTTCTGCGTTTGCATTCTTTACATGCCAGGGTAACGATGACTCTCACCGCATCTCTCCTTATTCAATGATCTCGCTGACCACACCCGCGCCCACGGTCCGTCCGCCCTCACGCACCGCAAAGCGAAGCTCTTTTTCCATCGCGATGGGGGTGATCAGTTCGGCCGAAATGGTCACGTTGTCGCCGGGCATCACCATCTCCACCCCCTCGGGCAGGTACAGGTTGCCGGTAACATCGGTGGTTCTGAAATAAAACTGTGGGCGATAGCCGGTGAAGAAGGGGGTGTGGCGGCCTCCCTCCTCTTTGCTCAGGATATAGACCTCGGCCTTGAACTTGGTGTGGGGGGTGATGGAACCG
>JAABSZ010000099.1:0-14554 GCA_011390135.1 Desulfobacteraceae bacterium | reverse complement strand
CGGGAGTCCCTGCCATGCAGCACGATGTCGATGGGCGCGCGGGAGGTGGACATGGGTGTTGCGCCGAATTCATAAACCTGAAGGGATCGGATTCCCGGCATTTGAGAAATCCTTTTCCGCCACTGATCCCCGATTTTCCATATGCTTTCATCCCGCTGGTCCCGCGTGGTTAAAGTGATGGTGAGGATCGCGGACTGAGCGGTCTGTCCGCCGCCGCCAAAGGAGATTTCTCCGGGTTCCGACCCGACCACAGCCGAAATCATCCGCGTTGAAGGGGTTTTCTGTATGACGGCCTCTATCTCGGTCAGACGTTTTTCCACCTCTTCAATGGATGTGGATGGGGGCATCTCAAAACTTACCTTTGCGATCCCCGTGTCCATCTGCGGCATCAGCTCTCTGCCGATGACCGGGATGACGATTCTGACCGTTAAAACCAGCGCGACCAGAACCAGAACAATCGCGACAATCCGTGCTCTCAGGGCGATCCGCAGCAGCCCCACATATCCGTCCGCCAGAGTCTCCACCAGCCGCGAAAAGGGTTTCACCATCCGCTCCGGCAGATTCAGGGGGCGTCCGATGCGGATCATTTTCCATGCGATAAGGGGAACGATGAACACGGCCGCGAGCAGGGAGCCGATCAGAGCCAGGGTCAGGGTGAGGGTGAACTGCCGCAGCACTTTTTCCACATACCCGCCGGCGAACATGATCGGAATGAGCATGGCCACGGTGGTGAGCATTCCCGCGGTGATGGGCGTCAGGATCTCCCCCACGGCGCTCTCCACCCTGGCTGCGGGATCTCCGGCCCCGGCCGGGCCCAAGTGTCGGTGGATATTTTCAAGGGCAACCACTGTGGCGTCCACCACCATGCCGGTGGCGATAATCAGTCCTGACAAGGTGACGATGTTCAGGGTGTAGCCCGTGAATCCCAGCGCGGCCAGCCCGAAGAGAAAGGAAAGCGGAATGCTGATCAGGGAGATGAAGGAGGTTCGCAGATCGGCCAGAAATATAAAGATAATCAAGACCGTCAAGCCGATGGCCATGTACAGGGATTGGCGCATTCCAGTGGTGTTTCGGGCAATGAGCGGGGCCTGGTCATCGGTGATTTCAAAATGGATATCGGGCCACTCTGCCGCCATCAGCGGCAGCGCGTTTTTCACCTGGTTGATGGCCGCCATAGTGTCTCCGCCCTCGGTCCGAAGCACATTGACGGCTATGGCGGGCTTGCCGTTGCCGTGATAGAGACTGCGCGGATCCGCGACACCAAGCTCCACGGTTCCCACATCCAAAAGCCGGATGTAGGCGCCCCCCTTCCGGCCCACCACCAGCTCTTCCATATCCCGCAGGGTCTTGAATTCCCCCAGGGTCTTGACCAGAATTTCTCCGCTGTCCGAATAGAGCAGCCCGGCCGGGACAGTGATGTTCTGCTCTTTGATGGCCGAAACGATATTTTCCGGGCTCAGGCCATAGGCCCGGAGCCGGTCTTTATCCAGACGCGCATTGATCTGAGGCTTGTTTCCGCCAAAGGTGTCCACATCGGCCACGCCCGTCAGCCCCAGCAGAAAATTTTTGATATCGTTGTCGGCCAGCAGCCGGATATGGGCCAGGGTCAAAGGGCTTTGGGCGCGGGGAGACAGGGCCAGCGTCAGAATGGGACGGGTCGCGTCAGTGATCCTGTAAATGCGCGGTTCCAGAATATCCTCCGGCAGATCCGCACGAATCTTCGAGATCGCGCTCTGGACGTCCACGACCGCCTCGCCGATGGATTTTTCATAAAAAAATTCAGCCGTTACCGAGGATACACCGTCCCGGGAGGAAGAGGAGAGCTTTTTCAGGCCTGAAAGGGTGGCCATTTCCTTTTCAATCACTTCGGTGATCCGGCGCCCCACATCGGCCGCCGCGGCCCCCTGCTCCACCGTAACCACTGCCACCTGGGGCGGGCTTGTGTCGGGAAAATATTCCACCGGCAAGGTAACAAAAGCCTTCATGCCCATGGCCGATACCAGCATGGCGCAGACCAGCATGAGCCACGGATTTTTCATGGCGAAACGATGCGGTTTCACGGCGTCGCGTCCATGGCGCCATGGAGCCTGATCCATTGCAGATATTCGCCCACGGCCACCGATTCTCCGGCCGCCAGGGCTCCTGCGATCAAAGCCTGCCCCCCATGCTCGATCATTACCTGAACCGGCACGGATACCAGCCGGTTTTCCCGGACCGCGTAAACCTGATATCCGGCATCTTTCGGGGCCGGAACCAGCGCGGCCCGGGGAACGATCAGGCCCGCGCCCTTCTTCACGACCACCTCCATGGGAAGCAGGCTGCCGACCCTGAGCTGTTCCGGACATCCGCCCGGAAGATCGATCTCGGCCCGAACCGTCTGATCCGATTCCAGGGAGGGAAAGATGCGGGAGACCGCCGGCTCCGGCTGTTCTTCCGCGACAGGCCCGGAGAGGCGGACCGGCCGGCCCGGCCCGATCCATTTCAGATCCTCCTGAACCAGGTTGAAGGCGATGCGGCACGAGGAGACATCCATCAGGGTGAAAAGGGGCTTGCCCGGCATGGCCATGTCGCCGACCTCCGCGTGGCGCTTTTCGATGGTTCCGGACTGCTCGGCCCGGATTTCGGTGTCCGCGAGCCGGGCGTCGGCCTCTGTCAGTTGGGCGGTCAGGGCCGCGATTTCCTTTTGAACGCTCCGGATGGACTGCTCTGCCTGGACGGCCCTGCCCCGCGCCTCATACAGCCGGTTCCGGCTGGCCTCCATGGCCGATTCGCTGATGCCCTCTTTTTCAAAAAGGGTTTTATAGCGCTCATACTCCCTCTCGAGAAAGGAAAGGCTGCTTCGAGCCGCGGTCGCGGCCGCCCTGGCCCCTATCAGCCGGGCCTTGGCCGCGTTGATGTTGGCCTCGGCCGCGGCGATCTGGGCGCGGATGTTCCGATCATCGAGTCGGGCCAGAATATCCCCTGCCGCCACCGCATCCCCCTGGTCCGCGTGGAGGGACAGCACGCGGGCGCTGATTTTCGGGGCGATCTCCGCGGTGGAGAGCGCCTCCAGCCGCCCCAGGTACCGGATTGTCCGGGAAAGGACCCCCTCCCGGATCACCGCGGTTTCCAGGGGGACCGGACGGGGTTTCCATTCGGGCGCGGCCGCCATTTTCTGCTTGGCCCCGCGCAGCGCCATCATCAGTCCCGCGATGACCGCGACGATCAAGAGAATGGCGGCCAGCCGGTATAGAACGCGCTTTTTTTTGGTCATTGTCCCTCTTTTTTTGCCTCGCTTCCCATGGGAGGGCGCGCCTCCCCAGCCAGGCTTGCGGCATCCGAGGCCGCCGCGGGGTCCGGCTGAAAGAAAAACAGATAGAGCGTCACATAGACCGACATGGCCAGAAAGGCCAGATCCCGCAGCACCGTCAAGATGCCGACCGGACCATCGGTCGATTCAGCCGAAAAGCAGCCGCAGTGGATATCCAGCCCCCGGATCTGATTGAAAACCAGCGCGGCGATGAAGATCGTCATGAGTCCGGTGCTGATGACCGCGGCCCCTGGAAGCCAGATCCCGGCGACCAGGCAGATCCCGATCAGCAGCTCCAGCCAGGGGAGAACCAGGGCCGTCAGGTTGACCGCGGCGTCCGGAAGGATCTGGTAGTTGTAAACCGCCTGGGCAAAGAGCGCCGGCCGCAGAATCTTGTCGAAGCTGGCATATAGAAAGACAACCCCCAGAAGGATCCGGAGAATTTTATAGATCATCCGCGGCATATCGGTTGCATTAATCATCGGTTCAACTCCCTTCTTCCGTAGGCAGGCCCGCATCCCGCCAGACGCTCCAGCCGTTGACCAGAACCCGGACGTTTTCAAACCCCATCTCTTTCAGAAACAGGGTCAGCTCGTGGCTCAGGTCGCAGCTCACTCCGTCGCAGTAGGTCACAATGGCTTGCGCCTTCTCCAGTTGTCCCACAGCGGCCATGAAATAGCTGTCCACGGCCTGCCAGGGAATGCACAACGCCCCCTGTATATGGCCTCGCTCATACTCGGCCGCGGACCGGGCATCCACAAAGACGGTTCCACTTTTTCCGAAAACCGCGCGGGCCTCATCGAGGGAGATGATCAGGCTCTCTCCTGAAGCATCGGCAAAGCGGGCCTCCTCTGACCAGTCCCCGATCAGGGGAATGGCCTGAGCCCGCCAATGGTTGACGCCGATGGCCAGCAGAACGGCCATGGCCAGAAGCGCGGGCACCTGCCAGAGCATCTGACGGAAAGGTTTCAAATTGCGGTAGGTCAATGTCATTGGATATTTCCCATCACCGGGATTCGGATCACCGGGGATTCCGGGTGATCGGTTTCAAGATGGATCTGATCGTAATATCTTCCTTTTTCCGATTTCCGGTTCTCGACCGTGAGAAGATAGCTCCTCTTTCCGGATGATCGGATCTCTTCCAGGCCCAATTCGATAAATGTTCCGGTCACAGCTTCGACTTTTGTGATTTGAAAGGGGAATTCCTCTCCGGGAACGATCCGGATCTCTGTTTTCAGCTCTGTTCCCGCTTTCCCCGTCAGTATAACCCGGCTGGGAGTGATCCGGGCAAATTTTTCGACCCGGCCTCTGAGGGTGACACTCAGTCCCGGCTGCTGACGGTCGTTGGTCTGTATCTTTACCGTCTCCCGAATCTCCCTGCCCCCATATCCTCTTGTGTAAACTTTCACCTCTATTTTCGTCTCTCCGCCCGGAGGGACCTGCTTCTCGCCGGAAGCCGCGGTGCAGCCTCACCCGGAGACAAGCCGCTCGATGATGAGGGGGGCATCGCCTGTATTGCGCAGAACGAAATTATGGACAACTTGGGCTCCTTCCAAAACCGGCGCAAAGGTATAGACCTTCTCCGGCAGCAAGGCCGAAGGCCCCGAAGGTTCCGAAGCTTCCGATATTCCCCCGGCAACGGCAAGAAGCATTGCAGCCAAAAGCGGTAAGAGCATCTTTTTTTTCAGTTCCATTGCAGATTCCTTCTCTCCTGTCTATGTCAAGTCTATGTCAAGCCCCCACAAAGGGGGTGGCTATGAAATATAAGCCGAACAGGCCGATGGCCACTCCGGCCGCCTTCCGGAACCATACGCTCCCCTGCTGGAAATTGCTGTTCTCCATAAGGCGCTGCACCAGCGCAGTGGAGCTGCCGGCAACAGCGATGGGGATGCAGTGGCCGATTCCGAAAAGGATGATGTAAAAAATTCCGACCGCGATCTTCTCCTGAATGGTGATGAAGGCCAGGATCGGCGCGATGAATCCGAAGGTGCAGGAGCCGGAGAGCAGACCGTAGGCCAGCCCCAGAGCAAATGCCCCCAAGACTCCCTTGAGCTTGAAGCGGCTCATCAGCCCCCCGGACATGGAGCATCCAGAGACCCCCATCATGTCCAGGGAGACCCAGATGAGAATCGCCCCGACCAGAAGCGTCCAGTAGGGGCCGATTTCACCCAGCATCCGGCCCAGCAGAACGCAGACGACCCCGACCAGCGCGATGGTGATGAAGAGCCCCCCGGTGAAAGCGGCCGCATACTTGGCCCCCTGCCGGGCTTCAAGCACCTGATTCTGGCCGGCCACATAGCTCACGATCAGGGGAATGGAGGCCATGTGACAGGGGGAAAATAGGACACTGATCATTCCCCATAGAAAACAGCCCGCGGCGGCGATGAGAACCCCGCCGGTCATCCATTGATTTACCGTCAGAAACAATTGGTCCAGCATGATAGAAATTCCTCTCCCTGATTCGGGTGATTAAACCGCGCCCAGTTCCTGAAGTTTTTTGACGATGCTCTCCTTGTCCATGAAACCGATGTGCCGGTAAACCTCTTTTCCCTCCTTGTTGAAAAAGATCTGGGTCGGAATGGCCCGAATGCCGTATTTCTGGGCATACTCCCGATGATCCCAGACATCGATGAAGATGATGGCCGCCCTTCCTTCATACTCCTTTTTCAGGGCTTCAAGGATCGGTGCCATCATCTTACAGGGGATGCATTTGGTGGCGCCGAGGTCGAGCATGGTCACCATTCCCTCCACCGGAACCGTTGGGATTTCGGACCCCTTGTCGGACGCGTTGGCCCCGGCCCCCGGGCTGAACTGGTGAGAGATGGCTCCCATGATCGCGAAAAGCACGAAGATACCGAGAATAATCGACCGAATTTTTTTAATTTTGCTCTTCATTTTGATCCAACCTCCTGCGATGATATAAAAGATGATAAAACGATAATAAAAAAATGGACAGCAGCATGCTCCAGGGTATGCCGCAGATTCCCAATAATAATGATCCATGCCGATGATCCATGCCGACAGCCATACGACTGCCGGATAGACTCTTTTTCAGTCCGGATCGACGATTTTTAAGTGGTGAAAAAAGGAGAAGAAGGCCCTGAGGGCCTATGGAGATCGGTTTAACAGATAAAGGAGGATTTCAGCAGAAAAAGCGGCGGAGAGGGGGCCCGGGGAATGGCTGCCTGCCAGAATCGGAAAAGCCTTCCCCCCCTTTCTGCCAATGGCGGAAAATCAATCATAACAGCAAATCCCGACTGCATCGGGTTCTGGGTTCTCGGCGGGTCCGCCTGAACCTGGAATTTCGGGAGGAGAAGCAGATTCTTCAAATGGCAGGAGGTGAGATCGCATCGGTCCGGAATGGTCAGACAGACTTTCTCTCCGACAAAATCGACCCGCAGGCACGCTTTCTGGGTCTGGCATGTCATGGCCGCGCTCCCGCAGAAGGCCATTACGCCGATCAGGATCGCCAGGAAGAGGGCGACCCAACTGCTGAAGGTCGCCCTCAGATATGTCTGCATCAAAGAATTCATACTGGTTTACAGCATCGGTGGTTACTCATAATCAAAGCCTGCCAGATAGGCGGTCAGCCTTTCGCGATCATCGGGAATGAGTTCCGGGCACTGCTCTGCACCTGTTCCGCCCTCGGCAAGATGCGCGGCAAAGACCATGCATGTGGGCCTGCCGCACTTCCGGCAATTGGTCCTGGGCAGCAGCTTCAGGATTTCCAGCAACTGCGGCTTGGTCCTGCCTGCAAAACAGGGGGTGATACTCTCCCGGTTTTCCCATGCCTGATTGATTTCGACCATCAGCCATCGGAGAATGCGATCCGCCTCCTCTTCATCCTGCAGTGCGTTGATGGCGATCTCTCTGGGGCCCACCTTGATAATCCTGCCGTGGTGATGGAACATCACCTCCGGGGGATCTTCCAGATACTGAGTCCCCCCGAGCGCTGCATTGAGATAGGGGAGCGCCTCGCGGATGTCCTCATTCAGGCGGGCCTTGCAATGGACCGATTGGAAGCCCGGATTGCACTCCGGTCGAAAAATATCCTTTTTATAACCGGAAAGCAACATCTTTTTTTCTCACTCCTTTTTCTGACTCCTTTTTTATCACTCCGGTTTTTCACTCCGGCCGCGGAAGGGATGAAACCGAAAAGCCATCTTACCGGAGGGCCTGTTTCACCGCAGCCTTGACCCGATCGATATCCGCGGGATCGAGATCCAGGTTCTTGTTCTTCTCAATCCCCTCTTCGGTGATTACAAGATAATGCTTTAAAGGGACCTGGCTCTTTTCCAGAATGGCTTTGGCGCATCCCACGGGGCATCCGTCGATGGCCACCATCAGCGGCATATCTCTGGCCGACTGGACAAACCCGGAAAGCTCTCCGCCGATCCCGGCCAGGCAGAACATCTTGCCGAAGCCTTCCCGGGTCAGCTCAACCGCGGCCTGATTGGAAAGCTGCCCCACGTTGGAGCCGCCGGAACAGGCCAGGATCATTACTTCATTACCGCCGTCACAGCAGTTATCGGCCATCTTCTCCTCCTTATTTTCCAAGCCAGGAAAGGACATCGGCCTTGCTGGGGATCTTTCCCACTGATTTGACCTCACCATCCACCACCACGGCAGGTGTCCCGAAGACCCCGTATCCCGCGATCTTCATGATGTCGGTCACTTTTTCCACATCTGCGTCCACGCCGGACTCGGCCAATGCTTCCTTAACCACTTTTTCGGTCTGTTGACACTTGGGGCAGCCGGGGCCCAATACTTTGATTTCCATTGTGATCTCCTTTTTGTTCTGTTTCTGTTGGGTGGTTTATCTACTGCATTCCATTTTCAGGGAAACAGGGTTCCGTAAGTCATTCCCGCGACAGTGGAGAGAACCACGATGATGCCGCAGAAGGTGGCCGTCTTTTTCAGCCCCAGCACACTGCCGATCACCAGCATGTTGGGCAGCGAAAGAGCAGGGCCGGCCAGCAGCAGGGCAAGCGCCGGCCCCTTTGCCATTCCCGCGCCCATAAGCCCCTGAAGGATGGGGACTTCGGTCAGGGTGGCAAAATACATCAATGCCCCGGCCACTGAGGCGATCAGGTTGGATTGGATTGAATTGTCCCCCAGAAGCGATTGAATCCACTGCTCCGGGATCAGAGCCGGATTGCCCGGCCGGCCCAGCATGAAGCCGGCCACCAGCACACCGCCGGCCAGAAGCGGAAATATCTGCTTCATAAAGCCCCAGGTCGCCTCCACCCAGTTCTTGCACTCCTCTTTGGTGAACCAGGCCTTGAGCATAAAGCCGAGCACGATGAGCAGTGCCACGGTGATGTACCACTTGACCGAGAAGAGCGCGGGCCACAGGCCTGTTGATCCGTGAGCCGGTTTGGCAAAGGCCGCAAATATCAGGATCAGCACCATGGTCATGATGTAGAGGGTATCCTGCGTCAGGGTGCGCTCCTGGCCTTCGGGATCGGGCACATAAATCTGCCCTGCGGTGCGCTCGGCATCATCCTTGCGGAAGATTGCGGCCATCAGCAGGCCCGTGACCACCGCAAATATCACCGCTCCCACGGCCCGGGCAAGCCCCAGTTCCCAGCCGAGGATCTTGGCGGTCAGGGTGATGGCCAGCACGTTGATGGCCGGCCCGGAATAGAGAAAGGCCGTGGCCGGACCGATGCCCGCGCCCCGGGTATAGATCCCGGCAAAGAGGGGCAGCACCGTGCAGGAACAGACCGCCAGGATGGTTCCGGAGACCGAGGCCACCGAGTAGGAGAGGATCTTGCCGGCCTGGGCCCCGAAGTACTTCAAAACCGATGCCTGGGAGACGAAGACGGCGATTGCCCCGGCAATGAAAAAGGCCGGAATCAGGCAGTTCAGAACATGCTCCTGCGCATACTCCTGCAGCATCATGAAGGCTTCCAGCCCCGACATCATGATTCTCGGATGATCCCAGGGCACATAGTAGGCAGCCAGAAAAACACCTACGATCAACAACAGCTTTGTTCGTTCTTTCATAATAAAGTATGCTCCTTGTTTCGGCGGCCCCCGCTCTTCCGGCCCGGCGGGGGGTGGGGCCGTCTCAATTTACATTTTGCCATATGGCGATATTGGAATATAACATCAGCCGGAGCTTATGGTTTCCCGGCGGATCTCCGGCAGCCGGGCTACCAGGGCCTCCACCTCGGAATCCTCCTCCAGCCAATGGCGCAAATTGCCCAGCAGATTGGCGGCATAGGGGCTGTCGGCCCCGTCTGAAAGCCGGTAATTGACCCATGCCCCCTCCCTGAAATAGATGACCAGACCCGCCTCCTCCAGTATCCGGAGGTGCTTGCTGACAGTTGACTGGGCCAGCCCCAGGGCCTCCTGCATCTCACATACGCACAGCACCCGCCGCTGGAGCAGCTTGATCATCTTGACCCGGATCGGGTTCGACAAGGCCTTCATGACTTTGGTAAATGCTTTCATTCGATCTCCATATTCCTAATTTAGAATATGCCGGGGAAAAAAATTTGTCAACCAGATTTTTGATTTTCTCCCGTATATCGGGCGCTGGCCTCCTCTCCCTTGCAGCGGCCGCATGATCCCTGGTACGCTGCCGGATGCGGGGCCCGAGCTGGAAAGACTGAAAAATGAGGTTGCAAAGCTCTGGCCGGACCGGTATGATCTCCAGAGAGAGTCCGTAGTGAAGTGGGTTCCGTTGGTCAAGGGCAATGCCCTGCATGCCTCAAGATTTCTGGCTCACGACATCATCGTGGAGGGGGAAAGACTTTGCAGCATAGCGAGCGATCTGAAAACCGATGCGTGAGAGCGGCCCGATACCCTGGAGCCGGGCAGCCGGATGCTGGTCCGCCGGGTGCTGGTCCGCCCGATGCTGGTCCGCCGGATGCTGGTCCGCCCGATGCTGGTCCGCCGGATGCTGGTTCGCCCGATGCTGGTTCGATTGAAGCGGAACGTGTAGATTCAGGCTTCAGGGCCGCCACCCTTTGGGGGAAATCACCTTTCTCCCGCTCCCAGGGCCGGCAGATGGCGCGGGACCTGGCCCAAAAGCTGGGGGGCACTCCCTCGGCCTGCTGGCTCTTCTGCTCCCCCGAGGCCGGTCTGGCAGAACTGCTCAAGGGGGTTCGGGAGGCCGCGGGCACCGATACGATCATCGGCTGCACCACCGACGGCGAGGTCTGTGAAGCCGGCTTCTGCACCAAATCCGCGGTCCTCGGCGGGATTCTCACCGACAGGATCGAATTCTCGATTGTTGCCGTGGAGGGCATCGGCCGGGACCCGGAGAGGGCCGGCCGGGATCTGGCTCAAAAGCTTCCGCAGGGGACGAAATATCTCCAGCTCTTCTCCGACGGTCTGACCGGCAACGGCAACGCGATGCTTAGGGGAGTCGCATCCCATCTGGGACATTCGGTTCCGGTGGGCGGCGGCACGGCCGGGGATGCGGGCAGGTTCCATCGCACCTGGCAGTTTATCGGAGACCGCCTTCTCACAGATGCCGCGGTCGCGATCGGCTTTTCCGGCGATTTCCGGCTCGGCACGGGCGTGGAGAGCGGCTGGATGCCCATCGGCCTTCCCAAGCGGGTGACCCGCGCTTCGGGCAATATCCTCTACGAGCTGAACGGCGAACGGGCCCTCCGGGTCTATGAGCGGTTTCTGGGCAAACATGCCAGCCGCCTCCCCGGCGTTGGGGTGGAGTATCCGCTGCTGATCGTAGGCAACTATGCCGGGTTTTCGGATGAGTCGGTCCGTCTGCTGCGAGCGACCATGGCCGTAGATCGGAAGAACGGTTCCATCCGATTTGCCGGCGACATCCCCGAGGGCGCGATGGTCTGCCTCACCTGCGGGGACAGGGCATCGGTACTCAGGGCAGTGAGCAGCGCCGCAAGGCATGCTTTGGAAGATTTCAAAACAGATGCCGGCGACGGTTCCGAAACCCTCTCCCCCGGCATCGTCTTCTCCTACTCCTGCATGGCCCGAAAGATCGTATTGGGCCGCAACACAAAAGAGGAACTCTCCCTGATCCGCCAGGCCGTGGGAAACCATGTCCCGGTCATCGGATTCTATTCCTACGGAGAGTACTGCCGCACCCGCCGCGGAGGCCCAAGCCTTTTGCACAACGAAACCGCCACCATCTCGGTTCTGGGAATATAAGCCCTTTGCATTCCACAGACGACCCTGCCCAGTTGATCCGGGAGCTGGAGCGCCTCCTGGAGGTCTCGGAGCGGAAATCTGACATCCTCACAAACCTTCTCATGGAGGCCACTGCCGAGTTCGAGCAGGCCCTGGAGCGGGTCTCGGTCTCCGAGGCCAACTTCCGGGCCATCTTCGAGAACGCGCCCGAGGCCATCTACATCATCGACATCGAGACCCACGGCCTGCTCGACTGCAACCCCTTTTTGGCCAGATGGCTCGGCTATTCCCGTGAGGAGCTGCTCTCCATGCGGGTGGAGGATATCCTGGAGCCCGGAGCCAAAGGGGTTGGGGAGAACATTCGCAAAGCCGTGGATGATGGGCTGGTCTATATCCTGGAGCGGATTTTCCGGAAAAAGAGCGGAAGGCTGGCAGAGGCCGAAGTCACCGGAACCCTGGTGAAGTATGAGGGGAAAGAGTGCTTTGTGGCCCTGGTGCGCGACATCACCGAAAGAAAGCAGCTCGAGGCTTTGGGCCGGTACAAGGAACTCTTTGAAAACGTCAGCGACCCGGTATTCATCAATGATGCGGACGGCAATTTTTTAGAGGTCAATGATGTTGCCTGCGGCCGGCTCGGATATCCGAGAAAGAGTCTTCTGGAGATGAACATCCGGGATTTCCGGATTCCGGGGCGGGAGTCGGTCTTTGGGGAGGGAAACGGCCGGCGTTTCGGCAACGGAAAGACCCTTCAGATGGATCTCATGACCCGGCAGGGGGAGGATGTCCCTTTTGAGATCCACGCGCGGCCCGTCAGCTTTCGGGGAAGCCCGGCCGTACTCAGTGTGGCCCGGGATCTGACCATCCGGAAGAAGATGGAGGAGGTGCTGATCAAATCGGAGCGGCTCAAGGCCCTGGGGGAGATGGCCGGCGGGGTCGCGCACAATTTCAACAACCTTCTCCAGATGATCATGGGCGCGGGCGAGGCCGCGCTGGACAAGCTCCGCTCCGGGCAGATCCGGGACAGCAGCGAGGCCATTCAAAATATCGTCAACGCCTCCCGCCGGGGCACGGACATGGTCCGGCGCATCCGGGATTTCACTGTGTCCGGCATCGAGAACAGGCCTGAAGAGTATCGGATCTTCGATATCGGCGAGCTGATGGCCGAGGCCGTGGAGATCACAAAGCCTCTTTGGAAGAACATGGCCGACGGCGTAAAGTATCGGCTCAACTATTTCCGGGGGCCCGGCTGCTTTGTCCGGTCCAATCCGTCCGAGCTGTACGAGGTGCTGGTCAATCTCATCAAAAACGGGCTGGAGGCGATGCCGGCCGGGGGGCGACTCACCCTCTTCTCCTGGCTGGAGGGGGGGATGGTTCACCTCTCGGTCAAAGATCAGGGGGAGGGCATTCCAAAGGAGAACCTCCAGCGGATCTTCGAACCCTTCTTCACCACAAAGGGGCTCAGGAGCAGCGGCCTGGGGCTGGCCTCCAGCTACGGGATCGTAAAGAAGTATGACGGCGATATCGTGGTGGAGAGCGAGCCGGGAAAGGGCACGAACTTTACGCTGCTGCTGCCGCTGGCCCAAAAGATGGGCGCAGCCGGCGAGCCGAAGCCGGAGACGGGCCGTTCATCCCGCAATTCTCATATCCGGTTTCTCCTCATCGACGACGAGACCAACATCCTCCGGGCCATGGAGATGTATTTCGAAGAGACTCAGATCGAGGTCATCTCCGCGAACAGCGGGCAAAAGGGAATGGAAGTGGTGGAAAAGGGCGATATCGATCTGATCCTCTGCGATCTGGGGATGGACGACATGAACGGCCTGGAGATGGGAAAGCGGGTACTCTCTTTCTGCCGGGAGAAGAATCTGCCCAAGATTCCCTTTCTCCTCTATACCGGCATGATCCGGCAGCTCGACCTGAACCGCCTTGCGGAGTGCGGCGTGGATCGGGTGGTGAGCAAGCCTATCTCCTATGAGGAGCTTAGGGAGATTATCTTTGGGACCGTTTCCCCTGCCTCATGCACCACTTCCCGGCCCCCTTCAGATCCTTGAAATCGAGCAGAAAAGCGCTGTTCAAAAGATCAACCCACGAATGATCCGCCCCATCTCCGGCGGGTTGAAAATCAACTGATAGAGCTGCCGGTAGGAGATCTCGCCGGTGATGATCTTCAAGAGATTCTCCGCGGACTCCCGGCCGAAACGGTCCATGACCCGATTTCCCACGCGGGAAAAGCTGTAGACGAGATGGCTGATCAAGCGGGCCAGTTGAGCATCGGCAAGGATCTCGGTCTTGATTCTCCGGTCATATTCCGCGGTCGTGGCGGTGCCGGAAAGAACTTCTGCGATCACTTCGGCTGCGATTAGGGCCTCTTTGAGGGCAAAGTAGATTCCTTCGCCGGTGATGGGGTCGGTGATGCCGGCCGCATCGCCTAAGACGAGCCCCTTTGGATTGGAAAACCGGCTCTTTTTTGCGGGGGCGTAAGGAATGGGGTTTCCCCGCAGCCGCCGGACCTGAATATCCCTGGTGATTCCCTTGGATCGAAGATACGCTTCAAAGGGTTTTTTGAGGCTTTGGATGCGGGGATGGAGCGTGAGGACTCCGGCTGAAAGATGGTCAGATTTCGGAAAGATCCAGCCGTATCCTTTTTCGATCACGCCGAAGTCGAAATGAGCGGTGTTTTTGAAAGATTCTAATATCTTCGGATTTCGGCAGTAGACCTCTCCCTCTAGTGCTGTCATCCGTTTTGCTGCTATGGGAAGTTTCAGCGCTGCTGCGGTTTTGCCCAGGAGACCGTCGGCCGCGGCAATCAGGCGGGCCTTCAGCCGGGTTTGGTCAGTATGGACGGATGGTCAGTATGGACAGCATGGACAGAGAGGCTGCCGGCCATTCCATCGAGGCCGATAAATTGAGTTTCTTCCAAAAGAACCGCGCCGGCTTCGATTGCCTTTTGGACCAGCAGGTGGTCAAATCGCTCCCGCATCACCATTGTTATGGCCGGGGTTTCGAGTTTTTTGGAGAAGATGGGGCGGCCGTTCATGGCCATCCGGAGGTCTCTGGTCCGGTCTTCGATGACCGGTTCGATGGAAAAGGGAAGAAGCGATAGCGCTCTTTGGGTGATGCCGCCGCCGCAGGGTTTGGTTCGGG
>JAABSZ010000098.1:0-14587 GCA_011390135.1 Desulfobacteraceae bacterium | reverse complement strand
GAGGCATTTCAAAAGGCGGTGATGATCGTCCTGAACGGGGGTCTGGGCACGAGTATGGGCCTCACGGGCCCTAAATCCCTGCTGGAGGTGAAGGAGGGAAAACGATTCATCGACATCATCGTGGAGATGGCCCGGCAGCGGCGCGTCACCCTTGCGCTGATGAACAGCTTCAGCACACACCAGGAGACCGAAGATGTCCTCTCCGGGATGGACCTTCCCCAGAAGCCGATCACCTTTCTCCAACACAAATTTCCCAAGATCCTGCAGTCGGATCTCTCCCCGGCCGAATGGTCCGATGATCCGGATCTGGAGTGGAACCCGCCGGGACACGGCGACATCTACACCGCGCTGCTGACATCGGGAATGCTTGACAGGCTTCTCGATTCAGGGATCGAATACGCCTTTATCTGCAATTCCGACAATCTCGGCGCGTCTATGGAGCCCTCCATCCTCGGCTATTTTGCCGAAAAGAATTATCCCTTCATGATGGAGGTGGCCAGGCGCACCCCTTCGGATATGAAAGGGGGCCATCTGGCCCGCCACAAGGAAGGATATCTCCTGCTGAGGGAGGCGGCCCAGTGTCCCGAAGATGAGATGGATGCCTTCACCGATATCGAGCGGTACAGGTTCTTCAACACCAACAACCTCTGGGTCAACCTCAAGTTTTTAAAGGATCTCATCGCGCG
This sequence comes from Desulfobacteraceae bacterium, assembly GCA_011390135.1. GTDB lineage: Bacteria > Desulfobacterota > Desulfobacteria > Desulfobacterales > JAABSP01 > JAABSP01. The sequence goes on along the minus strand of JAABSZ010000098.1, from coordinate 13,901 downwards.
GGAGAAGACGATCCGGCTCCCCATGATCCTGAATCCCAAGACCCTGGACCCGAGAGACGAGAAAAGCCCCCCGGTCTATCAGGTGGAGACCGCGATGGGCGCGGCCATCTCGCTCTTTCCGGAGGCGGCAGCGCTTGCGGTCTCCCGAAGCCGCTTCTTTCCCGTGAAAAAGAGCGGGGACCTGCTTGCAGTCCGGTCGGACCGGTTTCTGCTGGATGAAAAGGACGGCCTGATCCTCAACCCGGAGAACCGGTATGATGACATCAAGATCAGCCTTGATTCAGAATACTACAAGAAGATAGACGGGTTCGACGCCCGGTTTCCCGAAGGCGTTCCCTCTCTGAAAGCGTGCAGCGCCTTTTCCGTGAGCGGAGATGTCCGGTTTGAAAAGGGGATTGTGGCAAAAGAGGCGGTGAAGATCGAAAACAGCGGCGACGGGCAGGCAGTTGTAATGGCCCGTACCCTTCTGGAAGGCGATCTGACGCTTTAGCGGCTCAATTTCGAATCCACCCATTCGGGTTGTTTTTTGCCCCGGCCTGAGAGCGAATCGAGCGAACGGGCCGGGTCAGATACTGATAATGGCGCCGAATTTTGATCACCAGAAGTATCCAGAGGCTGCAGGCCACGACGCTGAAGATGCTGAGCTGAGGCAGGTCGAGCTGAACCGGAAACCATCGGGTGAAGAGCAGGATCAAAAGTGATCCGATCACCTTGAACATCCGGAATCCGAACATGTCGATGAGGGTCTTTGCCTGGAACACGAGACTCGGCTCGATCGGGACATAGAGCAGTTCTCTGGATGTCCGGTTGATCGAGTTTCCCAGCCCCCGGTCGCAGATCTTGGCGACCGCGCCGATGAGAAGGGTCGGATGGAAACAGAAGAGGATCGAGCTTATGGCCAGCACCAGCGGCTGCATCACAAGCCCCGGAATCACCCCCAGATACCGGTGGACCACCGGCGTTATCCCCAGATTGACGATGATGGAGAAGAACCCGAGCACACCGAAAAATATCGAAAGGAAGGTGGTCCGCATCTCCTGGGATTCTATCTCCCGGGCCACCACATTGAGAAACTGATACTCCACCACCGGCGCGACGATCTGGCTCAGCAGCAGCAATCCGGCAATCATCAGAAGATAAGGATGGCGGATCAGCCGGGGCCATGCGCTCTTCAGGATCTTTCCGGACCCGCCTTCACCGTCGATCTCGCAGTAGAAGCCCTCCCGGCCCATTCGCCAGTTCATGAAGAGGAGAACCACCATGATAACGGCCGCGGCCGGCAGCAGATCCACGGTCTTCAAAGGTGTATAGTGAAGCACGGCCGCAGCACCCGCACCGCCGATGGTCCCGCCGATCAGCCCCCCGGTTCCGACCAGTCCGTACCAGTTCCGCCCCTCATGGGTGGTATAGATGGAGTTGCAGAGGCTCCAGAACTGCTCCACCAGGATCACCCCCAGAACATCCACAAAGAGATAGAAGAGCACCACCGTGGCCGGATGGGGATAGATCAGCGCGCCTTCGAAACCTAAGAGGAGCAGCGTGACCACTATGTAAGTTCCCATAACGACCCGAAATCTTCCAAACCGCCGGTTCACCCAGTGATAAAAGGGGATAAAGATTCCCATGGTGATCGCAGAGCCGATCCAGACATAGGGGAACTGCTCCGAGCCGATCCACTCGATGAAAAGGGATCGGCTGGCCGGTTTCACCTGATAGATCGCCATGATGATAAGCATGAAATTGAAGAAGAGCAGAGCGGTCCGCCGCCTGGCTGATCTCAGAGACGGTTTTTTCGGCATGCAGGTCTTTTTCCTGCGTTTTATCAACTTGAGCATTTACAATCCAAATCAAATATAATATAGTGTCCGGCTTGATGCGAAAAAAACCAGAACGAAAATCAACCCGAATCTGTGAAATGATAACAGATATGCTAAGGAGTATCGTTTTTATGTTCAAAAAAACTTTTCTGGCCGGACTGATGATGATCGCGTTTATCTCCCTTCCCCTTTATGGTGCCGAGATCGAAAAAGCAGGCCATTCCTTTTCCGAATGGCCCCTCCTGAAAGAAAGCCGGGATACCGGACTCCAGCAGGGGCTTGAAAGGGCCCTCGCATCGCTCCATCTGACACCTGCGGCCCGGCAGAAACGGCTGGCCGTGGCCCTGGTCGATATCACCGATCCCGAATCGCCGAGGGCGGCCTTCATCAATGGCGACACCATGATCTACGCGGCCAGCCTGCCCAAGATCGCGATCCTGCTGGGAGCATTCGATGCGATCGACAAGGGACGGCTGCCGACGGATACCAAAACCATGGAGACCATCACCCGGATGATCCGCAATTCCAGCAACCGCTGCGCCACTGAGATTCTGAACCGGGTGGGCAAACCCCAACTGGCCGAGCTGCTCCAATCGCCGGAATATCTTCTCTATGACCGGAAAGGAAGCGGTGGCCTCTGGGTGGGCAAGGAGTACGGAAAGCATCCTGCATGGAAGCGGGACCCTCTCTACAATCTTTCCCACGGCGCAACTGTTCTGCAGACGGCCCGCTTCTACTATCTTATGGAGACCGGAAGGCTCGTCTCTCCGGAGATGAGCCGGCAGATGAAGAAGATCCTCGGCAATCCCGGCATCCATCACAAGTTCGTCAAAGGGCTGGAAGGAAACCGCCCCGGATCGAAGATATTTCGAAAATCGGGGTCATGGCGCCAGTACCATGCCGACAGTGCCATCGTGGAGCGGGACGGCCGGCGCTATATCGCGGTCGCCCTTGCACAGGACGGGTCCGCAGGCGGATGGTTCCCCAAGCTGATCGTCGCGCTCGACGATCTCATCCACCATCCGGAGCGGTATCTGGCCCAACGTCCGGAGCAGGGGGCGTCTCGATCGGATGAAGCGATTCCATGAGTTTCTGGATCTTCCCGCCCAGCTCCGAATGAATCCAGGCCGAATTCTTCCGGAGTACGTTGGACATCACCACGACCATGTAGTGGAGCCGGGGGTTTCGGTCCGGGGGTGATTCGACGATGGCGACCGAGTTCATCATGTTATAGACATCGCCCTTGTACTTTCCGCATCCCCCGGACCGGCACTTGTACAGGGAGCCGGACTTGAAATAGACGCCATGGTCGTGCAGCTCCGCCGAATATGCGTACCGGATGCGGCGCTGGGTCATATAGAGGAGGCGCTTGAACTCCCGGCTGGAGAATTCATCCACCAGCTCCCCCTTTTCCAGCTTCACCAGAAACCGCATCAGTTCCCCGGCATTGCCAAAGCTGGTGGTGCCGGGAACCAACTGCTTGCCACGCCAGGTGAGCAGCCCCCCCTGCCGGAGTTCCTCCGGATCGAGGCCGTTTCGCGCCACCGGCTCATGGATGGTCGCGGAGAGCAGATCCGAAAGATCGCTCTTTGGAGTCTCGGAGAAGAAGCGGTCGATCCGCTCTTGGCTCACCGGATATTCCCGGCCGAAATTGCGGATCAGCATCCCCTCACGGCCGCACATGCTGGCCGAGGAATTGGAGGAGGCCGAGAGCATCCAGTCGAGATAGGAGAAGAGATTGGCCGTATCTCCGATGCGAAGGGGCCGCTTTTGAATCCGGGACTGCCCCGGCTCCCAGAAGGGAACCACATGGTGATCGGACTGGATGAACCGGTCCGATACGACCTGTGTCGTGCGCAGGATCTCCATCCGCTTTTGGGTGTCGTCCGGGTAGGTATCGGCCAGGGCCTGAAATACCCCAAGTCCGATCATCAGCTTTCCAACGCTGCCGGGGTTGTATCGGGCCTCGGGCCGATGTGCCCCATACCTCGGATTTTTTGGGTCCGTGAGATCGAGAAGGGTGATGCCGTACCGGTTTGACTCATGCCCCAGAAAGCCCCGGATCTTCTTTTCCAGCTCAGGATCGGATGGGGGAATGGCAAAATCGGGGCGGTCCGTCAGCCGGATATCGACCCATTCCAGTGGCCACTGTGCCCCCTCGGGAAGGTCCCGGCCCCGCACCTCACCCTCCTGAGCCAGCCGATACCCCTCCAGCCGCGTAATCCCGGTATGTTCATACCCGTCGATGGGATAGCCGAAAGCCGTTGAAATCAGCATAGAACCGGACAGCAGAATGGCCGCCGGCAAGGATATTGCCTTTGGCCAATAATATTGATTATGTCGATTATGTCGCTTTGCTTCTCTTCTTCTCATAATGATACCTCCTGACACCAGATCGCTTTGGCTCGTCATCAGAGCCATTAGAATTTTTTTGCCGCAACCCCTCTTCTTCTGTTTTCGTTAATTCCTTAACCCCTCTTCTTCTGTTTTCGCTCATTTCTTCGGGGGCTTTTTCAGGGCAACCGGCTGGAAAATATTATCCGTTACAGCAGAGTCGAGTTCGATGAGATAGCTGTTCTTCCGCGCCTCCGGGCTCTCCAGAAAGGGGCGGATCTGAAAGAGGACCAGCGCATGATCCAGAAAGCCGAACTCGATATCGGCCGGGATCGACTCGCGGCCATCCCCTTTAAGCATGGGAAAGCGTTTCGGCGCATCCTGAGAGAACCGGATCAGACTTTTGATCTCATCGCGCGTCAGCAGCCACTCGGGCCCCTCTGCCCTTTTTCTGCCGATGCCGCCGTCAGGCTTCAGCACGATCCGCATCGGCTCTGCGGACTGTGTTATCAGCCGGATCTCTCCGGTCTTATGATGCACCCGGAGTTCCTCGGCGTTCTGCCCCGCGACCGCACCGCCGGGCCCCTGGTTGACTGCGATGGAGAGCCACTCCCGGCTGCCGGTCTCCAGGCCCGTTGTCACAAGAACCCCGGATTTGTCGACCGGAACGCTCTTCATCAGCAGCACCGAAACATAGAGATGGGCCGGATCGGACATTCTCGCCTGGCGCCACTGAAAGGCCCGCCGGGTAAAGGGGGAGGCCCATACTCTGGGAACCTGGGACAGGATCTTATCTTCGCCCACCACATGGGGAACCGTCAGGTTGAGGCCAGCGCCCGTGAAGTTCGGCAGATCCTCCACGTTGGTATCGCTGCGGACAAAGACGCCGTAGGTCTTATCAGGGCCAAAGACCCGGGCCATCTCGGATTTGAGCAGCGCCCTGGTCTCATCATCAAAAGAAAGATTTGAAATCCGCTTGTGGAGAGCCGCCAGAAACTGCTCATCTGCCCCGGTGATCTCTCCGAAACCGGCTCTTTCGGAAGATCGCTCTTCATAATAGCCATTCATCCACTCCCATATGGAGGGGCCATTCGGATCTGCCGGATCAAAGGGCCTGTCGAGCATCTCCCGATAGACCCCAAAGGGAATCGCGATCCCCTCTGCCACGGCCTCTGGAAAATAGTGCTTCAGCTCCCCGAGATTGGCCGCTTTTGGCCCTGCGATCCGGCCCGAATCCGCGGCCCGCAGCTCGGAAAGGGTGATGGGCCGCTTTCGGGTGAGATCGAGTTTTTCCGTATCGGGCCGGATCAGCGCGGCTTCTGTCTCCTCTTTCTGCTGCTCAAATATCCGGTCCCACTGGGGGCCGTAAGGCATCAGCCGGACAGCGCCCTTGGGGCTGACCCCAAGAACGACCTTTTGGCCCTCATAGGCGCGGATATCCTTAATTAAATGTCGGGCAACGGCAACATTGGGAATCCCCAGGTTCCGTGCCAGAAGCTGGACATGGGAGAGCGCATTCCCCTCCCCCTCGGTGAGAATCCCGGCCACCCGCGGCAGATCCCGAACCGTGGCCGGCAGCAGGTAGATCCCGTCCGGGGAAAAGGCTGAAAGATCGGTCTCCTCTTCCGGAATCCGCAGCACCCCCCGGGCAAGTCCGGGGTTGAGGGGAACCAGGCCAGTGGAAACCGGCTTTCCGAAAAGCGTCTGCTCCACGCCGGAGAGAAGTCTTGCATCCGCAGCCAGCGGCTCCAGGATCTGGGCAACAAAGAGCACCGGGCTCTCATGAAGACGGTCCTGGATGAAATTTTTTGCCTTTGGCTCGATTCGGGCCAGAGTTTTCATGGCCGGGGAGAAGTAGAAATGGAGGGTATCTTCGCTCCAGTCCGATACCCGGATCAGGTAGTCGATCTCCCTCTGATACCGATCCACCTCCGGCTTCTCCTCGATGGCGACGATGCTTTCGAATATCTCCCGGATCTGCCGTGCCGAGATCAGCCCGATCCCGTAGATCCCGGTCATTCCGTTGGCCGCGATCTCCAAGACTTCCCTGCGCGATTTCCCCTGAGCGGCCCGGACCACTTCCCCACCCATTTTAAAGACCTCCTCCTCCAGGGAGAGGCTCAAATCGAGCAGTTCAAGTGCCAAATCCGAAGATTCCACACCGGGCAGCGCCCCCCTAATAGAGGCCAGAACTCGGTTCAATGCTGCGGTTTGGCCAAGGCTCTCTTGGGCCGTCTCCAGCATCTCCATCTGCCGCGCGAAGACCTCCTTGAGCTTGGGCGCCTGGATCTTTTCCACGACCCTGCGGATCTCCCCCGCGATATCTGAAACGGAAAAGACCGCATCGATGGTCCGGGCAAGCTCTGCATAATCATGGGTCAGCCCTTTTTTTCCCTTATTTCGGGCGTAATTTCGAACCGTTGCCGCATCAGATCTTTCCGGCAGCACATGGATCTTGATTCGAATCGTCTCGAAACCGGCATCCTTTTCCGCGATCTCCCTCGACAGCTCCCGCATTTTGGTCACGGGCCCCACATCCTGATCATGGGGCAGCAGACGGACCGCCTCCCGGAGCAAGGGAAAGTGATTGTCCCGCCATTTCGGATCGGCAGAAAGTTTCAACAGAATCTCCCGCCCCTTTTCAGCCTCATCCTGAGACTGAAAAGAGCCGCGATAGTAGCGGGATTCCCGATAGATCCAGCCCTCATCGGCCCGGATCAGATATCTTTCCAGAAGGATCTGCCCCAGAACATCGATCAGATCCTCCTGGCGGACAAAATCTGCCGGTTCGATATCGGCAATCACATTGGCGATTCGATAGCCGGCCCCCCGGAGAATGCGGGTTTTTTCGGACCACTGGCCGTGCTGGATGCCGCCGCCGTGATCCTCGCAATCCTCGTCAGGGGGCAGGATCGTTCCGTCGTTGCAGAACCAGCGGAGCCGGCCAAAGGGCCCTCGATAGGAGGTTTTCATCTCCGCCACCCAGGATCGCAGGGTTTGAATATCGGGTGTTGCGGCCAGAGCAGTCCCCGGCGGAACCACTCCATGGAAAAAAAGGGAGAGAAGAATTGATATGGCCAGAATGTTTCTCATCGGACTTATAGACTCCTATTCGGTTTCGCGTAAAAGAAACAGCGCGGATCTTCACAATATTGTTCCAGTATATCATATTTTACCCTATTTTACCTTATTTTACCCTTGGATTCTCTTCCAAAATCGGCTGCTCTACCAGCCATCGCGAAATACAGTGATAAGATCTCCTGAATAGGCATTTCACCCCATGTTCTCACTCCCTGTAAAGCGCTTATGCTATTTCAAGCTTTTTATTGAGAAAAACCGCGATCGAGCATCGGGGCTTTTTTGCGGTTATGGGATGATTCTTTAAAATCAGGGGAAGAAGGGATTTTCAAATGAAAAGAATGTTTCTTATTTTTGTGCTTTCAGTGATGGCTGTTTTTGCGATCCAGGCGGCAACGGTCGAGGCACAATTCAATTCGCCCAAGCCTCCGACCAAAAACAACGGAGAGAAATGGCGGATCGCCTATTATGAAGGCGGAGAGTATATCGATTATCAGTCTATCTTTGCAGCGACCATCGAGGGATTGATGGAGCGGGGCTGGATAGAGAAGACTCAGCTTCCGCAAATGGAAGGAGAGGAAACGGAAACGCTCTGGAAATGGCTTGCCAATGAGGCCAAAAGCGATTATCTCCTCTTTGTGGAAGATGCCCATTACTGTGCAGGATGGGACGAAGAGAAGCGGAAAGAACTGCAAAAAGCCTTGACGGATCGGCTCAACAGGGGAGATATCGACCTGCTGCTCGCCTTCGGCACATGGGCCGGACAGGATTTTGCCAACAACGATCACTCTGTGGACACTCTGATCATCTCGGCCAGTGATCCGGTTGCCGCGGGGATCATCAAAAGCGTGGAAGATTCCGGATACGATCATGTCCATGCCCATATCAACCCGGGCCAGTATGCCCGGCAGGTGAGAACCTTTCATGATATGGTCGCCTTCAGGACAATGGGGATCGCATATGAGGATACAGAGTCCGGCAGAAGCATTGCCGGGCTGGATCAGATCGAACCGGTGACAAATGAGCTGAATTTCGAGATCATTCCCTGCCATACCATCGACGATACCCCTGACAAGAGCAAGGCTGAAAACAGTGCAATTCAGTGTTACAACGAACTGGTTCGGAAGGCCGATGCCATCTACGTCACCCTCCAAAACGGCGTCAATCCCAATACCATTTCCCGAATCGTCTCCATGGCCCAAAAATACAAAAAGCCGACATTTGCACAGGGCGGATCGAAGTTTGTGAAAAACGGGCTGCTGATCAGCATCGCGCAGGTGGACTTCAGCTCCTTGGGACAGTATGAGGCAGCGATCATTGCTTCGGTGCTGAACGGAGAAAAGCCAAGGAATCTGCCCCAGGATTTCCATAGCCCTTTGAAGATCGCCATCAATCTGGAGACGGCCGAAAAGATCGGCTACACCCCTTCTGCAGATGTCTTTATTTCAGCAGAGGAAATTTTTGAAAAGATCACGCGGCCAAAGGAGGAGTAGCGCCTCTTTGCCCCGAATCGTGCCGACCGAACAGAAACGGCTTTTTGACAACAATCCGTTTCCGGAGTCGGCAGGATTAAGGTTTTATCCGTGGCCCCAGGGTCAGAAGCCGGAGGTCAGGAGCCAGTCAGGAGCTGGTGGTCAGGAGATAAAAAGTCTGCTATCGGAGCTGCTTCAGGTCTTCAACTTCCGCGGGTGTATAGCCCAGAGCCGCAAAATCCATCCGGCCGCTGGAAGCGTGGCAATCGTTGCAGGCCAGTGCTTCAGAGGCCGGCGCGATGCTGTGGAACTGCTGGAAATAGATGGGCGGCTGCCGGATGATGGCCGAAGCATACTGGCCGTCGTTCCAAGAGCGCATCTCCGATAGAGTCGTATCCTCTTCGCCTTTGCCGCCGGCGCGGGCTACATAGGCTTTGGGAACCGGATGGCTGTTGACGAAACTGTCGGGCGCGGCCACGGCTTCAGGATCGGTTCCGTCGCTGAAAAATGCGGTCTCCACCACGTTGAATGGCCGGATTCTGGCGTTGGGATCGTTCCGGTCCGCGTTGGGATAGGGGATTTGCTTCCAGATGATGTCAGGATTGTACCAGGCATAGGTCGGTTTGAAACCGGCCGGCTTCAGGGATTTGTAGCACTCGATCATCTCGTTGATCTGCTCCGTCATCATCTCGGGGCTGGCCATGCCGAAGAGCTTTGCAACCGGCATCATCCATTCGTACTGCTCCATCATCTTCTCCATGTCCATTCCCGGGAGCCAGTTGATTCTTTTGGCCGCGGGGTAGGTCTGGGGGATGTGGCAGGTCTCGCAGGCCATCTGGGCCATGTGGTAGTTGAGTTCGTCCGCGTATTCCCCGGTATGTGGCTCTTCCGGGTGGCAGGCGTCGCATGTCTTCATGGTTCCCCGGAGTTCGGGGGTTCCGATTGCGTCCAGTATCTTGCCTTTGCCGATCTGGTGGTCTGTTGTGACGTGGCACTCCTGGCACCGCATCCCGGCCGCGTAGTGAACATCGGTCGGCTTTCCTTTGAACATCCCGTAACGGGTTCCCCGTTTGCCATTGGTGCGCCAGTGGCAGAAGTTGCAGTTGTCCGGGTTCGGCTTTCCGACCCGGAGTTCCACGCCCTCCATTGCCTTGACCGCGATATTCGAGAGGTCGATTTCATCCATGTCGCCGCCCACTGCTGCCCCGGCCATCATCAGCGAGGCCAGCCTTGCGCCGTTGCTCTGGACCATATTGCCCCGGCGGTCCATGCCGGCCGGGGTTCTTCCCAGCCCCTGGCCCCCTTTATAGCCGCTCTTCTGGTGGCAGATGAGGCAGTCCACATCCATGCCGTAGGGCTTCAGTACGCCGCCGCCCGGGTGGCACTGCGCACAGAAGATCGATTCCATCTGCTTCCAGTGCTTCTCCGGCTCGGCCTTGTGGTCCAGGTTGGAGAGGGGATACCAGCGGTGGTACATGCCGACATCAGCGGAATTGGACGGGAGGTAGGCGATTTCTCCGCTTGCTGTTATCCGGCCCTGGTGGACATGGTAGCTCATGCTCACATCCGCATAGGCCTCCTGGTGGCAGGCGTAGCAGGATTCGGGGCCTTTGTATCCGCCGAGTTGGGCAAAGACCCGCTGGTGCATCTCCTCGATGCGGATCTCCTCCTGGGTCTCGCCGAAGATGACCGGCACGACCTGGGGTGTCTCCTCTTTGGCCTCTTTCCGGGAACCGGTGCAGGCATAAAGCCCGAAAATAAGCAGAACAAGGAGAAAGAAAATTGCAGTACAACCCAAAATTCTCCTCTTTCCTGACATGGTCTCTCCTTTCGATAAATGAATCCTCTTTTTAGAAAGATATCATAGATCAACTGTAGAATAAAGAGCGGACTGGTCTATCTTTTTTTTCAAAAGGACCAAAAGGACATAAGGGACATAAGGGACTCAGAAAATATTGGCATCCCGTTTTTGAAAGATGAATCGATTCAATTAGTTGGAGGCAAAGACACAATAACGGCATATCGGAAAACACCGAGTCCCTAAAGGACGCGGGAAGGGGCGAATGCGGTATAAACGGCCTTTATGGAAAGCCCGGGCGCGGCTAGATAGTGGGATAGCTGATAGTGGGCTATCTAGTGGAGGCCCAGCTCCTTTTTCAGGTCCATCAGTTCCTGACGGACGTAGCGCCAGTTGTTGTTCTGGGAGCGCTGGCCCGGCTCCTTGTCCATCATGGACCGGGCCAGCTCCTGTCCGCTGTCGATGAGCCGCTCCATGTTGCCGATGATCTTTCTCACTTCCTCTACTTTTGCCATGATGCCTCCGCTGTTAATTTTTTCGATATATCTCCTCTTTAATTCAAGTTAAAAAAGAATACAAGGAAAAAAATCGTCTTTGCAAATACAGTCTCTCCCGGGAGAATCTACAGATTTAACCCTATTCTCACAAAAGAAGGTGTCGGGTATATTCTGACAGACGGACAAAACCCTTACTGGCCAAAGGAGGTCAAGAATATGCTGCCCTTTAAAAAGATTCTCTGCACCACCGATTTCAGCGAGCCCTCTTATGAGGGGGTCAAAACGGCCAATGAACTTGCAGCTCAATTCTCTTCAGAGCTGATCCTGGTTCATGTGGTCTCGCCGGTTCCTGTGCTGGGCGCGCCCCACCATACCACGCCGGTCAGTTTCGACATTCCGGCCTACCAGCAGACCTTTATTGAGCAGAGCCGGGAGACCCTGCAGAAGGTGGCCGATGATCTCATCAGGTCCGATCTCAAATCGGAAACCCAGGTCATGGTCGGATATGCCGCAGATGAGATCGTCCGGGTTGCAGAAGAGGAGAAGGCCGATCTTATCGTCATTGCAACCCACGGCCACAGCGGTTTCGAAAGGCTGCTGCTGGGCTCTGTCACGGAAAGGGTGATCCGCCATTCACCCTGTCCGGTGCTATCTGTCAAAGCCTCCTGGGGTGAGGGAGGTGCATCGTGATGAAATGCAATGTGGGCAAAACCGACAGGATCATCCGGCTCTTTGCAGGACTTCTGATCTTAGGCATCGGCATCTATTACGGCTCCTGGTGGGGATTGATCGGGTTTCTGCCGATTCTGACCGCGGTCATCTCCTGGTGTTCACTCTATGCCCTGATCGGGATTTCCACCTGCAGGGAGGATGAAGAGATCCCAAAGGATACCAGCACCGAATAACGGAACAGAATCTATAAGGGAGAATCATTAACTTCTTAAATGAACATCCTTTTTTAAATTCAGGCCGAGTATCTCCGGCTGTTCCATCTTCTATCTGGCGGCCCTCTTTGCCCTGATGCTGATCCCGAAAGGGTGATTCGGGCCGGCCTTTCATCCGCCATCGATACCAAAGGCCTTGACGATCAGCCCCCCTGCCAGCCATATGACGGAAAGAAGAGAGAAGGCCCGCAGTATCCAAACGGTTGCGGTCGTATCTGAACCGCCATGTCCGCCATGATCCTGTGCGGCCCGCTGCCGGGCCCAGAGCCAGCCGAGCAGCAGGCTCACCCCCAGAAAGAAGATATTGAGAAAAAAGCCGTAATTGAGCTTGAACATCTCTCTGTCGGTGATATCCTTTCCCGCGCCGCTCTCGGGCAGGATGTCCAAAAAAAGAAAGGCGTAATGCATCACAAGGGCGGTTGCGATAAGGCAGGTAAAGAGAATGGCCAGGATATAGAGCGCCATCTTCCAGCCGTAATACTCCGCGTTGATCCGCAGCACCGGCAGCACCACCAGATCGGAAAAGATGAAGGCCATGACCCCTGCAAAGCTGACCCCGTTATCGAATAGAACAGCGGCCAGGGGGATATTGCCCATCGAACCGATAAAGGTGAAGAATGCGGCCACGGGCCCCACCAGCACCTGCGCCAGCACCGCCAGGAATCCAGGATGCTGCGCGTTCTCCCCCCCTGAGCCGATAAAGAGCGTCTGAAAGAAAGATTGGGGGACAAAGGCCGAGATGATGCCGGCAATGGTAAAGCCGATCAGGATGTCCTTCCAGACCATCTGCCATTCCATCACATACTTCATGCCGATCTGCTGCCAGCCCTTGAGGGAGCCTGCCTTCTCCTTCCAGGACGGCCCGCCATCCTGATCATTTTCATCATGGCCCAGCCGCTTTCGAACCTTCTCGATCAGGTTTTTGGGCCGGGTCAGCCGGATAAAGAGCCAGGCGAATCCGATCAGCAGAAGCCCTCCAACATACTCTCCAACCACGAACTGCCAGCTCAGGAATATGGCGATCACGATCCCCAGCTCAATCACCAGATTGGTAGAGGAGAGCATGAAGGCCATCGCGGGGACCAGCCCCGCGCCCTTCTGGAACAGAGCCCGGGTGGTCGACAATGCCGCAAAGCTGCAGGAGCTGGAGATGAAGCCGAAAAAAGTGGCCAGGGCAACGCTTTTGGGCCCCGACACTCCCATTGTCTTCTGCATCCGCTCCCGGGTGACCAACACCTGGATCAGGCTGGAAATCAGATATCCCAGGGCAAATGCCCACAGCGCCATCCAGAAGAAACCGATGCTTGTATAGGCCGCCTCGGCCCACTGTTCCAGAAATTGATCCATTGATTCACCTCCCGCCTTTCTCCATTGATCCGAATCCTATTCCTTTCTCGAGGGCGGAGCCATGAACTCGGGCCCCACAGGATCTTTGATCGTCTCCTCCAGGATCGTCTCCACATCCCCCTTGGTCTTCTCATCCATGGTCCATCCGGTGGCATCGTTCACCGGCTTCATCTGATCGGGCTTTCGGCCGCCCCATAGCGCGATCTCGACCCCCTGATCCAGAATCCACCGTACCGAAAAGGCCAGAAGGCTCTTGTCGAACCGCTCCTGGGCCAGCTTTTCCAGTTTTCCGACCGCCTCCAGATACTGGCCGAATCGGGGCTCCTTGAACTTGGGATCGAATTTCCGCAGATCATCCCCCTCAAACTCCCGATCTTTTGACATCTTTCCTGAGAGCAGCCCCCGGCAGAGTGCGCCGTAGGTCATCAGAAAGATCTCATTCTTTCCGCAGTAGGGCTTTACGTCCGATTCGATCTCCCGCTCGAAGAGATTGTAGGGGGGCTGGCAGAAGTGGATGGTTCCGGCTTCTCGAAAGGCATCCATCTGCTCGGGGCTGTAGTTGCTCACCCCGACCGTGCGGATCTTCCCCTTTTGGATCAGCTCCTCCATCACTT
>JAABSZ010000097.1:0-2448 GCA_011390135.1 Desulfobacteraceae bacterium | reverse complement strand
CAAGGAGTGAAAGAGGGCAGAAAAAATCCGGGCATGGATGGAAAAATGGGTGGAAATGGGATCAAAAAGGGGTGGAAAAGTGATCAACAAGGGGTGTCAAAAACGGATGGAAAAGTGTTGTAAAGGTCAAAAGAGCGCAAAAGAGCAGCATGCCATCTGCAGAGAGATTCTCTTTCCGGAGCCCTCCCCTGCTGCAAAGAAGGATCTGGCCCGATTTTTCGGAGAAGAAGGATCTCTGCCGGGAACCTGTTCCATCGGCGATAGAAAAGATGCGCCCGAGCTTTTTCAGGATACGCTGGACGCTCCGATAAAGGCTTATGATTTTTGGGTTTACCAGACGACCATCAAAGCCCTGAAGGGCCGCTATGGTGGCTGCAAACCCTTCCCCCTCTCCCTTGATGATGTCCGGGGCATCGTATCTGAGGTTGAGCATCTTCTCGATTATGAAACCGAAGAGGGGATTCTTCTGTGCGACGCTATTCCTCAGCAGATGTATGAGGATGTTTTCCATCGCATTCTCGACTTTATACTGGGGGCTGCAGAAGATAGAGACGGCCTACATCCCTATTCCGCATTCAACGATCTCTGCCGGCGCATCGGGTTTTCCGCACTGGAGAACATGGAAAAGATGGGGCTGGCCCGGGGCCGGACAGAGAGCATCGACCGACTGATCCAGGTTTCGGTGCTGGCCGGATATGTGGGCATCAATCTGAAGAGTACGGCCTCTGCGGCATCGGCATTGCTCAACCGGAACCAGATACCGGTTCCGAAACGGTGGGTGGCAGATATCGAGGCGCCGGCCGCTGTTTCCCGGAAAAGCATCGATGCAACGGCCCGCCATCTGGTGAATCTGGCCTGGCGTCCCGAGGGGAGATTCGGCCTGGAATCGCTCAGAAGCTATCGGGAAGAGGTGATCTCCGGAGGCCGCAAGACCCTGCTGGTCTTCTTCTGTGATGATTACCTCGAATCGATCATCGACATGAAGCGGATGGAGGTGCTGCTGAAGATAAATCCCCGGCTGCGGGTGCTCTTTGTGCCTCGGGCCGGCCGGTACGGCAATGATCTGGCCGCATCCGATGTTTGGCCCTTGCTGAAAACTGCCCCCTTTTCTGAGCTCCGGCGGTTCAAAGACAAGGGCCGCATTCATTTCTCCGAAAAGGGGCCCCGGGCCGGATGCATCGACCCCAGAAACATCAGCGCGGAACTGATCTCGGAGATCGACAGGCTCGGCGCGGGCCGCACCATCCTGTTGGAAACCAAAGGATGCCGGAATTTCGAGATGTTGAAGGGCGGGCTTCCGGTCCCCTGGTACAGCTCCTTCAACTGCAATCGGGCATTGAGCATCCGAACCGTAGAGATCGACGGTGCGCCCGTCTTTCTGCGGATTCCGCCGGGGCTGAGGGCCTATGACCGGTTCGACGATCCCCGCATCGGCCCCAGCGATCTCTATCCGGAGACACAGGTCCGATTCGCCCGGATGACAACACGAGATCTCTATGCCGCTTTGAACAGCAGCGCATATACAAGGCTTTCGGAGAAATGGGAAAATGAGATGTCGCTGAACCGTGCCCTGATTCAAAAAGGGGACGAAGAGGGGTTGACCTTTTCGGAGCTTATGGACCACAGATCGAAAATGCCGATTCAACGGCTGTAGCGAACTTGAGGACCCGATGAAAGGGAAAGAATCTTCCATTAAGCCCCACCGAAATATCACTCTCCGGCGGATGGGGCTCGATTTTGTCCAGTTCCTCCGAATCCAGCGGCCCCTGGTGCGCTTGATGGGGCCGCCCTTCCAGAGGAGCCGGCGCTATGTAGAGATCGACATCACCTACCGCTGCAACCTGAAATGCAGAAACTGCAACCGATCCTGCACCCAGGCGCCGACTTCCGAGGCGATGGAGATCTCACAGATCGAATCCTTTATCCAGGAGAGCATCGCAGCCGATGCCCGGTGGGAGCGCATCCGGCTGCTGGGGGGGGAGCCGACCCTTCATCCCGATTTTGTGGAGATCGTGGATCGGCTGCTGAAGTATCGGGCCCGTCACAATCCGAATCTGCGGATCGTCTGCTGCACCAATGGCTCGGGGAGAAAGGTGCAGGGGGTTCTTTCCCGAATCCCGGGGGAGGTGATTGTCAAAAACACCGCAAAAGACGGCCGCCAACGCCTCTTCAGACCCTTCAACAGGGCCCCGGCCGACCTCATCCGGAATCGATTCGCGGATTACGCGTGCGGCTGCCGGATCATCCATGACTGCGGCATCGGCCTCACCCCCCGGGGGTATTACATGTGCGCGATTGCCGGGGGCATCGACCGGATCTTCGGGTTGGACCGGGGCAGAAGAGAGCTTCCGCTTTCCGATGATACTTTGTCAGATCAGATGCAGATCTTCTGTCCTCTCTGCGGCCATTTCGGCTTTCAGTGGCCCGCAAAACGCGCGGTCCTGTCGA
>JAABSZ010000096.1:0-11367 GCA_011390135.1 Desulfobacteraceae bacterium | reverse complement strand
CCTTGAAGAGCGGGGGCTGTGCGATGTAGAGGTATCCTTTTTCCACGATCTCCGACATCTGGCGGTAGAAGAAGGTGAGCAGCAGGGTCCGGATGTGCGCACCATCCACATCCGCATCCGTCATGATGATCACCTTGTGGTACCGGATCTTCTCGATGTCATACTCCTCCTCACCCACGCCGGTTCCAAGCGCCGTGATCAGGTTCTTGATCTCCTCGCTTCTCAAAATCTTGTCAAAGCGCGCCTTTTCCACATTCAAGATCTTCCCCTTCAGCGGGAGGATCGCCTGAAATTTCCGCTCTCTTCCCTGTTTCGCGGAACCGCCTGCGGAATCGCCCTCCACAATGAAAAGCTCCCGCTCCGAAGGCTCTGATGACTGGCAGTCGGCCAGCTTTCCGGGGAGGGTGGAGTCCATCAGCGCACCCTTGTTCCGGGCCAGATCCCGGGCTCTTTTGGCCGCATCCCGGGCCCTGGCCGCGTCAACCGATTTGCCGATGATCTTCCGGCCCACGATCGGGTTCTCCTCGAAGAACTGGGTGAGCCGCTCGTTTATGAGGGATTCGACCAGCCCCTTGACCTCGGAGTTGCCCAGCTTGGTCTTGGTCTGCCCCTCGAACTGGGGCTCCATGATCCGGACGCTGATGATCGCGGTCAGCCCCTCCCGGACATCGTCTCCGCTGATCTTGGCCTTGAAGTTCTTGGGCAGGTTGCCGTTTAGGGCATACTGATTGATGGTGCGGGTGAGGGCCGCCTTGAACCCGATGAGGTGAAAGCCCCCCTCCACGGTGTTGATGTTGTTGGCAAAGGAGAAGAGCTTTTCGGTGAAGGTGTCGTTGTACTGGATCGCCACCTCCATCTGGATGTCGTTCCGCTCCCCCTGGATGAAGATCGGCTCGTGCAGGGGCGTGTTGTGGCGGTTGAGGTACTCCACGAACTCCCGGATGCCGCCCTCATATAAGAACTCGTGCTTCTCGTCGGTGCGCTCGTCTTCGATCCTGATCCGGATGCCCTTGTTCAGAAAGGCAAGCTCCCTCATCCGCCGGCTCAGGATTTCAAACTGGAAGGTGTCGGCCTTTAAAATCTCGGTGTCCGGGGTGAAGTGGATCTCGGTTCCCGACTTTTCAGTGGATCCGATCACCTCCAGCCCGCTGGTCTTCTTCCCCTTGGAATAGGTCTGGTAGTAGATGCTGCCGCCGGAGTTGATCGTCAGCTCCAGTTGGCTGGAGAGGGCATTGACAACAGAGACGCCGACGCCGTGGAGCCCCCCGGAGACCTTGTATGACTCGTTGTCGAACTTCCCGCCGGCGTGGAGCTTGGTCATGACCAACTCGGCCGCGGGCATGTTCTCCTTTTTGTGGAGACCCACGGGAATCCCCCTGCCGTTGTCCACCACCGTCACCGAGTTGTCGGTATGCAGCGTGATGGTGATGATGTCGCAGTAGCCGGCCATGGCCTCGTCGATGCTGTTGTCCACCACCTCGTAGACCAGATGGTGCAGCCCCTCAACATCGACGTTTCCGATGTACATGGAGGGGCGCTTCCGGACAGCCTCGAGGCCCTCCAGAATTTGGATGCTGTCTGCTGTATAGGTATTTGGATTCTGATTCTGATTCATATTCTCATCGGCATGATGACGCTTAGATAGGTCTCATCGCCTTCTCCCCTGACAAAACAGGGATGTTTCTCGTCAAGGATATCGAGTGTCACCCGTTCTTCATCGATCATGTTCAGCGCCTCGATGAAGAATTTCGGGTTGAATGCGATCTCCATGGGATCGCCCTCATATTCGATCTCCATGTCCTCCTTGGATTCGCCGATGTCGGGGTTGGTGGCCACGACTGTCAGCCGGTCGTTTCCAAAGGTGAAGATGACGCCTTTGTAGGTATCGGAGGAGAGGATCGACATCCGGCGCAGCATCATCAGAAAGGTCTGGCGATCCATCAGGATCTGCCGGCCCCCGGTTCTGGAGATGATCGACTGGTACTTGGGAAAATCCCCCTCCAGAAGGCGGATGGTGAGGGTCTCGGTTCCCCGCTTGACGATGAAGTGGTTCTCCATCTGTCCGAGCTGCGCCGCACCTTCGCCGCCCAGGAATTTGGCCACCTCGTTCATCCCTTTTTTGGGAATCAGAAGGCTGTCCATCGGGGATATATCGCTCTCCGAGGCATAGGGATAGGCTGCTGTGGAGAGGCGGCTGCCGTCCGTGGATACGATTTTTGCGGTGATCCCCTCCGAACCGGATGCTTTGGATGAATCGGATGAATCGGATGCTTCCGGTTCCACGATTTCAAAAAAGAGGCCGTTGATATGTGCCCGCTTGTCATCCGGGGACCCGGCCACCACAACGGTTCTTTCGATCATCGATTTGAATGCCCCCGCGTCGATCTCCCGAAATTCCACATCCTCGATCTCCGGTGTGTCGGGAAACTCCTCGGGGTCCATCCCCACTATATGGTATTCGATGTTGCCGTTGCCGATCTTGATCCACCGGTTCTCCTCCTCGTGGATTGCGATCTGCAGGGTGGGAAACTCCCGGATGATCTCGTAGAACTTCTTCGCGTTGATCGCGATGGTTCCTTCGGTATCTACATTTGCAGGATAGATCCCCTCGAAGCCGGTCTCCAGATCGGTCGCGGTGAGGATCACCTCCCCCTCCTTGGCCCGGAGCCGAACCGTTTCGGTGATGGCGAGATTGGTTCTCCTGCCGGTCAGCCCCTGGATCTTTGACAACACTTCCCGGATATCGCTCTTGTTGACGGTAAATCTCATTGCCCCTTCCTCGATTGCGCAACCCAGTTTTTCAGCAATGGCACGATGTTCATCTCCCACTCCTTTGAAACCCTCAGCCGGATAAAATGGCTGTACAGTGCATGAACCATCCCGATGGCCTTCTCATAGAGATAGACCTTCTCCAGCACGGCCCCGTCCTGTTCCGCTTCCGCGCCCCCTGCCGCGAGCGGCTCTGTCTCGGGGGTCTTGAGGTTGGAAAGATCGAGGCTTTCGCCTTTGAGGGTGAAGCGCCACTCATTCTCCCCGGTCTTCATCTCCAGGCCCATCTCGGCCACCAGTGCCCCTTTTTTCAGGGCCAGCAGCCCCTCCTCCAGCCCCGCATCATCGCCCCGGATGGTGATGCTCTCCATATTGTCGGTGGAACGGTTTTCAATCACCATCCGGTTGCCGATGGCGAGGGCCGAAAGTTCCGGAACCACCTGATTGATGGTTCCGGCATCGGCTTCGATGGTGTACCAGAGCCAGGTGAGAAATTCGTGGCCTAAAAATTTGTACCGGTTGAATGCAACGGAAAGATCGAGCATGGCCATCCTTTACAGACGTGTGGGGGTGAGTTCCGGCAGCCGGTCGATCTGTTCCGGCGTGAGATCGGCAGCCAATTCTGCGATGGTGTAGGGAAAGAGCCGGACCAGTTGCAGATCAAAGGATTTGGAGAAAAGGGTCTCCAAAGCCTCGTTTGCGGCCTTCTGGTTGGTGAAGAACCAGAGCCACTTCTCTTCGAGGTTCCAGATCATATCATAGATACTGGGCGAAGCCGGTACCCGCCGGATAAGGCGTGCGATCACGGCCTCCTTGATATCCTGGCGCTCATTTTTAGAGAGATGCTCCCGTTCCGACTCGGCCAGTTTTGCCGCCTCTGCCGCCATCACGTGTTTTTTGACAATCGCGGCAGGAATCGATTTTCTGTCCATCCGGAGGCAGAAGACCAGATAGGCGCCGATCAGATGCGCGGAATCGGTAAAATCCGGGGCAAAGGGTCGGCCTAATGAGGTCCACCCCATGCTCTTTTCCGTATCTTCACCATCGATCTCCGATATGGTATAGCGCCTAAGCCCGGTCTCGATGGTCTCCAGCGCTGGTGCTTCGATCTCCCCATCCACCCGGTAACGGGTGATGGCGGCAGTTGATGACAATATTCCCATGTTCCTCTGTTTCGTTCTCTTCTATAATATCGACAGATGATTGACAATCCCCTTCGAGGAGGCTGCAGCGTTCCGATCCTGTCAGAAGACCGGGTGCGCACACGAAGGAAACGGGATTGGCCCGTTGTTCCTGCAGATACGGGAACTTCAAAAATATACCTTATTTTAAAGGTGTTTACAAGGTCTTTTTGGAGAATCTTTCCCGGATTTTCCAGGGTTGTGAAACAGGGCATCTCTTTTTGGAGACAGGGGAGGGAGACAGCCTTTGATTATATATCTTTATTTTATATATAAAAGATCTTCTATCTTCGTGTCTGTCAATTTGTCTATAAGTGTATCAACAGTTTGAATATAAAGCAATTTCTTCCCATCCCAATTGTTGATAAGTTGTTGAAAACCTGTTGATAACACCCCCGGTTATGAACATCGCGTATGGGGCATGTCGATAACCCGGGGTTTGTGAACATTTTATTGACAAAGCTATTGACATTCTTCCCCCAGTTATTGACAATCTATGAACAATCCGGTGTAGAATCGGGAGGAAGGTTTTGAAAAAGGGGCGTTCACAGAGGGTCTTTATAAAGGAATCTGTAGATAGAATAAGGAGTTAAAGATTTTGGAGGAGAAGGTGATCGAGACGATTGATCTGGAAAACGGGCTGGTGCTGACGCTGTATGATCGGTCGAAAAAGATCGGGGCGGACCGCTGGCTTGTTCATATCGATGCAGAGGTGGAGGTGCCGGTGGACCGCGCGCCCGCGTCGGATGTTGAAAAGTACCGGTTCGAGCTGGGGGATGTTGCCGTCTTTACGGCCCCGCACAAGCGAAATTTTATCGATGAACCGATGAAGGAGGATGTCCATGCGGAACTTGTCCGCTCGATTCAGGAGACGATTCGGCCCTATCTCTCTCATCCCGATTTCCCGGGACGGTTTATTCACAGGGCCTATGTTGAATCCCTCCGGAAGAAAAGCCCCTATCCCGATGCCTGATCTCCCCTGCCGGGATCGATGGCTCTTGAAACGGACTCAAAGCAGCGCTGTTCTGTTGATTATCCTGTGTGCGCTTTTCGGGTTTTTCGGACCCGTCCATGCCGATATCTACAAATATGTGGATGAGAAGGGCGTGACCCATTTCACCAATGTGCCCACCTCGCCCAAATACTCTTTGTATATCAAGGACAATTTCTTTGTGGAGGAGAGAGATGATCTCGGGGATATTTTCGGTCTGGACCCGAATCTGCCGAACCGGTACGATCTCTATATCAAAGAGGCCGCAAAGCGGTATGGGGTATCTTTTCCGTTGATCAAAGCGATCATCAAGGTCGAGTCGGCCTTCAACCCCAAGGCCGTCTCCCCCAAGGGCGCGATGGGGCTGATGCAGTTGATGCCGGCAAACGTGGATCTGCTGCGGATAAAAAACCCCTTTGATCCGTGGGAGAATATCATGGGCGGGACCCGCTTCTTCAAGGGGCTGCTGAACCGCTTCAACGGCCGCCTCTCCTACGCCCTGGCCGGATACAATGCAGGACCCCACCGGGTGCTCCAGTACGACGGGATTCCGCCGTACAAGGAGACCCAGAACTATGTCAAGAAGGTGCTTAGGTACTACCGGATGCTCGAAAAGAGCGGGATCAACTGATCCGTTTCCGGATGTAGGGCAGCAGCCCCCCGCTGTTGACGAGATCCTGCATAAAGGGCGGGATAGGGTGTGTGGAGAAGGTCTTGCCGCTCTCGATCTGAAGCAGGTTTCCGGTGTCGAAATCCACCGAAAGATGATCCCCGCTTTTCAACTGGTCTGCATTCTCGCATTCCAGAATGGCAAGGCCCGTGTTGAAGGCGTTTCGGTAGAAGATCCGGGCAAAGCTGGGCGCGATGACGCAGGAGACCCCGGCCGCCTTGATCGCGATGGGCGCATGCTCTCTCGATGAGCCGCATCCGAAGTTCTTTCCCCCCACGATGATATCTCCGGCCGAGACCTTTTGGGCAAATTCCGGGTCCGCATCCTCCATGCAGTGTTTTGCCAGGTGCTCCGGGTCGCTGTTGTTGAGGTATCGCGCGGGAATGATCAGATCGGTGTCGATGTCATTTCCGAATTTCCAGACCTTTCCTTCGATTTTCATTACGATTCTTTCCTGATATGGTTTTAAAGGATTTTCTCCATGTCTCTCCAGCCGATCTGCACCCTTTGGATCTTCAGATTTGATCGACTCTGATTAAATATGATCATATCTGATCATATCTGATTTGGGCCCGCAAGCTTTCCGGCCACGGCAGATGCGGCCGCAACTGCCGGGTTGCTGAGATAGACCTCGCTTTCAGGATGGCCCATCCGGCCCACAAAGTTCCGGTTGGTGGTGGCCACGGCCCGCTCTCCCTTCGCGAGAATCCCCATATGGCCCCCCAGACATGGCCCGCAGGTGGGGGGGCTGATGATCGCGCCGGCATCCATGAATATCTCGAAGAGCCCTTCGTCCATCGCGGCCCTGTAGATGGCCGGAGTCGCGGGGATGATGATGAGACGGACATTCTTTGCCGCGCGCCGGCCCTTGAGAATCTTTGCCGCAACCCGCAGATCCTCGATCCTTCCGTTGGTGCAGGAGCCTATCACGGCCTGATCCAGCGGTACATCCCCCACCTCGCTGATCCCGCGGGTGTTCTCCGGCAGATGGGGAAAGGCCACCTGGGGCTCGATGGTTGAAACATCATACTCCTTCACCGTCACATATGCAGCATCCGGGTCGCTCTCGTAGAAGGTGTACTCCCGCAGAGCCCGGCCCGATACATAGGCTTGGGTGATCTTGTCCGGCGCGATGATCCCGTTTTTGGCCCCGGCCTCGATCGCCATGTTGCACATGGAGAGGCGGCCGGCCATCTCCATTCCGGTGATGGTCTCTCCGACAAACTCCATTGACCGGTATAGGGCGCCGTCCACGCCGATGTCGCCGATGGTGAAAAGGATCAGATCCTTGCCCTCGACCCATGGGTTCAATTCTCCCTTGAAGATGAACTTCATGGACTCGGGAACCTTGAGCCAGACCTCGCCCGTGACCATCGCGGCCCCCAGATCGGTGCTGCCCACGCCGGTTGCAAAGGCCCCCAGCCCCCCATAGGTGCAGGTGTGGCTGTCCGCGCCGATCACCAGATCGCCTGGCCCCACAATCCCCTTTTCCGGAAGCAGCGCGTGCTCCACCCCGGCCTCGCCGCCCTCGTAGTAGTGGGTAAGCTCGTGCTTTTGTGCAAACTCCCGCAGGATCTTCACCTGCATGGCCGAGTCGATATCCTTGGCCGGGGTGAAGTGATCCGGGATCAGCACAACCCGTTCCCGGTCATAGACCTTTGTCGCGCCCACCGATTCAAAGCCCCGGATCGCGATGGGCGCGGTGATGTCATTTGCCAGCGCGATATCGACCCGCGCATTGATCAGCTCACCCGGCAAAACCCGATTCCCTCCTGAATGGGCCGCCAGGATCTTTTCGGTGATGGTCATTCCCATAAGATTCTTCTCCTCAATCCTTGTCCGACTTCAATACTGAAAGGAATGCCGACTGGGGGATCTCCACCTGACCCACCATCTTCATCCGCTTCTTCCCCTTTTTCTGCTTCTCCAAAAGCTTCCGCTTCCGGCTGATGTCGCCGCCGTAGCATTTCGCGGTCACATCCTTGCGGAAGGCCGAAACCGTGGTTCTTGAGATGATCTTGGCCCCGACTGCCCCCTGGATCGCGATCTTGAACATCTGCCGGGGGATCTCCTCTTTGAGGCTCTCGCACGCGCTTCTGGCCCGGGTCTCGGCCCGGTCCCGGTGAACCAACTGGGAGAGGGCATCCACCTTCTCTCCGTTGATCAGAATGTCGATCTTGACAAGATCGGTCTCCCGGTATCCGATGATCTCGTAGTCAAAAGAGCCGTACCCCTGGGTGGCCGACTTGAGCTTGTCATAGAAGTCGTAGACCACTTCGGCCAGGGGGATCTCGAAGATCATCTCCAGCCGTTCCGTGGTGAGATACCGGTAGGTCTTGTTGATCCCCCGCCGCTCCATGCAGAGCTTCATCACCTGGCCCATATACTTCTCCGGCACGATTATGGATGCCTTGATGTACGGCTCCAGGGTCTTGTCGATGTGGGTCGGGTCCGGATAGAGGGCCGGGTTGTCGATCACCCGGGTCTCTCCGTTGTGCAGAACGATCTCGTACCGGACCGAAGGGGCTGTAAGGATGAGGGAGAGATCATACTCCCGCTCCAGACGCTCCTGCACCACCTCCAGGTGGAGCAGCCCCAGAAATCCGCACCGGAACCCGAAGCCGAGCGCGGCCGAGGTGTCCTTTTCGTAGATGAGGGAGGCATCATTTAGCTTGAGCTTCTCCAGGGCCACCGCCAGATCCTCGTACCCGTCCGATGCCACCGGATAGATGGAGGAGAAGACGACCGGCTTGGTCTCTTTGAATCCCGAAAGGGCTTTCTCGCAGCGCCGGTCCGCCAGGGTGATGGTGTCGCCGGTGCTGGTGTCGCTCACGGTCTTGATTCCCGCGATGATATAGCCCACCTCCCCGGCCGACAGGGATTTTCTCGGGATGCGGACGATCTGAAAGACCCCGGTCTCCTCCACCTTGTATCGGGCCTTGTTGGACATGAACATGATCTCGTCGCCCGGCTTCAGTTTTCCTTCGAAGATCCGGATATGGACAACGGTTCCCCGGAACGCATCATAATGGGAGTCGAAGATGAGCGCCTTGAGCGGCGCTTCGGGGTCCCCTTTCGGCGGCGGCAGCTTATTGACAATGGTCTCCAGAACACTCTCGATGCCGATCCCCTCCTTGGCCGAGACCAGCAGTGCGGTATCCGGCTCCAGCCCCAGATCCTCGATGATCTGCCCCTTGACCCGTTCGATGTCTGCAGAGGGCAGATCGATCTTGTTGATGATCGGGATGATCTCCAGCTCGTTCTCCATTGCCAGGTAGAGGTTGGCCAGGGTCTGGGCCTCCACCCCCTGGCTCGCGTCGATCAAAAGCAGCGCACCCTCGCAGGACTTCAATGCCCTGGAGACCTCATAGCTGAAGTCAACATGGCCCGGGGTGTCGATCAGGTTTAAGATATACTCCCTGCCGTCATTTGCCGTGTAGGGAAGGCAGACGGTCTGGCTTTTGATGGTGATCCCCCGCTCCCGCTCGATGTCCATGGAGTCGAGAAGCTGGTCATGGAAGTCTCTGTCTGCTATAATATTGGCCTTCTGGATCAGGCGGTCCGACAGGGTCGATTTGCCGTGATCGATATGTGCGATGATACTGAAATTTCGAATTTGCTTCATCGTTGTTGACGGATGCCCCCTGATCCGTGTAAATCTGATATAATGGAATTTTTGATTGAATTGTCGGTTGACACTGGGTCAGCTTCCGGTTATAAAGTTATACTTTTAGATAAAAATAATAAATTCCTATTTGTATCAGAGGGAAAGGGAACCTGTCAACCCCGATGCACCGCCGCTCCATATATAAATGATTCGACCGGATAATGCAATGGAGACCAGCATCCTGATCGTCGATGATGATGATACCATCCGATATCTGATGAAGGAGTTCATGGAGACGGTCGGGTACCAGGCCGAGACGGCCGCAGAGGCCCAGGAGGCCCTCCATCTTTTAGAGGAGCGACTCTTCGAGGTGGTGGTCACGGATATCATGATGCCGGGCATGGACGGGCTGGAGCTGACCGAAGTGATCAAGGAGCGGTTCGACACCGAGGTGATCGTGATGACCGGCTACAGCGGGGACTACTCCTACGAGGAGGCTGTGGACAAGGGCGCGAGCGACTTTGTCTTCAAGCCGGTCCGCTTTGAAGAACTCCTGCTGCGGATCAAGCGGGTCCTGCGGGAGCGCCATCTGCGAAAGGAACTCCAGAAGCTGGCCATCACGGACGGCCTCACCAAGCTCTTCAACTCCCGCCACTTCTATAACCAGCTCGAACTGGAGGTGGAACGGGCCCGGCGCCACGACCATCCCCTCTCTCTGCTTCTGATGGATATCGACCATTTCAAGCAGTACAACGATCTGTACGGCCATCTCGAGGGGGACAAGGTGCTGGCAAAGCTTGGCAAAACCGTGCAGTATTCTCTTCGGAGAACCGACTCGGCCTACCGGTACGGCGGCGAGGAGTTCACCATGATCCTGCCGGAGACCACCGCAAAGGAGGCTATTCCCGTTGCGGTCAGGATCAAAAAACAGATCAGCTCCAGAACCTTTTATCCGGAAAACGGTGGTGCCATCACCATCACCGTCAGCCTCGGAATCTCCCAGTACCATACAGGTGAGAAACTCTCCGATTTCGTCAAGCGGGCCGACAAGGCCATGTTTCTCTCCAAGCAGAAGGGGCGCAATCGGATCACTCTCCTGTTGGAAGATGAAGTTCCGCCGGATCAAAACCCCATTCCATGAATGCGGCTTTGGAATATATATTTATAGAGGTCCCGACCCGGGATGAGATCAGCGGTATCATCCGGCTCTACCGGCAGCAGGGCTGGTGGGGGGAGGGCCCCGATGATCCGGATCATGTCCGCCGGCTCGCGGCCGGCAGCCACTCTTTTTTGACCGTGAGGGCCCAGGCCCAAGTGATCGGCATGGGGCGGGCCATCTCGGATGGGGCAAGCGACGCCTATATCCAGGATGTGACCGTTGATCCCAGATGGCGGGGAAAGGGTCTCGGAACCCGGATCATCCAAAAGATCATTGAAAGATTGGAGGCCGACCGGATCTTCTGGATCGCCCTCATTGCAGAGCAGAACTCCCACCCCTTCTACCGGAAACTCGGTTTTGCGCCCATGGCCGATTCCACCCCCATGCTCCGCTTTCAACGCCCGCACCCATAATTGCAACCGCTTTAAAAAAAACAGAATAAAAATAGAGAAGCCTATGATGAAGATCGGCACTTTCAGCCCTATTACACTTTCCGATTATCAGGCATTGAAGCCTTTTTTCAAGGATCAATCCTTTCCCCTCTGCGCCTATTCCCTCTCCTCCCTGATCGTCTGGAGCACAAAGCTTTTTCAGCCCTATTCCGCGGTCATTGACGGGGATGCGCTGGCCATCGCTCTGGAGTACAACGCGATCTACGAGCAGAACCGTCATCTTATCCTGCCGGTCTCTCCGGAGGGCCGAACCTTCCCACCCGAGGAACTGAAGAGCCTGGCGCAAAAGCTTGGCTTTACCTCCTTCTGGTTTGTGACAAAAGAGTATATCGAAGATTTCGGAGAGGAAAGGATCGGTAATATCTTTGCGATCGAGTCCCAGAGCCAGCTTGAAGATTACGTCTATCTCCGGGAGGATCTGGCACAACTCAAAGGGAACCGGTACGCGAAGAAGCGGAACCTGATCCGCCAGTTTGAAAGGGAATATACCCTGCGAAACCGGGCTGCGGTCGAGCCGATCACGGCCGATTCCGCGCAG
>JAABSZ010000095.1:0-14682 GCA_011390135.1 Desulfobacteraceae bacterium | reverse complement strand
TTCATCGATGAAAAGCCGGGATCGATAGAGAGAACCGATCCTTTCCAGCTCCGATGCAACGCTCGGCAGCGGGTTGAACCCCTGAACCCCTTTTGTCAGGCCATTTGCCAGCACCTGGAGATTTTCCCGGGACAGGGGGCGGGGATCGGTCAGGGTTAGGCTCGGGGTGGTGACCAGGGCATACCGCTGAATGAGGAACTCTTCCCCATTGCTGAGGGCGCTCAGGGGAAGTGTCCGCAGGGGGCCGTCAGGCACGATGATGAGGGTATGGATGTCCGCGCTTTTAAGATCTTCTTCATAGGGCGCGACGAGCCAGTCCCAGAGAAGGATCGAATAGCGGATATATCGGCTTCCGGGGCTTTGGAGTTTGGCCCGGAGATTGTGAACCGCGGCCGCGAGGCTTTGGGAATCGACCCCGGTGGTGTACCTCTTGAATTGCCCCGGAAGATTGACCAGAAGTTCGACCCTGTCCAAAAAGATGATCGGGTAGACAACAGCCGTATCTTTGCTGATCACCTCTTCGAGGGACGCGACCCTTTTCTGCTGTTTGGCCACGCAGGCATCATTGAAATAATCCTGAAGCTCCACCACCTTCATCTGTTCCACCGTCTCCCGGGCCTCCAGAAGATCGGCCTGAATCTCTTTTGGATCATCTGCGGCCGCGCTCCTTTTCAGCAGCAGATCCGCAAATTCAAGAAAGAGCGGGCCGGCAATCCGCCGAAAAGTGCCGCAGTTTCTCTCGGAACAGGCGGCAGCCAGATCCTGACGAATGGCTGTCATGCCGGCAGCGGCCCTTCGATATGCATCGATGGCCCGGTCCATCTCTCCTTTTTGGATCAAAAGGCGGCCCGTCTGCCAGTGCCATCGGTAGAGATCTTTTTCGATTCCGGCCTTTTGAGCCGCAAAAATGGCTCTTCTGGTGAACAGGAGGGCTTCATCGATATGGCCGGCTTCGCGGTAGATCCTTCCGAGCCGGCCCCAGGCCATCGAGGCCGCGCCCAGATCACCGATCCTCTCTGCGATCTCTCCGGCCTGTTCGAGGATCGCGGCTGCCCTGCCGGTTTGGGGATCATCGGATGGGGCATCCGAAGGGTCGAAAAAATCGGCCAGCGCGATCAGCGCCCTTAGCTTCTCATGGGTATCCGGGAGGGAGTGAACCAGCGGGATGGCCGCGGATATCATGGATGCCGCTTCCACCTCATCTCCGCGCTGAAGCGCGAGTCTTGCGCGGTTTAGCAGGGAATGGGCAGCGGTCCCAGGGTTTATGTCTCTTTCGGCAAGATGAACCGCTTCGGCATAGGCTTTTTCCCCTGCGGCCAAATCCCCTTGGGAGACCGACAGATTCCCGATGTTGTTCAGGATCACTGCCTGTATCCCTATGGTTCCCGCGGCTTTTGCTGTTTTCAGCCCATCTTCCAGATATGCCCGCGCGGCATCGAAGTTTCCCGCGGCATGTTCTGCCCTGCCCAGCTCGCAGAATACCGCGGCCAAAGCACTGTCCGATTTCAGGGATTCTGCAATGGATAGAGCGCTCTTCAGGTTTTTCTGCGCGGCCCGATAGCGGCCCGCAGCCAGTTGGGACTGGGAAAGGCGGAAAAGCGCCTCCAGAAGTCGGCAGGGGGCGGTTTCGGGATCATACAGGCCCGCGGCTTTTTTCCAGTATTGGGCAGCATCAATGAAATCCCCTGCCGCAAAGGCGTCCCATCCTGCCATCATCGGGCGGTTTCCTTCCAAAAACCCATCGGGTCCGGCTTCGGGAACGCAGATCATCTCCGCGCCGCGGGCCTCGGGACAAGGGTTCCCCATCAACAAAAGAAGCACCAGCAAAAGAGATGCGGTGTGAAGAAGCGGTCGGTTTTTCATTTTATAAAATCTCCCCCTGCACCTTACATCTGATTCTCCATCCATCCGGCGATCAGATCGATCTGTTCATTATCCGGCTGCTTCTTCTTCATCAGATCGACCAGCCCCGCCATCTCCTCGAATTGATCGTAATCTGCCATAACGCTGAAGAGGTAGATCTCCGGGGTGATATCGTCGGGGGTCGAGGACTTCTGCATCTGTTTGTAGATATTGAGCGCCATTTCAATCTCTTTTTTATCCGTATCCCGAAGAGGAAGAGATGGCCGGGGACTCTTCTCTTCTGATCCATCCACTCCTCTGACCGCGCTGGAGCCGGTCTTCTGCAGCCGGGAGATGTCTACCAGAAGAGAGACCCGGCGGACTTCGTTGGCCACATTTTCCGGAAGGGTGCTCACAGCCGGCGCATTCTCCGATTTGCCCTTTCCCTGGTTTGAACCGGCCTCAAAGGCCACGGGGCCCTGCCAGGATTCCTTGCGGCCCGTTTCAAAGAAGACGAGCTGGATTAGGCTCTCGGCCGGCAGGTTAAAGATATCCCCTTCGCGCACCTTCATGAAGTTTTTGGCCGGAAGGGATTCTTCTCCCGGGCTCTGATAGACCACATCCCCTTTCAACTGGGTCACCATTCCGACAGGGCCTGCATAAGCAAAATCCGCGGCCCCCGTCATCAGAAACATCATCAGAAACATGATCAGAAAAATAAGCAGCAGAAGTCCGCTCCTGCCCAGCAGTGAAAAAGATCTTCTTTTCATCTCAACCTCCCTCCTTTTTGACTTCATCCTCTTTCCTGTCAAACCCCAGGATTTCAACGACTTCAATCTCCCCCTGTCTGCCCGTGGGCGTGACTTTTTCCCGCTTTCCGATCCGAACCCCCGGGCCTGCCAGGTCCGCAACCGCGCTGCTGGCCACAATGGTCCAACCGAATTTCTTGCAGAGGCTCTCCAGACGGGAGGCCACATTGACCGTATCGCCGATCGCGGTGTATTCCATCCGTCTGGAGGAGCCGATATTGCCTATCACGACCTCACCCGAATGGATGCCCACGCCGATCCGGAATTCGGGCAGATTCCGGTCGGAAAACCGCTCCTGGAGCCACCCGTTGAAATCCTGCGCGATCCTGGTCATCTCCCAGGCCGCAGCCACGGCTCTTTCCTGATGATCCGGAAGGGGCAGGGGCGCGCCAAAGAGGGCCATCACCGCATCACCGATGAATTTGTCCACCATGCCGCCCCGATTCAATATGGGTTCGCAGACCCGGGTGTAGTACTGGTTGAGCATCTCCACCACCTCATGGGCTCTGAGCTGCTCCGAGATGGTGGTAAATCCCCGGATATCGGAGAAGAGTACCGTCACCCGCATCGATTCCCCGCCGAGATCGGGCATCCGGTCCCTTGCGATCACCTGATCAACCACCGCATCGGAGACATAGGGCCGAATCGCCATCTCCATCCGGGAGCGGCGCTTCTCCTCGCTGGTGAGCCTAAGCCCGAGAACCGCGATATAGCTCAAGCCCAGAGCCGCCTGCAGGTTCAATACCGGCAGAATCTGATTCTGGGTGAACATCAGAAATGAAGCGGCACCGCTGAGAATCATCAGAAAGAGAAGAAGGAGAAGCCCCTGCAGCGCACGGACTCGAAAGAATAGAATGACCCCGGCTCCGGTAACCGCGATGAGCCAGAAAAGCCGGAGCGGCAGAGGGATGGGCCTGGGGAAGTTGCCCGTCAAGAGCGTCTCCACGATGTTGGCATGGATCTCCGCGCCCGACATGAGGCTCTTTCCCCGGGTGACGATTTTGGGCACATAGGGCGTCAGATGGATATCGTTGGTTCCGGCATATTCCGCGGAGATGATCACGGTTTTTCCGTTGATGATCTTTTGAATCTCCGGATCATTTTCCGCACCCGGTTCCAGAAGACGGTGAAAGGAGATTCTGGGAAAGGTTCCCGGAGGGCCTGCAAAACCGATGGGGAAGGGGGTATTGGACCGAAGAAACTGCTCGATCCGGGCAACGGCTTCGGGGCTGTCTGCTGCTTTTATGGCCATCACCGCAGCCAGGATCAGGCCGAATCCCTTCATTTCTCCGCTGCCATCATCGATCAGCCGGGGCACAAAGCGCCGAATCACGCCGTCATCATCCATATAGAGATTGGAAAGGCCGATGTCTGCGGGGCCGTTGCGCAGGGAATAGAGATAGTCTGGAATGGGCATAAGAATATCGTTTTTCCCCTCTTCATCGACTGTTGCGGTGGCTATCAGCACAACATCTCCTCTGTTGAGCTGTTCCCGGAAGGGGATGTCGTAGGTGCGGCTCAGATCGCTTCCCGGGGTGTCGAGGCGGGAGAGCCAGGATTCGATGCTGACGGTGAACATGAAATCGATGCCGATGACTCTGGCCCCGGCCATTCGAAGATTCTCCACTGCCCTTGCAAAGTGGGGCCCCCAGAAGACCATCGGCTCATCTTTGTACTCGATCAGGGTCTGATTGTCGATGGTGACGATGAGGCCATGTTCCGGTGCGGCCCGCACCCCGGAAAGCTGGTGCCACAGATCATAGTAGGCATTTTCGTAGGCGCCTAGCCATCGGGAACGGCCTCCGATCTCTGCAATGGTGCAGGTGAGGAGAACGGTGATGGCAAGCAGCAGGAATCGGCCGGGACGCTTTCGAAGCCAGTTCATTTTCATCCTTCTGATTTTGCTGGAATAAAAAAAGGAACTCTTTGAAATTCAATAGCAGAAATCCGAAGGGCTTTCAAGAGACTTTTTCCAAAGGGAGGGAGGGCGCGACCCAAGGGAAGGAATATCAGTACAATCCCGGCAGATCGAAGCCGGTCTCTCCTCTCTCCTGAAGCCACCGACGCACCGGCTCGGTCTTGTGGATTTTGACAGAGCCCACCGCGATGATCCGGCCCCGTCGGGTTTCGATCATCCGGAGGTTGATGTCGAGAAAATCAGGAGAGTTGACGGTGATACCGGTCTCGATGACATCGAGATGGTAGATCCTTCCCAGCCGCTGGGCCAGCTCCTGGTCGATATATCTCTCCGGCTCTTCGACATTCTCCAGGCGCAGCTCCCGTATCACATCCTTGAGCAGAAACCGCTCTACAATGCTGAAGTTCTCTGCAATGGTCGGCTCCAGATAGGAGAAGGTGAGGGCCTTTTCGGTGACGTAGTTGTGCATCTGGGTGACGGTGTTCCGGTCTATGTCGGTGATCTCCAGAAATCCGAGCTTGAATTTACCCATCCGGCTGTTCCGGTATTCGGGCTTCAGGGTCATGGCCATCTGCTCCACCGCATCTGCGATCTTCTGGTCCACCTGCACCTCGATGGTGTTTCCGTCGAGCATCGTCTTCCGGACATCCCGTAAGCGCTGGAGATCCGATTCCGACATGGGGTCATACAGGATATCCTGAACCGTCTGGCAGCCGGTATAGAGCCCGGTAAAGAGCAGAATGGCGATCATAAGCGGAATATGGCCGATTTTCATGGTTGTTTTCCCTGGCGGTGGCGTAAAGGGGTCTAAAACCGGAGGCGATAGCCGAAAAAGAACGATTCCTCGCTCAGCTCATTTTTTTCATACAAGGCCTTGTCGAATTCGATCTGTAGAGCCCGGAAGCCGAGCAGCACCGTTCCCCTCCGATAGTCGAGGATATTTATGCCCAGGGCGATCCGGGCATCGAGATAGCTTTCGGTATCTTTGAAACACATGGGATCGGGCCCTGTTGCCACCTCGCCGATTATATCGAAGCCGACATTGGGGATTGCCAGAATCGCAGAGATCAGAAAGCTGATGGCCCCCACATCCGCATCCTCGTTCGGATTTTTATCCGGATGGATCGTCTCCACGGTTCCGCCGATCCCGCGAAAGCCCATGGATAACAAGAAGCGGTCCTCGTCAAAGAGCCGGTTGCCAAAGGAGAGATCCCCGCTGATCAGGGTATATTCATCATCGGAAAATGATCCGTTGATGCCGATGGACATCGCGTTGGGGCCTCTGGTCAGCTCTTTTCCGATTCTGGCCTCCAGGGAATCATCATTTGCGTTGAGTTCCACATAGAAGGGATCGTAGAGCCCGCCATCATAATAGCCGTCATTGTTGTACTGATAATCTCGTTCATAGGGACGGTCATACCCCCCCCGGGGATCGATTTCGACCCGCTCTAGCTTGCCGAAAGCAGGTGTTGACAGAATAATGGACAGGAGCATAATCCAACCGATGATCTTTTTCATTCTCTTCCCCTTGTGCCGGTTTGAAATTGGCTGAAAAACATCGGACTATCGACCCTCTTCGATCTTTTCGAAAAAGGTTTTTTCGGGCCGCTGCGGAAAGACATTGGACCAGTTCTTCACCCGCTTCTGCAGGATATGGCGACGGATCTCTCCGTTTTTGTCTCTGGGAACCTTCTCCTTGTCGATGAAGTCGATCCATCGGGGGATAAGATAGGGAGACATCTTGTTGTTGTTCCGGATGATATTGTAGACAAAGTTGAGGATCTCCCGCTTCAGGTTGCTGGTATCGGCATACCCCTCGTTGAGTACCACATAGGCGATGGCCTCGTCCCGCTGGCCCACCACCGAGCTGATTGCCACGGCCGGGTGGCCGTCCATCATTCGACCGATCTTGGGATACTGGGTCTTGGGCAGCCGATCCCGGGGGACGAAATCCATATATGCCGGCACCACATTGGGCGGTATCCAGTTCTCCTGAATCCGATTTTCCACATGCTTTAAGATATCTTTTTTCAGGATTTTGGTTCCGGTGACTTTGGACTCCAGGACCACAAAAGCATACGGCTTGACCAGGTTGTCCTCGTCCCGGTATCCCACGATTGCGCTTTCGTAGACTGCGCGGTGGCTGGAGATGATCTCCTCGAGGTTCTTTACCTGATCCGCAGAGATATATCCGCCGAGGCGAAGGGCCTTGACCTCTCCGTAGAGGTTGATAAAGGAGAGATCGGATCGGGGAAAGATGCCGTAGATGGCGTTGAGGCGGTCCTCCAGGATTCTGCCGTTTGTGATCATCAGCAGAAGAATCGGCACGAAAAGGGCCCCCAGAATCCATCGTTTCTGGGAATTTGGATCTCTCGAAGCCCAGGCCAGGATCACCACGATGATGGCCATGGCCGTGATCAGCATGAAAAAGGAGTATTCCGGGTTGTCTCCCGCGCCGATCCTGCGGATGTCCACATACGAGGCAATGGTGATAAAGAGGATCAGAAAATAGATCCCCAGCAGCTTGATCAGCTCCAGGCTGTCGAGCTTCTTGTCCTCGAAATAGGCTGAAACGAATTTGTAAAGCACATATAGCAGAAAGACGATCAACCAGGGGATAAAAGTCTCGATATCCAGGTAAAAATAGAACTTCTCATTGATTTCACCGATCAGGTCTCCGGTCCTCTGGACTAAACCCATCATTTGATCTGCCATCTATACCTCCGGCTATGCAGAAAAGGCGATCCGCGCCCATTGCTCTATGCATATGTATGATAAACCCCGGCTTCTGTCAATGCACAAGCCGTTTAAGAATATCTCTGACCCGCGCCCGAACCGGGTCTGCTGCGAAAAAACGTAAGATTTCCCTGTCCATATGGCTCCCTATGAACAATGCCCTCTCACATCGAAATGATTCCTATTGAATGTTTTAAATGGGAGAGTCGATAATTGCAAGATCTTTGTCGTTTTTCCTGCGTCGGCTTTTGAGCGTTTGAGGAAAAACCGATGAAGAATCATTTGACAACCGCATGGCCTTGGTTTTTAATAGACCTTACTTTTGCGGCTTTTGCAAATGAGGATCTTCAGATGACCAGATGAGATGACCAGACGAGATGAACGGATGAGATGTGACCAGATGAGATGAACGGATAAATCGAAAGGAGCGTATTGGATGACGGAGAAGGCATTTCAGGACCATTACCCCGATGATATGAGCCACTGCTACGGCTGCGGAAGGCTCAACGACTACGGACATCAGATCAAAAGCTACTGGGACGGCGAGGAGAGCGTCTGCTCCTATACCCCGAGCCTCTATCATACTGCCATTCCCGGATTTGTCTACGGCGGCCTTATAGCAGCGCTGATCGACTGCCACTCGACCGGGACCGCGGCCGCGGCCCGATATCGGAGTGAAAACCGGGAGATGGGCTCGGAGCCGGTCCTGCGTTTTGTCACCGGTTCCCTCAATGTCAGATATCTGAAGCCGACGCCCATTGACGGCCCTCTGGAGCTGAGATCCAAGGTGAAGGAGATCAAGGGCAAAAAAGTGGTGGTGGAGACGGAACTTTCGGCCAAGGGGCAGGTCTGCGCGACCGGAGAGGTGGTTGCGGTCGAAATCCCGGAGAGCATGATGCCCAAGGCATAAGGGAGAGGAGATGCCTTCGGATATTCGACCCTTTCTCTCTACCGGAAGGCCCCTGGTGATGGCGCATCGGGGCGGGGCAGGGCTGTGGCCCGAAAATACCATCTATGCCTTTCATCAGGCTCTGGAAATCGGTGCCGATATGCTGGAGACCGATATCCGAGCCACAGCAGACGGCCATCTGGTGGTGATCCATGATCCAAATCTGGATCGGACCACCAGCGGCACAGGCCCTGTCTCCGGCATGACTCTGCATCAGCTCAAACAGCTCGATGCATCTGTTTCAAGGGGAGAAAAGCATCCGGAAGAGATCTGCAGGAGGAGACCATCCGGAAGAAGGATCACCGTTCCGACTCTGGAGGAGGTCTTTCTGCGCTTTCCCGATATCCGGATCAACATCGATATCAAACAGCTCCATCCGCCCATTGTCGCGCCCTTCTGCCGGATGATCCGAAAGCATGGGATGGCCCGAAAAGTCCTTGCGGCCTCCTTTGATCATCGGACCATCGCGGCCTTTCGACGCTGCTGCCCGGAAGTGGCGACCGCGGCCTCCAAGCCGGAGATCCAGTGGTTTTTTCTGCTGCACCGGATCGGCCTGAGCCGGTTTTCCAGGCTTCCGGGAAGATCCTTTCAGATTCCCGTCCAAATTCCCGTATCCTTTGGCCGATTCAGAATCGCCTCCCGTCGATTTGTCCGCCATGCCCACCGGATCGGCTGCGGCGTCCATGTCTGGACCGTCAACGAAATGTCCGAGATGCGCCGAATGATCGATATCGGGGTGGACGGCATCTTCACCGATTATCCGGACAGGCTCACGGAACTGTTGGAAAAACCCTCCCGCTGATAGAGAATCAGCTCCCACCTCTCTTCTTCGGTATCATGGCGGAGGAGACCCGCAGCTTGGTCCTGTAAGAGCTTTATCTATGAGAGCTTTACATGGGCCCAGAGGGCGCGGCTCAGGAATTTGGGATGCCATCGGAAATTGGGATGCAGCGCGCATGCACTTTTCCAGTGGTACAGATAGATCTCCGGCAGACGGGATCTCCAGGCGATCTTGCACAGTTCCAGATGCTCTTTGGCATAGATCAGGTCTTTGACCCCTTCGATGGCCGGATCGAGCCGGGGGTGCTCCTCGAAGAAATAGTCGAGGTGGCGCATGTCCTGCTCGATGATCTTGTCATAGTTGTGCCGGGCCCTGTGGTTGACATGGCGCCGGTATTTGGACAGGAACTGGCCGGTGAACGCGAATTTGTAATGAACCGCCAACGTGAAGTGGAGCAGCAGATCCTCCTTCACCCGCAGATCCTCCCGATAGCCGCCGATCTCCTGTATGATCGATTTCCGGGCCAGATAGGAGCCGGTGCGGACAAAGTTGTCGAAGAAGAGGTGGGGCAGGATATTCCCGTCGTAATAGGTTTTGGATTTGGCCTTGGCGGGCCTCAGATCGGAATCGCAGGTCAGTTTTTTGCCGTAGCTCAACCCCCATGTCGAATCCTTCTCCTGCCGCCTGGAGAGTTCCCCCCAAAGGGTCTCGAGGGCATGGGGCTCCAGCACGTCATCAGAGTCGAGGAAGAGGACATATTCTCCGCTGCAGGAGAAGAGCCCCCGGTTTCGGGCTGCGGCCTGACCCCGGTTTTCCGGCTGCTGCAGCAGAACAATGGGCCGATGGGATGCCTCCAGTTGTTCATAGGTTCCGTCTGTTGAGCCGTCATCGACCACCATCACCTCGATGTTTGGATAGGTCTGGTTCAATGCGCTGTCGATGGCCTCGAAGACATACGCGATTCGATTGTATACCGGAATGATGATACTGATCAGGGGTTCCTGCTGGGACAACTTCTCTCCTCCTCCCGCGGCTCCGGGAGATACATGGGCCGCTCTTATCCGACTTTTCGGTTTATGAATGCTCTGTCTGCACTATTAAATCAAAGATCTCTTTTGGCCTGTTTTTCCAGGAGATCTTTTCTACTCTTGATCTTGCCCTTTGGGAGATCTTCTGATACCGGATCGGATCATCTGCCAGTGTTTTGACGGCTGCCGCAAAGCCTTCCATGCAGCCCAGAAGATTTTCAAGAGATCATGACCTCCGATACAGAATCCCATACGGAATCGACAGAGATGCTTGCCATACAGTAATCCTCCCCTTTGGGGCATAGGGGCGCGCTGTGGCCGCAGGGCCTGCAGGGAAATTCTGCTGCCAGCACTCGATCGCGGCTGCGGCGGGGAGCCCACGCCTCCCAGAGGGTGGGGCCGAAAAGGGCGATGGCCGGTGTGCGGACCCCTGTCGCGATATGGATCGGCGCGGAATCATTGCCGATCAGAAATCTTGCGGCCTTGATCACGGCCGGCAGCATCTTCAGCGGCAGCTTCCCCGCGCAGTCAGTGGCTTTTTCACTGTGGCGCATCCGGCCGATGATCTCCCCTGCAGCGGAGCGATCCTCCTTTCCCCCCAAAAAGAGAATGGGAAGATCGTATCTTTTGATGATCCGGTCCCCCAGTTCGGCAAAATTGCCGATGGGCCAACTTTTGTACGGCCTGCGCGCGCCCGGATGGATAATGGCAAAAGGCGCATCCGGATCGATCCCCGCTTTTTGGAGTTCTTTTTGGGCCGCAGCTTTTTTTTCACCGGAGACCGGGATCTCCGGATGGATATCATCAACCGGCAGATCCAGCATCTCCGCGGCCCGAAGATGGTGATCCACCGTATGCACCCGGTCCAGGATCGACGGAACGATATGGGTGTAGCAGCGCCGCTTCCACCCCTCCCGGTAAAAGCCCAGGCGGAAGGGGGCTCTTGAAACAAAGGTGCAGAAACAGCTCCGGTCGTTGACGGTCAGATCGACTACCAGATCATACCCTCTCTTTCGAAGCTTCGCGCAGAGACCGATCATCTCTTTCAACTGCGCCTTTCTGCCTTTGTCATAGGTATGGATGGCCTCGATCCAGGGGATATCCTCCAACACGCTCTCGGTTCCCCGGTTGACCAGCAGATCGATCTTTGCATCCGGCATCCCCTTGTGAATGGCCTTCAGCAGCGGTGTCACCAGTACCGTATCCCCGATGTAGCGCATCTTGATCACCAGGATCTTTCGGATTTTTCCGATGGGAATCGGCGTCTGATCTGCCGGCAGTTGGTCCGGCCTTTTCATGGGTTTAGTTCCGCACATGATTCGGAGATGCTCTCTTCCTTTTTCTGCCGCATACGAATCTTCTCCGTATGGCGGGCGATTCGCTCTCTTTTCCGTTCTATCCATCGGTATTGGAAGCGGTCCCAGGGAGAAAGGCTTTCTTTTCCTTTATAAAAGCACAGC
Organism: Desulfobacteraceae bacterium; assembly: GCA_011390135.1. Taxonomy (GTDB): domain Bacteria; phylum Desulfobacterota; class Desulfobacteria; order Desulfobacterales; family JAABSP01; genus JAABSP01. Next base: position 3,159 of record JAABSZ010000095.1, on the reverse strand, counting down.
AGACGGTTTCGATCCTGAGCCGAGAAGAGGGGCTCCGGCAGGGTATATCCCACTTCGGCCAGGCTTTTGATGATCCATCGAAATCGAAATATCTTTTTTTGATCCACCCGCTGAAGGTCGTAGAGGGCAAGCGCCGGGGGCTCTTCCGACGCGATATCAGCATACCGGAGCAAAATATGAGTGGCGTTGAAATCTTTGTGGTTGAAGCCTGCCCAATGCATCTTTTGGGCAAGGGCTGCAATCGCCTGCATCAGCGAATCCTTGTTCTTCTGCTCTGCAAAGATCTCAGGCGTTTTTTCCAGAAGCGTCTCCAGCGGAGTGAATGGGGCGTAATCTCTTGTGGCAATAAAGGATTCAACCCGCCGGTTTCCGATGCTGCCGGTAATCCGTTCTCCCATCACAGCCGGAAGCACCGTCGCAATCTCTTTTCTTCGAAAGGCAAGGATGTTTTCAAATTCGATTCTCCCTTGGTAACACTTACGGTGTCCATAAGGCTCTGCCCTGTGGCGCTTCAGAAAGTATGCGCCGCCGCCGTGCTTCTTTGGAATCGGTATCCGGATGACCGATCTCTCCCGGATCTTTTTTATGAGGGTTCCGCCATCATAGCTCCGGAACGCATCAAAGGAATCGAACCCCATTTGCTGCAGCAGCGGGTACTCATCCCGGTTGAAGAGGAGATCTCCGTCTGTAAGGATTTCAACGGGCCGGGTATCGGGGATCATGCAAGTTCTCCGTAGAGCGCTGTCACTCTCTCGAAGTGCGCCTCCCAGGTATAGGTCTTTGCGGTCTCTGCCGCGGCGGTTCCCATTTTTTCCCTTCTGTTCCGATCCCGGAGGCATCCGATTCTCCGGGCAAGCATTTCAATATCACCAGGGGCGGCCCGATAGCCGTTTACATCATCTCTGATCAGTTCTGCCGCGCCATTGGCCGGAGTTGTGATCACCGGAAGTCCGCAGGACATGGCCTCCAGACAGACATTGGCAAATGCGTCGTAGCGGGTGGGCAGCACAAAGATATCACCTGATGCAAGAAATCGTTCCACCTGTGGCTGTGCTCCAGTAAAATGAATCTGTCTGCCGATTCCCAGCTTTCCTGCCTCCCGGCCGTATGGCGCCGGATTGCTTTCCCCGACGACAAGGGCTTCGATGCCGGAATCCTTCAGCGCCGCCATCCCCGCCATCAGATCCCTGAGCCCTTTGAGCTTGAAATCATTTGCTGCAAAGACCAATAAAAGATTCTGTTGGCCGATGCCGTATTCATCCCGTATCTGCATCCGAAAATGTTCTTTTGCACCGGGATGGAAACGCTCCTGGTCCACCCCGTTGTAGATGACCCGGACCCGGCTTTCTGCTGCCGGATAATGGTTCAGGATCTGATCGCGCACCAGCCGGGAATTGGCGATGATAGACCTTGCCTTCCCTTTTGTAAAGATTCTTTTTTCCAGATACCCAAGAACCTGCCTGCGGGGGCCTATGGATTTCAGCCATCTTACAAAAGGAGATGGATAACACTGCTGCAGTTGAACCGGATTGAGGCCGTCCGATGCCCGGAAGATATCCTGCTCCATGATCCGATCCATGCTGTGGAGAATATCGATGCCTGCTTTTCGGGCCATGCCGGAGGCAAAAGAGGCAAAGCTGAGATGTTTGAGCGGAGCGGAGAGGGGAAACATGGGAACCCTGTGAAAGAGCGCTCCGGGTTCAGGGTCGGCCCGGTGGGCAAAGAGATGAACCGTATGCCCCTTTTGAATCAGATGGCGGCAGAGCATCATCGAATACCGCTCTTTGCCGCCCTTCTTATCGGTATAGATCCGGCAGACGATTCCGATCTTCATCGATTTTCCCGATGATAGAGGATGAGCCGACCCTCTGAGGGAGAATCCCAGACCTTCAGCCGGACAAATCCGGCAGCCTTCCGAAGCCTCTGCCATTCATGGGCCGGCTGTTCGAATGGCTGAGAATTCAGAATAAAGTAATCAAACCTTTTCAGGGTTTCGGCATCCCGCATCTTTTCGGGGGAGATGAGAGTCTCCCGGTCAAAGGGGAGAGCGCTGCGGCTCTCCTCCTTCGCGTAGAAATCGATCAGAATCAGTTCTTTTATTCCCGCTCCGATCCGGAAAAGATCTTCTGAAGGGGAATTCTTCTCCTCGAACCGGGAAATATAGGCGCCGATCTCCTTGAATACCATCTTTTCAGCCCGATCGTCATACCGGGCAATTTTGGGAAGGGTAACGAACAAAATCAGAGCGGCAACAAGTGCATAAGGGGCCTTTGATTCTGCTGAAAAGAATCCTCTGATTTTTCGGAGAAGAGCATATATGCCGTATCCGACAAAGGGGTAGGCCGGAAAGAGAAAGAGGACAATCCATCGGTTATACATGGCCCAGAGGTGAAAGACCTGCACATAGAGGATGAGAAGCGCGGTTGTGCATAGGAAGAGAAGGTAAATGAGCCGGTCGTCTCTGCGGATATCCCTTCGCGCTTCGTAAAGCCCGAGGATGAAAAGGGCAAAGAAGGGGAGATAAAACGCGCGAACCACCTGCACCAGAATGACCCCGAGGCCGATGAACCAGACCAGGTTTCGAACCTTTTCAAAGAAATACCGCTGGATACCTGCCGGGTCCTGGGCCTCGATGAGCCGGGAGAGGGTATCGCGGATCTCATGATATCTTCCGGCAAGTCCGGACAGCCGTTCTAAAATCCGCTCTGAAAAGAGGAGATCGATCCCGCCGGGACGGAGCAGATGAAGATTGATGATGCCGACGATTCCAAGGAGCAGGATAGGGCAGAGAAAAAAGAGCAATCCCTCCCAGCGTTTCCGGCCCCGGTTGACAGGCAGGGGAAGGAGGAGGAAAAACGCGGAAGCTGCCGCGATTCCCACCACCTCGATCCGGGCCCATGCCGCAAAGAGAAAGCTCAGAGCGCTGAAGAGGTAGATCTCCGGGGTGATATCGGCGGGGGTCGAGGATTTCAGCATCTGTTTGTAGATATTGAGCGCCATTTCAATCTCTTTTTTATCGGAATCCCTAAGAGGAAGAGATGGCGGGGTACTCTTCTCTTCCGATCCATCCACCCCTCTGACTGCGAATGAGCCGGTCTTCTGCAGCCGTGAGATGTCCACCAGAAGAGAGACCCGGCGGACTTCGTTGGCCACATTTTC
>JAABSZ010000094.1:0-14806 GCA_011390135.1 Desulfobacteraceae bacterium | reverse complement strand
GAGCTTCCGGAGCCTTTCTCGCGCTCTGGGCCATCTCTTCTGCCGATCCCGCTTCCGGGTTCAAATCCGTTACAGGCCATTGGGCTTTCCCCGGACCAGGTTTTGCCATTTCTGATTCTGCCGGGTCTGATCTGGTCACTTCCAATCCGATGGCATCTGGTCTGATGGCATATGGGGGCTCTTCCGGCTGCAAATCAGTTTCGGCCTCAGTCACAGTTTCAGGCGACGTTGCCTCCGTCTCTTCGGTATTCTCCGAAGCCGCGATTTCCTTTGCAGTATCCGCCTGCCCCTTTGCCGGCCGTTTCCGACGCCTGCGGATCACCGTGGGTTTCACCCGGGTCGTATCCGCTCCATCCGCTTTATTGCCGAGCAGATGCGCCTTGATCCGGTCCACTGTCTCATCATCGAGCGAACTCATATGACTCCTTACGGAGATCTTCATGTCGCTCAACTTGTCGAGCAGCGCCTTGTTCTTCATATTGAGATCCCTGGCAAGCTCGTAAACTCTGATATTTGCCATCCGTCCCCCTTGCTGCAATCTATTCACGTATATTCCCGTTTATTCGGCCGTCTCTTCAGGGGCGCTGTCCTGGGAACCCTCATCGGCTTCATCCGTTTCATCCGTTTCACCCGCTTCTTCCGGGAGATTTGCTGCATCGCTCTTCTCCTCCACGTCGGATTCTCCCCCCTGAACATCTTCCTCTTCTATCTCCTGGCTTTCCGGCTCGATCTTTCCACCGCTTTGAACAAATGCTTCGGCAACGGCAACCAGTTCCGTGGCTGTATCCTCCTCCAGCCCTCGAACCCGAAGCAGATCTTCGACCGTGGCTTTGCTCACCTCTTCGGCCGAATAAAACCCCTTCTCATACAGGGCATCCGCAAGGCTGATCCCCACTCCGGGCAGAGAGATCAGCGACTCATATCCGGCTTTCATATCTCTGCTGTACCGGCTTTCGCTCTTCACATCGAGCCGCCACTTGGTCAGCTTGGACGCGAGCCGGACGTTCTGGCCCTTGCGGCCGATGGCCACTGACAGGTAATCGTCCGGAACGATCACCTCCATAGAGCGGTTCTCTTCGTCGATGATCACCCGGGAGATCTCGGCCGGGGCCAGCGCGTTGCAGACAAACTTGGCATGGTCGATGTGCCAGGGGATGATATCGATCTTCTCTCCCCGCAGCTCCTGGACCACGTTCTGCACCCGGCTCCCCTTCATGCCGACGCAGGCCCCGACCGGATCGATGTCCGAGTCGTTTGAGGCGACCGCGAACTTGGAGCGGCTGCCGGCCTCCCGGGAAGCGGCCATGATGGTGACGATCCCCTCGCTGATCTCCGGAACCTCGGTTCTGAAGAGCGCGGTGAGAAACTGGGGATGGCTTCGGGAGAGGATTACCTGGGGCCCCCGGCTGTCATGGCGGACCTCCAGGATGTAAGCCCGGATCCGATCCCCCCGCCGGTAGACCTCCCGGGGAATCTGCTCCCGATCCGGCAGCAGCCCTTCGGTGTGGCCCAGATTGACTATGAGATCTCCGTTTCGCTCAACCCGCTGGACAATGCCGTTGATGATCTCGCCCTTGCGCTCGATAAAGGTGGAATAGACCGCATCCCGCTCCGCATCCTTCATCTTCTGGATGATAACCTGCTTGGCCGACTGGGCCGCGATCCTTCCGAAGCTGCTGGTGTCCATCTTCATGCCGAGGCTGTCGCCGACCTCACATTCCGGGTCGAGCTTTTTTCCTTCGGCCATCGAAATATGGGTCTCGGGGTCCGTCACATCCTCAACGACCTCCCGGAACTGAAAGACCTCTATCTCCCCTGCCCCTTCGCTGTATTTGACCTCGATATCGATCCGGCTGCCGTACCGTTTTCTCGCGGCCGACCGCAAAGCCTCCTCCAGCGCGCTGACGAGGATCTGGCTCTCGATCCCCTTGTCCCGGCTCACCTGTTCGATGACACGTTTTATATCTGTAATAAACATTTTTTTTAGCTCACCCCGTTGTAATCCACCAGCCGGGCCCGGGCGATCTGCGAAAGGGGGATGAAAACCGTGCCTTTCTGCGTATCCAGTTCCACTCGATCCATTTCGATCCCTTTCAGCGTGCCCGTAAAATTCTTCTGCCCGTCCAACGGTGTCACGGTTCTGATTTTGGCCACATTCCCTTTGAACCGCTCATAGTCGGCAGGCCGCCCCAGGGGGCGATCCGTTCCCGGGGAAGAAACCTCCAGACGATAGGCGCCGGCATCCTCCAGGCTCACATCCAGAAGATCCCCCAGCTCCCGGTTCACCTGGACACAGTCTTCCAGCCTCACGCCGCCGGGCCGGTCGATATAGATCCGGAGAATCCGTCCCCCCGGCTCCCGCTGATACTCCACATGCACCAGCTCCATCCCCAGGGATTCGCAGAGGGGTTCGGCAAGATCAATGGTTTTTTCGATGATCATCCGAACCTTCTCCGGGCTGATCCTTGCCGATTCTTTGCCCCCGGAGCCTTTTTTTCCGGTCTCTTTTCTTCTTTTTGCGCCCATACGATTCGTTTGCTGTTGATCTGCTTTCCCGCTGTTTCGGGTTCTATGTTTCAGGGCTGCCGCTTCAAATCCGCGACTGGGGGAAACCCCCCTGAACCCAAAAAACAAAAACGGGCAGCCGCCCGTTTTCGAGATCGTAAACCTTTTATCGCAGTGAGTCTTCCGTCGATTATTATCGAGTCATAAATAAAACCATTGCGTTGAGATTATCTCGAATCATCGTCTCGTAATAAAAGGTCTACCCAAACTCAAGGGTTTTGAAAAAGGCGGCCACATTCTATCCGGCCATCTCCGGATCGAACCCTTTCCAGCGACTTCCTTTTGGAGCGGGCAACGAGACTCGAACTCGCGACACCAAGCTTGGGAAGCTTGTACTCTACCAACTGAGCTATGCCCGCTCTTCAATTGGGAGACTATAAAGCAAGCCGTTTTTATTGTCAACCGGATTTTCAAAAATTGACCGACAATTTTTTGCCCTCTTAACCCTTTTGTCCCCGGCTCATCGCCAGGACATATAGAGGACCAGACCGATGAGGCAGACGCCGAGCCCCGCGCCTGCATAGGCATCATAGATCCCGGAGGTCATCCCGCCGTAGATCCCCCCGGCAATCGCGGCAATCCCCATCAGCAGCCCCAGAACCGTAGCCCCGGTAATCCGTAATCTTTTGGGCGGCCGCTTCTCTTTTTTTTCTCTTTTAGGCATCTTCTCTTATTCCACTCCATTGCTTTGATCATGACTTTCAACCGAAGGGGTCCGGTTCTCCATTCCATCCCGGATCTGTTCCAGCACCAGCGTCATCTTTGCCATTTCGGTCCGGAGATCGCTCAACTGACCGATGATGTTCTCCTCATCCTCGGGAATCTGGGTGGGTCTTCCGAAGCTCGTCCCGATCAGCCGGGAGATGTCATCCAGGCGGATGCCTAAAGTGACGATGAGATAGAGCAGGAGGATGTAGGCCAGAGCGCTCTCTCCCCAGTACAGGAAAAAATGGCCGAAGAGGAGCATGCCCAGAAAGACAAGGCTGGTAACAAGATACGGATTTGCGGCAGATCGCTTTGCAGGCTGCCCCTGTCGGTCGAGTTTCTTTTTTTTGATCATTATCTGAAGATATGCTTGACTGCGAGATGGTCGAACTCGGATCGCTTGGGCCGAAACGCAACCATAGCCATTGCCGAGACCGCGATGAAAAGATAGAGGGTCTGCGGAGTGTCCCCCAGGAGAAAGAGCACAAGGCCGTATATTCCGATGCTCTCTGCAATCGCGTTGGAGATGATAACCACAGAGGTGTATTTCCCCAGAAAAAGCTGGCGGTTGATCACCGGTTTCGGGCCTTTGCGGTCCGTAATCGGACCCGACGGCCCCGGATAGAGCAGAGAGCGGCGGATATAATAGATGATAAAAAGCTCAAGGGCCGAGACGGCCATCAGGATCATTCGGAGAGAATCGAGGGGAAATCCCTCGGATACCTGCGGACCGAGGGCAGGACGCAGCACATGTCCCATGAAAAGATAGATCACCAGCGCACTGATCAAGGCGCCCCAAATGATCCAAAGAACGGTAAACTGCTTTTCCACATTCCTCTTCAGATCGTTTTTTCCCGGCATGTTGGCTCCTGTATAAAAAGCGGCTTTGGCTTCAGGCCGCGATTGGATTCCCGAAACAGCTTTCATCATCCTGAATAGAATAGTATCCCATCTGTGGGGTTCGGTCAATGCCGGAATTCGGCATTATGACGTCTCTCCTCTTCTTTGGTCAATTTTGAATAGGAAAATTCGAAAGGCTCAAACAAATGAAGAGAAAAGAAGGGTGGATATAGAACAGCCGTTCAGGCAACAGCGATTTCAAACAGAATTTTATCATAATTTACAATCGGTTTCAATTCTCTTTCCGACCCGGGATTTTTTTGGATATCGACAAGCCCGACCTGCTCAAGAAATCGAATATCTGTCGAAACATTTTTGATATCCCGCCCTATGATTTTTGACAAATGGCGGACAGATGAGGGTTTCTCCTTTTTAATGGCTTTTAGGAGTTCAAGCCGTCTGGGAGTCACCGCTTTTCGGAAAGCCTCGACACTTGTAAACCAGACACCTTTTTCTTTTTTGACCGACTTCCCCTCTTCAAGGGTCCTGCCGATTTCAACAAATTCATTCAACGCTGTTTCCAGGTCTTTTATCCCGACGCTGACTTTTTTGATCTTCATAAATATCCCTTCTGATACCTTCAATATCTTTAAAAAAATCTTCTGCCAGTTTTTCGAGATTTACAAACAGATAAGGCTCTTCCCGCTCTTTGTAATGTCTGTGATCGCCTTTTCTTTCGGCATTGTCGTAACCCAATACCCTTTCACCGTTTACGATGTAAACCAGAGAATATTTGAAACCATATGGCTTGTCATCGGATTTCGGAACAGACCAGATTTTGATTTCCACTGTATTGCCGTATTCATCCGTAATCTTGTCATGTTTGATCAGCACTGTTTCCATTGATGGTATATTATACCATCAGAAATCCATCTGTCAATGTTTCCTGGTCCGGAAATCAGATATTGTAAAAGATCTTGATATACTGTAGATTGGCATGGGCATCTTTACCATTTCCATAAAAGAGATGCCGCTTTCCAATTTACGGATATTGAGCGGTAATGAAAAATTGCAGATAACCGTCCCGGAAAGATTCCTTCAGAAAGACTTTAAATAAGGATGAGAAAGGAATGGAAAAACAGACGTATCCGGCAAAGCTTTCATTGATGGATGATATCCAACTTTGGAAAACCGCAAATTCGATGATGGATAAAACGCGGCAGATGCGTCTTGAAGAACTGGCAGAATTGCAAAAACATCGTCCGCTTGCCGATAATGAGCAGTCCGAGCTGAATCGGCTGATGGATGAAGCGCAGCAGATGATGTTATCCAAGGCAGAGGCACGGCGTCTTCTGGCGCAACGGGGCCATCGGGTCTTCGAGCCGGCTGACCGTTAAATGACTGTCCCCCCTGAATTCATGCAGAACTGACAAGTAATCCTATCCTTCTCACTCACTGCGTAACCTCAGATGACTGACATCCTCCTAATACAACCCCCGATCCGGGACTTCTATCTGACCGCGAAGCGCACCATTCCCTACGGTCTTGCCTCCATCGCGGCCGTTTTGCGGGAGGCGGGCTTCTCCGTCGATATTTTCGACGGGCTGGCAACCGCCAAATCCCGGATCATCGAAACTCCGGAACCGATGGCCTGTCTCCATCCCTTTTACGGCCGACCCGACATCTCCCCCTTTGCCCTGTTCCACGGGTACCGCCATTACGGCTACAGCTTCGAGCACATCGGAAAGACGGCCGCAGAATCAGGTGCATGGCTTGTCGGCATCTCTTCGCTCTTCACCCCCTACAGCGAAGCGGCCATTGAAACGGCTGGGGCCGTCAAGAAATTCCACCCGGATTGCAAGGTCGTTCTGGGTGGCCACCATCCCACAGCCCTGCCAGAGGCGGTTATGGAACATGAGGCCGTCGATTATCTGCTCCGTGGAGAGGGGGAAGTCTCGCTTCCCGCGCTGGCCCGCGCGATCCGGGAAAAGAGATCCCTTGAAGATGTGCCCGGCATCGTCTTCCGAAAAGCCGGCCCAAGCCTGCATGTCTCGGCCCCGGCTTTGATGGAGAATCCGGACAATTATCCGCTGCCGGCCTTCGATCTGATCCGGAACGATTTCTACCGGCGCAAGGGCCGGGGAAGCATCGTGGTGACGGCCAGCCGGGGATGCCCCCTCAAATGTACCTACTGCGCACTGGGCGGGGCAGATATCCCCTTCCGCCGCCGCTCGGTCTCATCCGTCATTTCCGAGATCGAGGCCCAGGCGGGCCCGGGCGATGTCGGCTTTATCGACTTCGAGGACGAAAACCTCTCCCTGGACAGAAGATGGTTCATGGAACTGCTTTCCGGGATCATCGACCGCTTTTCCGAAAGCGACATTGAACTGAGGGCCATGAACGGTCTCTATCCGCCCTCCATCGATGAACCGATGATTCAAAAGATGAAGGCGGCCGGATTCAGGACGCTGAACCTCTCCCTCGGAAGCATCTCACTAGTCCAGTTGAAACGCTTCGGCAGACCCGATGTGCGGCCCGGACTGGAAAAGGCTATCGCGCTTGCCGAGAAATACGGCATGGATGCGGTCTGCTATATCATCGCTGCCGGGCCCGGTCAGTCTGCGGAAGACTCGCTTGCCGATCTTCTCTATCTGGCAGGACAGAGAACCCTTGCCGGGGTCTCCATCTTCTATCCCGCACCCGGCAGCCGGGATTACGAATACTGCCGGGAAAAGGGGCTTCTTCCCGCAGATTTTTCCCTTATGCGGGGATCGGCCCTGCCCATAGAAGACCGAACTTCCCGGATCGAGGCGGCCACCCTTCTCAGGCTGGGCCGGATCACCAATTTCATGAAATCGATCATCGATACCAAAGCCCCCCTCCCCTCCCCAATTCCCTATCCGATTCCCTATTTGGGGGAGACGGAGATGGAACCGGCGGATCGAAGGGCCGCGGGAATCCGGCTGCTGCAGTGGTTTTTATCCTCTGGAAAGATCTTCGGCCTCACTCCCGGAGGAGAGATCTATTCCCATGTCATCTCAGAAGATCTGACCCGGAAATTCATCTTGAACATACGGTCGAATATCGGGTCGAACATCGGGTCGAACATCGGAGCGAACAACCGGTCGAACAACCGGTCGGACATCCGGGGGATTCGTGGAGCGTCCCCCTGAGAGAACGCTCCGTTTTTGCCCCGATTTTCTCCGCCAAAGGTATGATCAGACGGTGATCAGCTCATACTCCCGGCTCCCCAGCCCGATCTTTTCGGCATATTCGAGCTGGATGGGCCACTCCACCTTGGGATAGATCGCCTTGAACTTGTCCAGCCCGCAGGTATCCTTGCTGCTGTCGATGCAGGAGCCGGCCAGGGCCGGTTCGTTGTTGATCAGATCCACCGAAGCCTGGTCGGCTGCGACCGGATCTTTCGATACCACGATCCCGATATCCCTGACGATGGCCGCGTCGTTGTAGCCGTAGCAGTCGCAGGCCGGAGAGACATTGGTGATGAAGTTGATGTAGATCGACCGCTTCTCCCTCCCCTTGACCACCGCCTGGGTATACTCCACCATCTTCTCCAGAAAGGTGGGGATGGAGGTCTCCCAATGGATCTGGATCGCGCTGTTGGGGCAGATGAGGATGCACTCGCCGCAGCCGATGCACTTATCCTCGTCGATCTTCGCCTTCTTCTCATCCACAAGGGCGATGGCCTCCTGGGAGCAGTGCTCGATGCAGTCCCCACACCCGACGCAATTCTTCCCCTTGACCTTTGGCGAGACCCCGGAATGCTGCGCGAGCTTTCCCCTTCGGGAGGCGCACCCCATGCCGGTGTTCTTGATGGCCCCGCCAAATCCGGACAGCTCATGCCCCTTGAAGTGGGCCACCGAGATATAGGCATCGGCCTCCATGATCTCGGTGCCGATGTAGGCCGTCTCGATATGCTTTCCCTCCACCTTGACCGGAACCTCGGTCCTCCCCCGGAGGCCGTCTGCGATCACCAGCGGGGCCTCCACCACCGCATATGCAAAGCCGTTTTGAATCGCGGTGGTGAGATGGCTCGGGGTGTCGCTGCGGGTGCCGGCATATAGGGTGTTGGCATCGGTCAGAAAGGGGTTTCCCCCGCTTTTTTTGATCATCTCCACGATCTTTCGGATGTAGACAGGCCGGATGAACGCGATGTTGCCCAGCTCTCCGAAGTGGAGCTTGACAGCCACCAGATCCCGCTTTTTGAAGGTCTTTGAAAAATCGGCCGCGTTAAGCAGATTCTCCAGCTTTGCAAAGAGATTGGCCTTGGGCGAGGTTCTCAGGTCCATGAAATAGACGCTGCTTTTCATTCTTCCTCCTTGATTTGGTTCTGTTTTGGCATTCGGTTCTGTTTTGGCATTTGAATGTTTTTTGGCATTCGGATATGCTCTGGCTCTTGATCTTCCATCATCTGGATGTATCAAAACTTTCCGATATTGACAATCGCCAATTTTTTTACTACTGTCTCTATTCATTAAAAAACGCTGCTGTTTTGGATCATACCGATGACCAGAAAGCCGGACAGATCCCAGTCGGCGGAGAAATTTCGGGCCAACCCATACCTCGGACCGGTTCACATGCGGATCATCCTCGATGGATATACCATTGAAAAAGAGATATACCACTCCTCTCGAACTCTTGTCTTCAGCGCCTTTCGGAAAAAAGAGAGAAGATCCTTTGCCGTAAAGACCCTCAGCCGGAGCCATCGAATCCCACGGGAGATTGCACGGCTTTTGCGGGAATACGAGATCGCGATGCGGCTTCAGGAGGTCAGCGGGGTCATCCGGATGGTCGCTCTGGAAAAATTCGGTCGGGAGATCCCGGCCATCATTATGGAGAAGGCCCAAAGCTCCCTCCGGGATCGGCTCAAAATCGCCGTTCCTTCCCTGGAAGAGCGTATCGACATCGCCATCCGCATGACCCGGATTCTCGGGGAGATCCATCGCTGCAATGTGATCCACAAGGACATCCATCCGGGAAACATCCTCTGCATGGATTCTCGGCTGGACCTGCGGCTCATCGACTTCGGCATCTCCGCTGTACACCCCCGGGAAAAAGAGGGATTCATCGGATCGAGCCATCAGATTGTCGGCGCCCTGCCCTACATCTCCCCGGAACAGACGGGCCGGATGAACCGGGATATCGATTACCGCTCCGACTACTACTCTCTCGGCGTCACCCTCTATGAGATCTTTACCGGAGCCCTGCCTTTCCGGGCCAGGGAGAATGGGGAATGGATCTACTGCCACATCGCGACCCCGCCCATAGATCCTCTCTCCTTTGATCGAACCCTTCCGGAAGCCCTTTCCCCTGTGCTGATGAAACTGCTGGCCAAAGATCCGGAAAACCGGTATCAGAGCGCTCAGGGAATCATTGAAGATCTGAACGCCTGCAGAGATTACCTCAGAAAAAAAGATTTCCGTACAATCCTCTCCCCGGGCCGGTTCGATATCTCGGAACGGCTCAACATCTCAGAGAAACTCTATGGCCGGGAAGAGGAGATCGGCCGATTGAAGCAAGTCATTGACGGGGCAATGAGCGCCCCTCCCCCGGTTGTCGTAATCTTTGGAGAGCCGGGGATCGGAAAAACGACCCTTGTCAGAGAGCTTCAGCGGCTCCGGAGAGGTCTGCCGGGCTATTTCATCGGGGGGCGGTTCGATCCGGGCAGAAAAGATCTTCCCTATTCAGCCATTACCCAGGCATTCAACCAGTTGGTCCGGCAGCTTCTGGCCGAGCCTCCGGAGAGACTCTCGTTCTTGCGGGAGGAGATCGGCCGGGCCACGGGCCCCGATATCCATCTCATCCTCCAGATCATTCCGGAACTGGAAAAGATCATCCCCCGGCAGGAGGCCCCGCAGCAGAGGATCGATCTGAAACCTTCCGAGGCGCAGAACCGGTTCAAAATTCTGTTTCAGGACTTCATCCGGATCTTTGCCGGAAAAGATCATCCCCTGGTACTCTTTCTGGATGATCTCCAGTGGTGCGATGGCGCATCTCTGGGGCTGATCGAGAGTCTGCTGGCCGGTGAGGGGCCGGGCCATCTGCTCTTGATCCTCGCCTACCGAAGCCGGGAAGTGGATCAGAATCATCCGGCCGCGCTGGCCCTGAAACAGATCGAAACCCGGAAACCGATCCTGCGGATTCCCCTTGCCCCCCTCCATAGGGATGCGGTTCATCAGTGGTTGACAGCCTCCCTCCAGTCAGACCCAAAGCACTGCCGCCCCCTTTCCGAGATCCTCCGGAAGAAGACCGGAGCCAATCCCTTTTTCCTTCATGAGCTGCTCCATCACCTCTACCGGGAATCGCTCCTCCGGTATGATTTTCTGCAGGGAAGAGGCAGATGGGTCTGGGATGCGGCTGCGGTTCAACAGGTGGATGTCACAGGCAATATTGCAGAATACCTGATCGAAAGCCTTCAAAAACTCCCTTCCCGGGCGCTTGAGGCCGTCAAGAGGGCCGCGTGCATCGGCAGCAGCTTTGATCTGGATGGACTCGCCTTTCTGCTGGAGCTTTCACCGGAAAAGATCCTGCAGGATCTGGAATCGGCCATCGAGATCGGCATTCTCACACCCGTATATGAAAATTCTTCCTCATCCGGCAGCAGATCCGATCAGTTGACCTTCCGATTCCAGCATGAACGGCTGCAGCAGGCTGCGGGGAAGATTCTGGCATCAGCCGAGAAGGAGCAGATTCATCTCCGGTTGGGCCGCCGGCTGCTGGAAGCGGAAGCAGGAGAGAAAGGAGCGGAGAATATCGAGGAGAACCTGTTTGAGATCGTCCACCATCTCAACCGGGGCAGATCCGGCATCACGGCCTCTGAAGAGCGGGAAAGGCTGGCCCGGCTCAACCTGAAGGCCGCGATCCGGGCCCGGGAGACCATTGCATATGCTCCCGCGCTGGACCATCTGAAAATCGGCCTGGAACTGCTGGGAACAGATGCATGGGATCGGCATTATGAACTGGCTGCGGCCCTGGGGCTGGAGGTGATCCGGTGCGGATTTCCCGCAGGAGCGGCTCCGATGGCCCAAGCCCATATCGATCTGCTGCTCCAAAAGATGAAAACCGCGCTGGAAAAGGCTGAAGTCCGATACCTGCAGTCGATCCAATATACGGTGGCGGGCCGGATGGAGGCGGGAATGGCCGCGGGGATTGCAGGTCTTCAGTTGCTGGGAATCGGCTTTTCCCATCCCAGTGCCGGCCTCTTCCGAAAGCTCACCCTGATCAAAGAGATCTTTTCGGTCCGCTGGAATCTGGGATTTCGGGAGATTGAAAATCTGATCCATTCCCCTTCTCTGACTGATCCGAAAAAGCGGATGGCCATCCGGCTGCTGGAGGCCATCGGCTCCCTGGCCTATTTCATGGGAGATCAATACAAGTTCATGCTGTCGATCCTGAAGATGGCCAATATCTCTCTCCGATACGGCATCAGCCGGGAATCCGCGCTGGCCTATGCCTATTACGGGCTTCTCCTGTCGGTCATGGGAAAGCATAAGCAGGCCCAGCTATTCGGAAAGCTTGCGATCGCGGTAAACGAACACCTGAAGGATCTTCAGTTCCGGTGCAGAATCCTCTGCCTCCATGCCATCTCCATCCACCACTGGAAAGCCCACTGGGAGAGCCTCACCCCCCTTTTCGACCGTGCAATCGATGCCGGATACCGCTCCGGAGATTTCCTCTCTCTGGGCCACAGCGCGATCCATGCGGTGATCTGGAACCCGAAGATCGATCTGGAGACCAAACTGGAGAAAATGGCCCCCTATCTGGCCCTTGTCCGACGGATCGGATATCCGGACGCGCTCGATTCCATCCTGCTGGCCCGGCAGATGAACTTGAATCTTCTGGGAAGAACCGCAGGTCCCCTCTCCTTGAATGACGCCTCCTTTTCTGAATCAGATTGCCTTGAGGGGATGGAGAAGCGCCGGTATCGATCCGGGCTGGCGAGATACCATTTTCACAAGGCTGAAATCGCCTATTTCCATGAGGAATATCTTTCTGCACTGGACCAGATCCGGGAGGGAGACAAGGTCATCCTGTCGGTTCAGGGAACCCCCACCACCCAGCGGTACGCCTTTATCGCCTTTCTTGTCCATGCCGCCTGCTATAGGCAGTTGCCTCTGCCGGAGCAGAAAAGGGCGGTGAAGCGGATGCAGAAAGAGTATGCAAAAATGAAGAGACTGGCCGCTTTCAGTTGGGTCAACTTCATGCATCTGCAGAAGATCATGGGGGCCGAATACCATCGGCTTTTCGGTGGATTTATGGATGCTGAAATCCGATACCATCAGGCGATTCGAAGCGCACAGATCAACGGATGGATGGGAGATGAGGCGCTGGCCAATGAACTATGCGGCCGCTTCTATTCCGGCACTTTTCGGGAAAAGAATGCCGGACTCTGCTTTCAGGAGGCCCATTCCCTCTATCAGCGCTGGGGAGCCAGAATCAAAGCCCGGCTGATTGAGGAAAAGGAGGGCTGGCGATTTCCCGCACTGATCCGGCCTCAAAGCGGTTCGGCCCCTCTTTTTCCCCGATCTTCCTCACCTACCACCGAGGAGATCGATCTGGATACGATGATGAAGGTCTCCCAGACCATCTCGGCCGAATTCCGCCTCGAAAATCTCCTCAGACATCTGATGGAAAGCCTGATCCAAAACTCCGGGGCCCAAAAGGGAATGCTGATCTTGAATGAAAACGGAAAACTCTTGATCAAGGCGGAAAAGGCTGAGGGGGAAACAGAGATTCGGGTGATGAATTTTCTTCCGGTCGAAAGCAGCGATCGACTTTCCATTGCAGTGGTCCGGTATGTGATCAATTCCCGAAAAAGCCTGATTCTCAATGATGCGGCCGGCGACGGAAGCTTTGCCGACACCGACTATATCCAGAACCATCGGCCCAAATCGATCCTCTGCTCCCCCCTTCACCACCAGAACCGGCTGCTCGGGCTCCTCTATCTGGAGAACAACGCAGCCACCCATGTCTTTACCCGGGAGCGGGTCCGGATAATGAACCTGCTCATGTCCCAGGCCGCGATCTCCATCGAGAATGCAAGGATATATCAGCAGCTCGAGGCATCGGAGCGAAAATACCGCTCTCTTTACGAAAGGGCAGTCGAGGGGATCTATCAGACCGGCCTCGACGGCAGATTCATCAGCGGGAACCCATCCCTCTACCGGATCTCCGGGTTTGATTCCTTTGAGGATATGCCTGAAAATATCATCTCCATGTACGTTGATCCCAATGATCGGCATCTTTTTGTCCGGATGCTGAAGCAGGAGAGGCGGATCTCCGCCTTTGAAACCCGCCTGAAGCAAAAGGATGGTTCAATGATCTGGGTTTCGCTCTCTGCGGTCCTGGTGAATGATCCCGATGGAGAGCCTATGATCGAAGGTTCGATGGTGGACATCACAGAGCGGATGGAAAAGGAGAAGGCCCAGCAGGAGCGGATCGCGGCCCAAAAGGCCAACCTGGCCAAAAGCGAATTTCTGGCTGTGATGAGCCATGAGATCCGCACGCCGATGAATGCCATCATCGCGCTGACCGATCTCACCCTGAAGAGCGAACTCACGGCCAAACAGCAGAAGCACCTGGAGACCATCAAAATCTCGGCCCATTCCCTGCTCAATATCTTGAATGACATCCTCGACTATTCCAAGATCGAAGCCGGCAAGCTCGATATGTCCGAGACGGACTTTCGCCTGGATCTGATTCTTTCCGAAATCGAGTCGATGTTCAAAACCAGAATATCCGGCACAGATCTCTGCTTAACCCTCTCCCTTTCCGAAGATACGCCCATTGCCCTGATCGGAGATCCCCTGCGCCTGAAGCAGATCCTGGTCAACCTGCTGGGAAATGCCTTCAAATTCACCCGGAAAGGTGAGATCATCCTGCATGTGGAACCGGTTGCAGCAGAGGAGAAGGAGGGGGAAGGTGCGGTAAAGCTTCAGTTTTCGGTGCGGGATACAGGGATCGGTATTTCCGAGGAACGGATCAAGCATCTTTTCCTCCCCTTTGCCCAGGCCGACCTCTCCATCACCCGGGAGTACGGCGGAACCGGTCTCGGCCTCTCCATCACCCGAAAGCTCGTGGAGATGATGGGCGGCACGATCTGGGCCAAAAGCCGGCCCGATCAGGGCAGCACCTTTTTCTTTACAGCACTTTTCCGCCCCTCGCTGCAAAAAGAATCCTCATTTTTCGATTCTCCTCTTCCCCGGAACCGGTCTGGAGGTTCAAGAGCCGAGGCCATCGACTGCCGGGACAAGAACATCCGCATCCTCCTGGCCGAAGACAACCCCATCAATCAGGAGATAATCATAGAGATTCTTTCCGATGTCGGGATCACTGTCGATACAGCACCGGACGGACAGGAGGCCCTGAAGCAAATCACCCAAAAAGCCTACCACGCGGTGCTGATGGATGTTCAGATGCCGGTCCTGGACGGCCTCGAAGCCACCCGGATCATCCGCACCGATCCTGCGTTTGCCGAGATTCCAATCATCGCCATGACCGCACACGCGATGAAAGAGGACCGGCAGCGCTGTCTGGAGTGCGGCATGAACGACTATATCACAAAGCCGATCGATATCGACCTTCTCTTTGCCACCCTGGCGCGATGGATTCCCGAGATGGCCCCGCCCCTGACGGCTGCGGTCGAACCGGTCCATTCAGCCGAGCCAGAGCCCCT
>JAABSZ010000093.1:0-14932 GCA_011390135.1 Desulfobacteraceae bacterium | reverse complement strand
CCATTTCACCGGCGCCTCCAGGATCTCCAGCAACACCTGGGCAGAGACCGCGTCAGGTGGGGCCGGGGACATCCGGATAACGGCACAGGATCTGAAGATCTCTGAGGACGGGATGGTTTCCAGCCAGAACCGCGGCGACGGAAGGGTCGGCAGCATCCGTGTGGGGGTCGATCGCCTGGAGATGGAAAAAGGGTATATCTCCTCCACCCAGGGTGAGAAGAGCCTTGCCGGCACAAGGGGCGGCGATCTGGACATCAAAGCACGGGAATCGGTACGGATTGCCGGTTCCGGGCAGGACGATACCGGGCTTTATGGAGAGTATTACGGCCTCTATGCCCAGACCCAGGGGGCCGGTGACGGCGGAAATATCGCCATCGAGACCGGTGAACTTGCCGTGGCTGCGGATGGAATGATCAACGGACAGGCATTCGGCAGCGGCAGGGGCGGAGATGTGGTGCTGAAGGTAGACAGGCTTGCAGTGGAGAGCGGCGGAACCATCACCGTCAGCACCAGGGGCGCGGGGGATTCCGGGGATATTGCCGTCACCGCAGCAGAGGAGATCTCCGTGGCCGGGTCCGGGGTCAAATATACCAACAGTTGGATCTATACCGCCACCCACAGCCGCGGCCACGGGGGAGATATCCGGCTGATGACGCCGAGCCTGACCGTAAAGGAGAGGGGGACCATCTATGCCAATACCCTCGGAGACGAGACCTATTCCGGAGAGGCTCTGCCGGACGGCGATGCGGGCCATATCCTGATTCAGACCGATCAGCTTGAACTGACCGGAGGGGGCGCGATCTCCGCGGGCAGCGATTGCGATGGAATGGGCGGAAGCATCGATGTCGATGGGGCACAATCCATTTTCATCTCCGGGGCAGGAGCGCCCAATGTGGCAGGGCTGGAGAGGAGCGGCATCTATGTAAAGGCTACGGGAACCGGAGATGCCGGCCAGATCGATATCCGGACGCCGGATCTTCAGGTAAAGGACCGCGGCGCAATCGACGGCCGGACCCTGAGCAGCGGCGATGGTAAGAGTGTAAATCTCTCCGTTGATCGGCTGCTTCTGGAAAACGGCGGCGCCATAACCGTCAGCACCCACGGATCAGGAAAGGCCGGCGATGTTTCCATAACAGCTTCCGATCGGGTCGAGGTAAGGGGGATCGGAGAAGAAAACAACGGCAGCGCAATCCATTCCGCAACTTACGGTACAGGGGATGGCGGAACTGTCAATGTGACAGCTCCGGATCTCAGCATTTCAAATGGCGGATCGATCTATGCAGACTCCATCGATCCATCACCGGAAGTCCGTAAGGCAAAGTCTTCCTCTCTTTTCGGGAAGGGAGGAGACATCCGTCTCTTTATCGACCAGCTCGAACTGGAAAAAGGCGGCGCCATTTCGGCCGGCAGCCGTTCCAATGGGTCCGGAGGCAGCATCGGGATATCTGCTGCCGGGGCAGTCCTGATCTCGGGTTCCACGGAATCCCGCGCGGCAGGAGATAAAATAAGAAGCGGAATCTATGTCAAAGCATACGAAGATGGCCATGCCGGTGAAATCTCCATCCGGACACCGGACCTCCGGGTTACAAATGATGGAACCATCGACGGCCAGACCTTGGGCAGCGGTAAAGGGGGAAGAATTGCCTTGACTGTGGACCAAATTCTGCTGGAAAAAGGAGGGACTTTTACCGCCAGTGCATACGGAGAGGGCAGTGCCGGGGATATTGCCATCGATGCAGCGGATTCCATTAGGATTTCAGGAACATTTGGAACATCTTCCGAAACCGGAAGCGGGATCTATGCAACCACAGAGGGAGATGGAAGCGGGGGTACGATTCTGCTCGCAGCCCGAAATCTGACGTTGGCAGACGGGGCCGAGATCAGCACCGCAACCTTTGCCGGGGGAACCGGCGGCGATATCCGGATGGAGGCCGATGCCGCGAATTTTTCAAAAGGGTCTGCCGTCACCACCCGAAGCACCGGAACCGGGTATGCCGGGAATATCGATCTGAAAGCCGGCCGCATCGATGGGTTCACCAACAGCGCCCTGACCACCGAAGCCGAAATTGCAGACGGCGGCAATATCGATATTTCAGCCGGAGAATGGCTGGAACTGACGGACAGTTGGATCACTACCCGGGTGGGGCAGGGTAAAGGAGACGGCGGCAACATCACCATCAGCGGCCTCGAATTTCTGATCCTGAAACAGGGCAACATCATCGCGGATGCCTTTGGCGGAGACGGCGGCAACATCCATATCGCAACGGATCAGTTTGTGGCCTCTTCCGACAGCATTGTCAGCGCCTCGTCTCAGCTCGGTATCGACGGCACGATCCACATCGATGCCCCGGATACCGATATCAGCGGCAGCATTGTGGTTCTGCCTCAGCGCTTTTTCGATGCGGCCGGCCTGCTCACGGACCCCTGCGCACAGCGCACCCGAACAAATGCCAGCACCCTGGTCCGCAGAGGCAGCCCCCCTCCTCAGACCCCGGCAGGATATCTTTGCGCGCCGGTCCCAGGATCGATGAGCAGCCATTGAATCCTATCGAGTTTGAAGCCGAAAAGACGGGAAAAGCCTTCTTCCGGTCATGAAGGTTTGAGGTCTACCGCGCAAGCAGCCCCAAAAACGGTTCAGATCAAAGAATCTTCAGTTGGGATTCGATGTATTCCAGTTTTGCCGACTCCGCGACAGACTTTTCAATCCACTTTTCAAACTCCGCCTCGATCTCGAAGAGATCTCGGATAACAGATCGAATCAAGGGATTTCTCCTGCATAAAAAGTGCTTTTGAAATACAAAGTTGACAAAACCGATTGAACATATATACTATAAATATAGACAAAGGAGGTGTTCATCAATGCAGCCTCAAATCGGAAAACTATTTATGAACGGCGGAAGCCAGGCGGTTCGCCTGCCAAAGGAGTTCCGTTTCAAGGGGGATGAAGTGCTTATTCACAGGGAGGGGGACCGGATTGTCCTGACCCCCAGGACTCATGGATGGCGGGAATTTTTTGAAGATGTGCCCCTGCCGACAGAGGACATCTTGGCCGAACGGATCAAAGAGCCGCCCCAGGACCGGGAAGATATCTTCTGATGTACATGCTCGACACGAATATCTGCATCTACATCATCAATCGCCGTCCCCGTTCGGTTCTGGAAAAATTTGAAGCCCTCAAAAGGGATTCCCTCTGCGTCTCTGTCATCACACAGGCTGAACTGCAATTCGGTGTGGAAAAATCATCGAAGCCTAAGCAAAATCAAAGCATTTTAGATGCGTTTTTCGTTCGGCTCATTGTGCTTTCCTGGAACAGCGAAGCCGCGATCGAATACGGAAGAATACGAAAACGGCTGGAAAAAAAGGGAACGCCCATCGGCAATATGGATTTGCTGATATCTGCCCATGCACTGTCCGGAGACCATATTCTCGTAACGAACAACTTGAAGGAATTTATGAATGTCCAAGGTTTATCCTGCGAAAACTGGACATAGGAAATCCGCCACGGCAATACCGTTCATGAACCAGACAAGGATATGAAATCCGGCTCCCTTCCCCTTGACATCACCGCTTTGCAGAAGTATACCCATCCTGTGTATCCTTCACCGGAGTTGGAGGATCTGTTGACCCGCGGGATTGCCAAGGCCTATGCCTGCAACACCGGCCTGATGGGTCTTCCGGCTTCTGACAGAAATGTCGGACGATTTCATGGCCTATGGACCGGAGCAGCCCGAAGACCTTGACCGGGAAGGATTCTGATCCGCATCATACGGCAACAGATACGGATGACCCGAATCGAAATCCGAAAAAATTCGAAAACCATTTGACGGAACCACCGGTTTTGAGTATATCATTATACTTTTAAGGTTGATTCGTATCCAAAACTTTTTCGGATTAAGGAGGTTACATCTTGTCAGGTATCGCTTATGCAATGGGCCAGGGCGGCGCAGGGGCCGGACAGGCCGGAGGACTCGGGCCGCTGATCCCTCTCATTCTGATGTTCGTCATCTTCTATTTTCTTCTGATCCGGCCCCAGCAGAAAAAGGCCAAGGAGCATCAGGAGATGGTCAACAACCTGACCAAAGGGGACCGGGTGATCACCGGCGGCGGCATCCACGGACGGGTGACGGGCGCGGATGAGGGCACTGTCACCGTAGAGATCGCGGACAAGGTGCGGGTGAAGGTCAACCGCGTCAGCATCGCGGCCCTGATCAATCCCGGATCTCCGGCCGCAAAAGATAACAAGGATGATTCTCTGAAAACCAAATAGCAGACTGAACAACAGTCGAAAAGCCCCATCTCGAATCGGGGGGAGATCTCCCCTGAATTTATTTGGGGCTTTTATGCGAATAAAGAAAGGAACGAACCCTTGAAAAACTTTTCAGGAAGACTCGTTCTCGTGTTCGGGGTGATCCTGGCCGCGGTGGTCTATATCCTGCCTACCTTCAATGAAGGGCTGTGGCCCAACAAGAAGATCAACCTGGGCCTGGACCTCCAGGGCGGGATGCATCTGGTGCTGGAAGTGGATACCGCCAAGGCCGTTGAGAGCACGGTGGAACGAATGACGCAGGAGATGCGGGATCTGTTGAGAAGAGATCAGATCCGGTATGTAAACCTCGGCCGCGTCGAGGGCAACAAAATCACGGTGACGATCTCGGGCAGAGAGAACATCGACCCATTTCAAAAGATACTGGATGATGAATTCCCCAATCTTCGGGTTCTCTCCAGAAATGAGGCGAATGAGAGACTGACCCTGATGCTGGATATCCCGGATGAAGAGGCCGCAGAGATCGAGCAGATGGCATCGGCCCAGGCCCTGGAGACGATCCGGAACCGGGTGGATGAGTTCGGCGTGAGCGAGCCGGACATCCGCCGGCAGGGGGAGAACCGGCTGCTGATCCAACTGCCGGGGATCAGCGATCCGGGCAGGGCCAAGGAGCTGATCGGCAGAACCGCACAGCTCGAATTCAAGATCGTGGATGACGCCGGAGACATCGAGGCCGCGGAAAAAGGAAACATCCCCCCGGCAAAGCAGCTCCTCTATCAGGTCAGAAACGACCCGGAGACCAACCGGACCGTAAGAACCCCCTTTCTGGTGGAGAAGCGCTCTCTGCTCACCGGTGCATATCTCACCGACGCTCGGGTCGCGATCGACTCCCAGTACAACGAGCCCTATGTCAGCATCAAGTTCGACCGTAAGGGCGCACGGCTTTTCGAGCGGATCACCGGCGAGCATGTGAAGGAGCGGCTGGCCATCGTTTTAGATGACAACATCTATTCCGCGCCCGTGATCCAGGAGAAGATCGGCGGCGGAGAGGCCCGGATCACCGGAAGTTTCACAACCGAAGAGGCCCGGGATCTGGCCATCGTCCTTCGTGCCGGTGCTCTGCCCGCGCCCGTGGAGATCCTCGAGGAGCGGACAGTGGGCCCCTCCCTCGGTGCGGACTCCATCCGCAAGGGGCTGCTCTCCATGGTAGTGGGCGGCATCCTGGTGGTGATCTTCATGATCATCTACTATAAGGGGTCGGGGCTGATCGCAGACCTTGCGCTGACCCTGAACATCCTGCTGATCGCAGGCGGCCTTGCCGGGTTCGGCGCGACTCTGACCCTGCCGGGCATCGCGGGCATCATCCTGACCATCGGCATGGCCGTGGACGCCAACGTGCTCATCTTTGAACGGATCAGAGAGGAGCTGCACATCGGCAAAAGCCCTTATGCCGCGGTCTCGGCCGGATATGACCGGGCCACCCTGACCATTTTAGATGCCAATGTCACCACCCTGATCGCGGCGCTGGTGCTTTTCCAGTTCGGCACTGGGCCCGTCAAGGGCTTTGCCGTCACCCTGAGCCTCGGCGTGATTTCAAGCCTTTTCACCGCGCTCATCGTGACCCGGATGATCTTCGACTATCTTCTGATCCATCGGAAGATGAAGAGCCTGAGCATTTAACCCACAACCGGCAACAGGAAAGCAACCGATATGCAGTTTATCAAATTCGGCATCAATATCGACTTTATCGGCAAGAGAAAGATCGCCTACATCTTCTCGGCTGTCATGCTTCTCATCAGCATCGGCTCGCTCATCGCACACGGCGGCCCCAAGTACGGCATCGACTTTGCCGGGGGAACCGTGATCCAGGTCAGGTTTCCCGATGCGGTGGCCATCGACGACATCAAGGCGGGCATGAACGCTATGGGGATTTCGGCCTCTACTGTGCAGTCCTTTGGCGAAGCCAAAGAACACGAATACCTGATCCGGACCGATTCATCGGTGGACCCGGACGAGAATTTCAACCAGTCTGTGGCCGATGCCCTGAAAAGTGCGACCGGCAGGGAGACGGAGATCCGACGGGTGGAGATGGTAGGGCCCCAGGTGGGGCAGGATTTGCGGGAGAAGGCGCTCTTTGCCATGTTCTATGCGCTTCTCTTCATCACCATCTATATCTCGGGGCGGTTCGAGTCCCAGTGGCTCAAGAGCGGGGCAATGGCCGGCGCCCTGATCCTTGCGGTCTACATTCTCTCCCGCATCCACCTCAGCATCCCGGTGCTGATCATTGCGGCGCTATTCATCACGCTGGTGCTCTTCTGGTTTCTGAAGCTTCGCTATGCAATGGGAGCGATCGCGGCACTGATCCATGATGTCACCATCACCGTGGGGATCTTCTCCATCTTCGGAAAGGAGTTCTCCCTGCCCATTGTCGCAGCACTCCTGACCATCATCGGCTATTCGCTCAACGACACCATCATCGTCTTCGACCGAATCCGGGAGAATTTGAGAAAGCTCCAGAAGAAGACCCTGGGAGAGACCATCAACAAGAGCATCAACGAGACCCTGAACCGGACCGTGCTAACCTCTCTGACGACGCTCATCGTGGTGATCGCTCTCTTTACCCTCGGCGGCGGCATCATCCATGATTTCGCGTTTGCCCTGATCGTCGGGGTTGGAGTGGGAACCTATTCCTCGATCTATGTGGCCAGCCCGATTCTGCTCGCATGGCAGGGGAAATAATCTTTGGCGATCCGGCCACGGCCGATCTCCTGCCGTGGCTCTGCCTGAAGCGGGTCTCCGGCATCGGAAACCATCTCTTTAAAAGGCTTCTGGATCGCTTCAAAACGCCCGAGGCTGTATTCGACGCCCCCGCGTCGGAACTTGGGATGGTGGAGGGGATCACCGGGCCGCTGATCGACCGGATCAAAGGGCAGAAGATCAGCCGGCAGGACCGGGATGAGATCCGTTCGGCCGCGGAAAAAGGGTATAAGATCGTGCCCCTGACCGCGGCCGATTACCCGCCGCTTCTCCGCCAGATTCCGGACCCGCCGCCGTTCCTCTATGTCTATGGAGAGCTGAGTCCGGACATCCGAAACATTTCGATGGTCGGCTCCAGAAATGCGACCCGATATGGCATAATGGCCACAAAGCGGCTCGCGGAAGAGCTGGCCGGGCTTGGGATCACCATCGTCAGCGGGATGGCAAGGGGGATCGATGCCGCGGCCCATGCCGGCGCGATCGCGGCCAGGGGAAAGACAGTCGCGGTCCTCGGCAGCGGCCTGGAGCGGATCTATCCGCCCCAGCACAAGAAGCTCTTTGCCGCGATCGCAAAAAACGGCGCGGCAGTCTCCGAGTTCTCCTTGACAACAGGCCCTGAAGCGCACAACTTTCCCGTGAGAAACCGGATCATCAGCGGGATGAGTTTAGGGGTGGTGATCGTGGAGGCCGCGCAGAAGAGCGGATCGCTCATCACGGCACGTCTTGCGGCCGAGCAGGGCCGGGAGGTCTTCGCGGTCCCGGGAAACATCCGCTCCGCCAAGAGCACCGGAACCCACGGCCTAATCAAGCAGGGGGCCAAGCTCGTGGAGGGGGTCAATGACATCGTGGATGAACTCTCCCATGTACTCCGGCTCAAAATCGGCGAAAAGCCGTCAGACAAGGCCGAGATGGTTCAACAGATCCGGAATCTCCCGCCTTTGACCGATGAGGAGACCAAGATCTTTGACGCGCTGGAGGCCGAGCCGATCCATATCGATGATCTGGGCCGAAAAGTTTCCGTAGATTCTGCCCGGCTGTCGGGCATCCTGCTGCAGTTGGAGCTGAAGGGCGTGGTGATGCAGCTTCCGGGGAAGCGATTTGCCATTGACCTGACAGAATTGACCTGACAGATATGATGTAATGATTTCGAAGTTGAGGATATAAGTTTTGACCAAACCGCTCGTTGTTGTCGAATCTCCGACAAAAGTCAAGACCGTCAAAAAGTACCTGGGCAAGGATTTCAATGTCTCTGCCACCGTGGGCCACATCAAGGACCTGCCGCCCAGGGAGATGGGCATCGATATAGAAGACGGGTTCAAGCCGGCCTACGAGGTGATCCCGGGCAAGAAGAAGGTGATCACGGAGCTGAAGCGTCAGGCCAAAGATGCAGAGGATATCTATCTGGCCCCGGACCCGGACCGGGAGGGGGAGGCGATCGCGTGGCATACGGCCGATGTCCTGCAGAAGAAGGGCCGGCGCTTTCATCGGGTACTCTTTCATGAGCTGACGGCAAAGGCCATCAAGGCCGCAATGGCCCACCCCTCTGAGCTGGACAGGAACAAGTTCGAGGCCCAGCAGGCCCGCAGAATTCTGGACCGGCTGGTCGGATACGAGATATCGCCCCTTCTCTGGAAGAAGGTGAAGAGAGGGTTGAGCGCAGGCCGGGTCCAGTCTGTGGCGGTGCGGATCATCTGTGATCGGGAGCGGGAGATCCAGATCTTCGTGGCCGAAGAGTACTGGTCCATCACCGCGCACCTGGAGGGAAAGAATCCGCCCCCCTTTACGGCAAAGCTGGCCAAAAAGGAGAAGGAGAAGATCAAAATCCCGGATGAGAAGTCCGCGATGGGGATCCTCGACGACCTTTCGGGCGAGCCCTTTCTGGTGGAGACCATCAAGAAGAAGACGGTGCGCAGAAATCCGCAGCCGCCCTTCACCACAAGCAAGCTCCAGCAGGAGTCGATCCGAAGGCTGCGCTTCTCGGCCAAAAAGACCATGATGGTGGCCCAGCAGCTCTATGAAGGGGTGGAGCTGAGTCCGGGGGACCCTGTGGGCCTCATCACCTATATGCGGACCGACTCGACGCGGATCGCGGAAGAGGCGGCCCTGGAAGCCCTGGACCATATCCGGGATCAGTTCGGAAACGATTATGCCCTGGACAAGCCCCGGTACTTCAAGAACAAGAACAAGTCCCAGGACGCGCACGAGGCTATCCGTCCCACTTCGGTACTCAACACCCCGGAGAAGATCGCACGCCACCTGAGCAAGGATCAACTGGCCCTCTACACCCTGATCTGGCAGCGATTCGTGGCCTCCCAGATGGCCCAGGCCCTGATCGACAACACCTCGGTGACAATAAAGGCCGGGCTCTACCGGTTCCAGACCAGCGGCTCGGTAATCCGCTTTCGAGGTTTTCTCGCGCTATACCAGTCGGCCGACGATTCCGAGGAGAGCGACAAGAACAAGATGAAACTGCCCCCTCTGACAGAAGGGGAAGTGCTGACCCTGCACAAGCTGGACCCGAAACAGCACTTCACCCAGCCGCCCCCCCGCTTTTCCGAGGCCTCCCTGGTCAAGGAGCTGGAGGAGAACGGCATCGGCCGGCCCAGCACCTACGCCACCATCCTCTCCACCATCCGGGACAAGGGGTATGTCGATATGTTGGGCGGCTATTTCCGGCCCAGCGAACTCGGCTTCATCGTCAACGATCTGGTGGTCAACAGCTTTCCCGATCTCCTGGATGTCGATTTCACCGCAAAGCTGGAGAGGGATCTGGACAGAATCGAGGCTGCTGAAGAGGATTGTGCCCATCTCCTGGATCGCTTCTACGAGTCCTTTAAAAAGCGGCTCGATTCGGCCGATGAGACCATGCTCAGCCTGAAGCGGGCAGGGCTCCCCACGGACCTCGACTGCCCCCGGTGCGGAAAGAAGCTCCACATCAAGATGGGGAAAAACGGCCTCTTTCTGGCCTGCACCGGATATCCCGAGTGCAATTATACCAGCAATTACGTCCGGGATGAGAAGGGGATCGTCAAGCCGGTGGAGACCCCGCCGGACCAGGCTACGGACAAGGTCTGCGAGAAGTGCGGAAAGCCGATGGTGGTCAAGCATGGCCGATACGGAAGCTTTCTGGCCTGCAACGGATATCCCGAGTGTAAAAATACCCAGTCCATAAACGGCAACGGCTCCGGAAATAAGACCGGTGTGACCTGCCCCGAGACGAAATGCACCGGAGAGCTTGTGGAGCGCAAATCGAAGCGGGGCAAGGTCTTCTACGGATGCAGCCGGTTTCCCCAGTGCCAGTATGCCATGTGGGACAAACCCGTTCCCAAGGCATGCCCCGAATGTTCGGCCCCCTTTACGGTGGAGAAGACAACCAAGAAGGATGGTCGGTTTCTCACCTGCCTCAATCGGGAATGCAGCTTTAAAGCCCCCCTGGAGGATAACGGATAAAGAAATCCGTATCGCCCGTTCAGGAGATTTTTCAAAATCGATTGACATTCCTGCCCAGCATATCCTAAAAGTGGTGAATTTACGCGTTAGACCAAGGATCAGAGTACATGGAAGAGAGTGAAAAGGAACGGATCGATCAAATTACCGCATCGGTTCACCGGCTGTTAAAGGGGGATATTCCCGATCCGATTTCTGTAGCAGATGATCCCGAAGACGAGATCCGGCAGTTGTCGGAAAAGGTCAACGGCCTGCGGGATCAGTTCAAGGAGGTGAAGGATTTCATTGTTCCGCTCTCCGAAGGAAAGCTCGATCTCCATCTGCCCCGGGGAAACTTTCTCGCGTCTCCTTTTAAAAACCTCCAGGCCAGCCTCAACCACCTGACCTGGCAGACACAGCAGATCGCGCAGGGGGATTTCAACCAGCGGGTCGATTTCATGGGGGATTTCTCCGAAGCCTTCAACAAGATGGTCCTGGCGCTTCGGGAGACAAGGGAACAGATGCTCTCGGAGGCTGACCGGTACAAAAAGCTTGCGGAGATCAAAAACCATTATCTAAATGTGATGGCCCACGACATCCGGACCCCGATCGGCGCGGTGATCGGATTTTCCGATATCCTGCTGGAGGGGATTGTCAGCGCCAAAGATCGAAAGTATGTGGAGATCATCCGGCGCAACAGCGATTCCCTGCTGAGTCTGATCAACAATATTCTGGACATGGCCAGAATCGAAAACCGGAAGATGGAGATAGATGCCCTCCCCTTCTCAATAAAGGAGATGGGGGAAGATCTCCGGGAGATGTTCGAACTCCGGCTCCGCGAGGGGATAAAATTCCTTCTGGAGACGGATTCCAGGATCCCGGACCAGATGATCGGCGATCCGGGACGGCTGCGCCAGGTGCTGGTCAATCTTCTGGGGAACGCGGCCAAGTTCACGGAGGCCGGATCGATTCGGCTGAAAATGGAAGTGATTGATATCTCAACGGACAGGGTATCCATCCGCTTTACCGTGGCCGACACCGGCATCGGCATTCCCAAAAAGAGCCTCTCTGCGGTCTTTGATCCTTTTGTTCAGGCGGAAAAAGGTATCGCGGGCCGTTTCGGCGGCAGCGGCCTCGGGCTTGCCATCTCCCGGGAACTGGTCTCCCTTATGCGCGGAGAGCTTTCGGTGGAAAGCAGTGTCGGAAAGGGAACCGCTTTTTCCTTCACCCTCTCATTTGCTGTTTTTGAACAAGATGCCGGTGCAGCACCGGAAACAGGAGGGGCTTCGGCCCTTCAACCGCTGATCTCTTCCAGAAAATGCAATATCCTGGTGGTGGATGATGACCCGTATTCCCTGAAAATATTCGACCGGATTCTGGGGCGGCAGAATATCCGGTATACCCTCTGCGAAAGCGGCCGGAAAGCTTTTGATCTGCTCATAAGCGCCTTTCAGCAGAAGAAGCCGTTTACCCTTGCCTGGCTCGATATCGATATGCCCGACATGAACGGTGTCGAACTGGCGCGGATGATCCGCTCCGATCCCAGATTCAACCGGCTTCGGATTGTTGCCTGCACCGCGTTTGCCGAACATATCGAAGTGGAAGATCCCTCCTACTTCAGCTTTATCACCACCAAGCCGATCACCCCCAAGGCGCTGGAGAGAATTCTCTCTGAGGCAAGAGCCTCCTATCCTGCATCCGGTGGCCCCGGCTGCGATCTTTCGGGGCTGCGGGTGCTGGTGGCCGATGACAACTCCATCAACCGGTTTCTGATCAAGTCGATGGCCCAAAAGATGAGCATCGAGGTGCTGGAGGCCGAAAACGGCCGCGAAGCAGTGGAAATGGCAAATAAAGAGTCCTTTGACATCATTCTCATGGACAAGATGATGCCGGTGATGGGCGGCATCGAGGCGATCGAGGCCATCCGGAAAACCCTTGATCCGACATCTCTTCCCATCATCGGATTTACCGCAGATGATTCAGAAGAGGATCAGGCCGCGATGCTGGCCGCGGGCGCCAATGCCATCCTGAAAAAACCGGTGGGTTATGATGATCTGGCAGAAGGATTCTGCTCCGCATTGGAACAGCGGAATTTTCCCGAAACCGTATAGGAGGTCCAAATGTTCAAAGAAGAGAGAGAGACCCTGCAGTTTTCCTGGGATCAGTTGGGCGATGTTGAAGCGGGAAGGCCGAATCTGGGAGACCTTACAACCGTCCGGATGTATCGGCTCATGCAGTACACCATGCGGGATGTGCTGATCCGGCGGTTTGGTCACAAAGTCGCAGACGAGATACTGTATGAGGCCGGCCATCACGCAGGATCGGAGTTCTGCAAAAATCTGCTGGACAAAACCCTCGACTTCAACGGCTTCATCTCCCAGTTGCAGCAGGTCCTGAAAGAGCACCGGGTGGGGATTTTTCGGGTGGAGCGATCTGATCTGGAAAAGCTTCAATTATTCCTCACCGTGGCTGAGGATCTCGACTGCTCGGGGCTTCCGGTGAGCGATGAGACGGTCTGCAACTATGACGAGGGCTTTTTGGCGGGGATTTTAGAGGAATATACCGGAAAACCCTTTCATGTGCGGGAAACCGACTGCTGGGCCAACGGGGAGCGGGTCTGCCGGTTCAGGGCCGAGGGATCGATGGCATAGCGGTCCATCCGAAACGGCCCTTCAGGAATTTTAGGGGCCTCTTTTCAGCCCTTTCTTTTCGGCCTCGGTCAGATGACGCCATTTTCCCTGGGGCAGGTCTCCCAGCCGGATGTTGGCGATCCGGATTCTTTTGAGTTCCGCTACCTCTCCTCCTACCTTTTGGACCATTCTCCGGATCTGGCGGTTCTTTCCCTCCTTCAGCACGATCCGGAACCGATCCGGGGATAGCCGGGTCACATGGGCGGGGCGGGTCTTCGATCCCAGGATCTGCATCCCCCGGGACATGGCCCGAAGCGCGCCGTCCGATATCGGCTTCTCCACCGTCACCTCGTACTCCTTTTCGTGATCGTGGGAGGGGTGGGAGAGTTGATGGTGCAGGGGGCCGTCATTGGTGAGCAGGAGCAGGCCGACGGAATCCTTGTCCAGCCGCCCCACGGGAAAGATCCGCTGGGGGATCTTCACCAGATCAATGACGATCCGCTTGCCCGGATGGTCGCAGCTCGTCACTACCCCTTTGGGCTTGTTTAGCGCAATGTAGACGAGGGTCTCGGTTAGGGAAACCGGTTTTCCGTCCACCGCAACCCGATCGGCTTCCGGATCGACTTTGGAGCCCAGCTCCGTAACGGCTGCGCCGTTGACCTGAACCCTTCCGGCCCGAATATACTCCTCTCCCTTCCGCCGGGAGCAGACGCCGGCGGCCGAGAGGAACTTCTGGAGGCGCATCTCTTCACTCATACAGACAATTTATAGGTCTTTTCAAAGACCTCCTCCCATGAGAGTTCCGATGCGGCAGCGGGCCGGTTCATCTCCGCCTGAGCCTCTCTGTAGGCGGATGCAAAGGCTTTTTCCCAGAGTTCCCGGATCATGGCGTCGGTCAGGCTCGGGGTCTCCTCCTGAATGTCCCGGATCTCGTCTCTGGCATTGTAGATCGAGGCGACCCAACTGTATGAGCGCCGCTCCGGCTGGGTCTTCCATTTGATGATATGCATCATCAGCCGGATCAACTGGCTCTTCAACGCACGTTTTTCCGATCTTCCCAATGCCTCGATCAGCTCCTCTATTCCCTGTGCCGCACCATCGGCGTCCCCATGGTTCAACTTCTCCTGAATTGCCTGGGCGGTCTGATAGTGTGATTTTGCGGACAGCTCCTGCCAGTCGATATTCATTGTTTTCCTTCTTATGTTTTCCATTTTAAAGATACAAAACCACGGATAACACGGATAACACGAAAAAAAAACTGGGTCCGGTTTCGCCTGGTAAGGTGGAATATGCTTTTCGCGAATCACCTAAGATCTGTAATCGGCATTTATCTTTACATAATCGACCGAGAAATCACAGGTGAAGACCGATGACTCTCCTTTTCCCTGACCCAGCCGGATATCTATGACGAATTCCGGTTTTTTTAGGACATGGGTGGCCGCGCTTTCGGCTTCAGGGCCGCACCAGAGGCCGTTTTCCACCATCTTCACATCATCGAAGAGGATATCGATTCGATCCGGATCGATCGCGACTCCGGCCCGGCCGACCGCGGCGATGATCCTGCCCCAGTTGGCATCTTCGCCAAAGAGCGCTGTCTTGACCAGATTCGAATGGGCAACCGTGTCCGCGACCGCTCTGGCGTCCCCGTCATTCTCTGCCCCCGACACCCGGATCTCCACCAGCTTGGTGGCCCCTTCGCCATCCTTGACGATCTTCTTTGCCAGATCCAGCATAAGGCTTTGGAGAAGCGCACCAAATGCCGCCACATGAGCCGGATCTGTCACGGCCGCGCCCGACATGCCGTTTGCCATAACCAGCACTGTGTCGTTGGTGCTCGTGTCGCCGTCGATGGTGA
>JAABSZ010000092.1:0-14989 GCA_011390135.1 Desulfobacteraceae bacterium | reverse complement strand
AGGGATGCTGGTGGGCAACAGCAGCGGCGCGCTCTTTCTGGTTCATGCCGAGAGCATAGAAAACCCTTACGTCTCCCCGCGGCCCTTCCGGGTCAACGCGGGGCCTCTGCACGCCTATACCCGTGTTCCCGGCGGAAAGACGCGGTACCTTTCCGAGCTTTCGGCCGGGGATTCGGTACTGGTGGTCGATTATGCGGGGAAGACCACAGCTTCGGTGGTGGGGCGGATAAAAATGGAGAAGCGGCCCCTGATGTACATCGGCGCGATAAGCGGCGGCAGATCCATCAGCACCATCGTTCAGAATGCCGAGACCATCCGCCTCACCAGTCCGGAGGGGAAGCCGGTCTCCGTGGTGTCGCTGCAAAAGGGGGATCGGGTGCTGGTGGCCTGCGAAGCCTGCGGCCGCCATTTCGGGCATCGGATCGATGAAACCATCACCGAAAAATAGGAACTTGTCCTATGGCATCTCTGCCGGTAAATGAGTTGGATAATCGTTTTATGCCCGGGGCCGAGGCCGGAGACGGCCCCGATACGGCCCCTGAAATTCCGATCTCCCAGTTGCGGGAGGAGATCGATGCCATCGACGACGAGATCCTCGGATTGATCAATCGGCGGCTGACCCTCGCGCAGGAGATCGGCAGGGCCAAGGCTCGGAAGGGGTCACAGGTGATCGACAAGGCCAGGGAGATCCGGATTCTGAACCGGCTGTCCGGGCGGAATGCGGGTCCTCTTGCCGATTATGCGGTAAAGCAGATCTTCGCCCAGATCATGGCCGCGTCCAAGGATCTGCAGACCTCCCAGCGGGTGAGCTATCTGGGACCCGAGGCGACCTTTACCCATATCGCAACAATGAAGCACTTCGGCCTCGGGGTCTCTTTGATCCCGCAGCCGAGCATCCGGGATGTCTTCAAAGAGGTGGAAAAAGGAGCCTGCCATTACGGCGTGGTTCCGGTGGAGAACTCTATCGAGGGCGCGGTCAACCATACCCTGGATCTCTTCTTCGAGTCGGATCTGAAGATCTGTGCGGAGATCTACCAGACCATCTCCCATGATCTGCTCTCCGGGTCCGCTTCATTGAATGAGATCCGTACAGTCTTCTCCCATCCACAGGCCTTCGCGCAGTGTCGGGAGTGGCTGCGGAAATACCTTCCCGATGCCGAGCGGGTGGAATGCAACAGCACTTCCGATGCGGCCAGAAGAGCGTCCAACACCCCGGATACGGCCGCGATCTCCAGCAGCGAGGCGGCCGCGATGTACCATCTGCAGGTGCTGGCCTCCAGGATCGAGGACACGGCCAGAAACACCACCCGCTTTCTGATCATCGGCCATGACGAGGTTCATCGAACCGGTGAGGACAAGACCTCTCTCATGTTCGTCACCTCCCACATTCCAGGGGCGCTCTATAAAGTACTCAAACCCCTTGCCGATTCGGGGATCAACATGGTAAAGCTCGAATCGAGGCCCACCAAGCACGAGAACTGGAGCTACTTCTTCTTTGCGGATGTGGAGGGGCATCTGGAGGATCGGGGGGTGTCGGAGACGATTGACCGGATGGGAGAACTCTGCCTCTTTCTCAAGTGGCTCGGCTCCTATCCCAAGACACAGGAAAGGGGGGAGCGGTAGGATGCCCATAGATGAAACTGCGGGATTGTTTCCGGATGCGGCCACCCGGGTTTTCGGGGTGATCGGCGATCCGGTCTCCCACAGCCTGAGTCCGGTCATGCACAACGCGGCCTTTGCCCATATCGGTTACAATGGGGTCTATGCGGCATTCAGGACCCGGGATGTGGCGGGGGCGCTCTGCGGGGTGCGCGCGTTGGGCATCGGCGGATTGAGTGTCACCATTCCTCACAAGGAGGCGGTGATGGACCATCTGGACGAGTTGGACCGGCTTGCGGCAGAGATCGGCGCGGTCAATACGGTGGTCAATCGGGAGGGGCATCTTCTGGGGTACAATTCCGATTGTACCGGGGCCATTTCTGCCCTTTCCCGAAAGACAACGGTCAGGGGGAAGCGGGCTGCGCTGCTCGGTTCCGGCGGCGGGGCCCGGGCCATCGGATTCGGCCTCCGTACAGAAGGTGCTTCCGTGACAGTGGTCAACCGGACTCCGGAGAGAGGTGAGCGCCTTGCCCGGGATCTGGATGCGGATTTTATTCCGCTGAATGACTTCAACGGGAAAAATGTCGATATCCTGATCAATACGACCTCGGTGGGCATGACGCCGCATGTGGATGGGGTCCCGGTTCCGGCATCGGTCCTGGAGCCGGAGATGGTGGTGATGGATATCGTCTATAATCCTTTGAAGACCGCCTTTTTAAAGGCCGCGGCCCGAAAAGGGTGCATGGTCATCGACGGCCTTGCCATGTTCATTGGGCAAGGGGCTTTTCAGTTTGAGTTGTGGACCGGAAAAAAGGCTCCGCTGGAGATCATGGAAAGGGCCGTACGCCAGGCCCTGCAGAGCCGAATCTAAAGAACAGGAAAAAGGAATCAGATGAAGGAGATCAAGCCCCACAGGATCGGAAGTGTGCAGGTTTCGGTTTCGGGATCGAAGAGCTATACCCATCGGATGCTCATTGCATCGGCCCTGTCCGATGGGATCTGTACGGTGGAAAATCCCCTGTTGAGCGAGGATACCCTTTTGACCCGGGATGGACTGCACGCGATGGGCGTCGAAATCCGAGCCGAAGGGAAGAGCTTTACGGTCCGCGGGAGCGGTGGAAAGCTCTCTGCTCCGGGAAAAGCGGTCTTTCTCGGCAATTCCGGAACCTCCATGCGGCTGCTGGCTGCGGTTGCTGCCCTCTGCAACGGCGAGGTCACCCTGACCGGAACCGAGCGGATGTGCCGGCGTCCCATTGGGGAGCTGTTGAATGCCCTGGAGAAGCTTTCGGTTTCGGGGGTTTCGGCCAATGGGGACGGCTGCCCCCCGATCCGGATTTCTGGGGGTGATTTCAAAGGCGGAAGGACCGAGATCGACTGTAGTCTCAGCAGCCAGTATCTGTCGGGGCTTCTGCTGATCGGACCCTTTGCCGAAGAGGGGTTGGAGATCGAAGTTACCCGCGGCCCTGTCTCCCGGCCCTATATCGATATGACCGTGGATGTGATGGCCCGGCTGGGCGTCGAGGTCGAACGGGACGGCTATCAATATTTCCGGGTTCCCGGGGGGCAGGTCTATCGCGCAGGCCAATATTCGGTAGAGCCGGACATCTCCAATGCGAGCTATTTCTGGGCTGCGGGGGCCATCACCCGCGGCGTGGTCACCGTCAAAGGGGTTTCCAGAAGTTCCCGCCAGGGGGATCTCCGCCTGCTGGAGCTGTTTGAAGCGATGGGATGTTCGGTGTCGGACGCGGATGGGGGCATCTGTGTCACGGGCGGGCCCCTGAAGGCCATCGATGCGGACATGGGGGATATGCCGGACATGGTGCCGACAATAGGCGTGGTCGCGGCCTTCGCGGAGGGCACGACCGTGATTCGGAACGTGGCCCATCTGCGGGCCAAGGAGAGCGACCGGCTGGCAGCGGTCGCGACGGAGCTTTCAAAGATGGGCATCGAAGCTGAAGCCGGGGATGCCGAGCTGGTGATCCGGGGCGGCGCTCCTGAGGGCGCGCATATCGACACCTATAATGACCACCGGATCGCGATGAGCTTTGCGGTTGCCGGACTTCGGGTTCCGGATGTCTTCATTCGAGGGGAGGGGTGCGTGGGGAAATCCTTTCCCGATTTCTGGAAGGTCTTCGAGGGGCTGTACCGGGGATGAACCTCTATCTAATCGGATACCGGTGTACGGGAAAGACGAGTGTGGGGGGCATTTTGGCCCGGCAGCTCGGCAGAAGGTTCTATGATGCCGATGCCGAGGTCGTGGAAAGGTGCGGCATGACCATTGCGGAGATCGTGGAGAAGAACGGCTGGCCCGCGTTCCGGGAGCTGGAAACCGAGACGATCCTCCGTCTGAGCCGGAAGACGGATGCGGTGGTCGCTACCGGCGGCGGCGCAATCCTCGATCCGGCCAATGTCTCCGCGATGAAGAAGAGCGGAAAGATAGTCTGGCTGACAGCCGAGATCGGTACGATTCGAAGCCGGATGGCTGGAGACGCGGCTACCGCAGATCTTCGCCCCGCGCTGGAAAAGGGCAGGAGCAGCGGAATTCCCGATAATGAGAACAAGGATAAGATCGGGGATGAGATCGGGGATGAGATCGAGGAGACCTTGAAAGAGCGCCTTCCCCTCTATAAAGACGCGGCCGATATGGAAATCGATACGGATCTGCTTCCTCCCGAAGCTGTTGCCGATCGAATCCTGAAATGGTTAAAGGATACGGAAAAGGAGGCCTGAAATGGCGGGAAACAGTTTCGGACAGCTCTTCAAAATCACCACCTGGGGAGAATCTCACGGCTGCGGTGTCGGTGTCGTCATCGACGGATGTCCGTCTCGGATTCCGCTGGAGCCCTCCATGATTCAAGCCATGCTCGACCGGAGAAAGCCGGGAAATTCCATCGCCGGCACCGCCAGAAAAGAGCCGGATACGGCGGAGATCCTCTCCGGCGTCTTCGAGGGGTTGACCACCGGAACCCCCATCTCGATCCTGCTGAAAAACAAGGATGCAAACTCCGAAGCCTATCTGCCCTATAAGGATCTCTACCGGCCCGGCCACGGGGATATCACCTATGAGGCCAAGTACGGGGTCCGGGACTGGCGCGGCGGGGGTCGGGCATCGGCAAGGGAGACGGCCGCAAGGGTGGCCGCGGGCGCGGTGGCAAAGGCCCTGCTGGAGCCGGAGGGGATCGATGTCTGGGCCTATACGCTGGAGCTGGGCGGGGTCCGGGCCAGAAACCGGTTTCGGGCCGAAGTGGAGAAGAACCCATACGGTTCACCGGATCCGGACGCGGCAAAGGAGATGGAGGCGCGGATCGCGGCAGTGAAGGGGGCCGGGGATTCAGTGGGCGGGATTGTGGAGGTGGTGGCAAAAGGGGTTCCCGCGGGGCTGGGGGAGCCGGTCTTTGACAAGCTCGATGCGGAGCTGGCAAAGGCGCTGATGAGCATCGGCGCGGTCAAGGGCGTGGAGATCGGCGACGGCTTCGGAGTTGCCGGCCGCCTCGGATCTGAGAACAACGACCCGATCATTCCCGAAGGGTTTGCCTCCAACCATGCCGGGGGGATTCTGGCCGGGATCTCCAACGGCGATGACATCGTGGTGCGGGCTGCGGTAAAACCGATTCCTTCAGTTTCCGTCCCCCAGGATACGGTGGACCGCTTCGGAGAGAAGAGAACCATTTCCGTCAAAGGCCGCCATGACATCAGCGCGATCCCCAGAATCAACGTCGTCTGCGAGGCCATGGTCTGCCTTGTGCTGGCCGATCACCTCCTGCGGCAGCGGGCCATCTCCTGACCCGCGAAAAAAGGCTGCGCGCCGGATAAGACCGGCGCGCAGCAGAAGCAGGAAAAGGGGATTCTCAGGAAAAAAGTTCTATCCCTGGTTGTTGGTATCCTCTGCCGGTTCCAGATCCTCTTCTTCCATCATCTCTTCCCCTTCTTCATACTCTTCGATGACGACCTCATCAGTCTCTTCGACATAGGTCTCCTCATCTTCGATCACGATCTCCTCATCCTGCTGCATCTCTTCGACATTCTGATCTGTGGCGGCAATCCATCCACTGTCGGCAGCGCCTGCCATTTGAAGGCTTCCGAATCCGATGACCATCATCAGCGCGATTGACAGCACAAAATACCTTTTCATTCTTTTTCTCCTTACCTTCTCTGTCGGGTTTGATTTCAAGCAAACGATCTTCCGGTCAATAGACCCGTCCCCGCCCGTGGCGGCTGCCGAGCACCTCGAGGGTATCATTGACCACTAAAAAGGCATTGGGATCGATGGTGAACACCAGCTCCTTCATCTTGCTCAGTTCGGTCATGGCCGTGATGGTGAAGATCACCTTCTTCTCCGTATGGGTGAAGGCCCCTTCTCCCTTTAAAAATGTAACCCCCCGGCCTTTGTCGGCCAGGATCTTGTCCGCGATCTCCCCGGCCCTGTCCGAGATTACCATCAGCGATTTCCGGCTGTTGAAGCCGGTCAGCACCGCATCGACCACCCGGCTGCCGGCGTAGAGCGATATGACGGAGTAGAGAAGCATCTGGATGTCATAGAGAAATGCCCCTGCCGTCAGAATTCCCGCGTTGAACGCGAAGTTGATCGCGCCGATCCGGAATCCGAACCGCTTGTTCAGGTAGATGGCCAGAATGTCCATTCCCCCGGCCGAACCGATGGATCTCAGGATCAGTCCCCCGCCGAACCCGCAGATGACGCCTGCAAAGATTGCGGCCAGCATCGGGTCCTTGATCTGCGGAAATTCCGGATGAATGGTCGCGGCCGCAAAGGAGAAAAAGAGCATTCCGAAAAGGGTATAGGCCATGAACCGGCGGCTGATGGTACACCATCCCAGAACCGCAAAGGGGATGTTCAGGAAAAAATAGATCCATCCTATATCCACAAAGGGCAGCAGGTAGTGGAACAGAATGGATATCCCCACAAGGCCGCCGCTGAGCAGGT
The DNA here is from genome assembly GCA_011390135.1 of Desulfobacteraceae bacterium. GTDB lineage: Bacteria > Desulfobacterota > Desulfobacteria > Desulfobacterales > JAABSP01 > JAABSP01. The sequence continues at coordinate 8,448 of JAABSZ010000092.1, read as the reverse complement.
TGAAGGGAATCAGAAGCCCGTTCATGCCGATCACGCAGATGATGGACCCCACGCAGATGAGTGTGAGGTTGAGTGCAGGAACTTTAAGGCCTTCCAGGGGGCGGCTGATATCGATTTTTTTGGCTGAAGCAACAGCGTACACGAGTCTTTACGAATCCTTTCCTCAAGAATTGGGTTGATAAAAGCCCAAACCTATAAGCAATAGTTGTGCCAATTCTTGATAACCATTCTGCGGGAACCGGAAAAGAGAGGAGACCTATCTACCGGAATTTCCGGTTCTGATTTTTGGACAAAAACAGGGGGAATCCCCCTATACAAAGGGATTACGGCTGCGGGATTTCGGAACTTCGGGTTCAGAGATTCTCAAAGAGAGAACTCGAGGTTCCTGGTTTTTATTTTTCCAAAGCGAAAGCAGAAGGCATGCGGGGCTTGGGCGGGATGGCGCAAATATTGCATAGCTTATCAGATCCTGTAGATAACCGAATCCGCCGAAACCGGCCCGAGGATTCGATGCTGCCGGGATCGAATTTAAATCATCGATATCAGAGGAGATGGAAGATGAACTGGAAATTCTGGGAGAAATCAACCGACGCACAGGGCGCAGCAAAGCTTCCCAAACCCAAGGATCTGCCGTCAGGGGTGGGAAAGTTTCTCGTGGTCAACCTCCGCCATGACCCGGACTGGGTATGGGCATTGAAAAGCGTTTCCCGGCCAAAGGAGGGGGCCCGGAAAGGGGTTTTCGAGGTGCGGGTCTTCAGCGAGACCGATGCCCGGAATAAGGGGGTATCGGTGAAAAACTTCAACACCTTGACCGAGCATCCGGAACTGATCCTTTTTGACGGCTTTTACGATAAGAATACATGGGCCGTCAAGATCGAGCAGCGGTTTGTAAAAAGACCCACGGCCGCTTGATCTCATCATTTACGCAGCCTTTATTTTTGAAAACGGAAAATCTCTTTCCGGTTGGATCGGGAATGTCACCGTAATCTATTTGCGGGTCTCCACTTTGTAGGAGACCGTCACCTGCCGGGATGCTTCCGGAGAGAGCGACAGTTGCCGGTTCAAGGCCAGGGGAACCGAGCGGGTTCCGCTGTTGTCCAACTTTTCCAGCGGGATCTTCTGGGTGTAGATGGTGCTGATATTCTCCAGTTCCCTGCTGCTCCCGACCACCTTTATGGTCTGGGGGGAGAGCTTTACATCGGTGATGAGAAGATCCGGGGCCAGTTCTCCTTCCCAGTCAACCTGAATCGGCAGGGTGCGGGTGATGGAGACATCGATCTCCATTTCCACGGTTGACGGCTCCACCTTGGAGAGAATGATCCCCGGCGGAACCGATACCTGATTGCGGGTGATGGAGAAGACGTTCTGGCCCGGTTTGGCCGGTTCGAGGTTCAACTGCACACGGACCTGGTCCGGCCGGAGGGATTTCAGCAGGATATACGATCCGCTCAGGTGGAGACGGACCGTATTGGCGGAGGTGGAGAGGATCTCCAGCCGGGAATCCCGGTTCGTATATTCAATGGGTGTCTCCATGGTGATGAGCAGGCTGTTCCACCCACGGGTCAGGCTGAACCAGACGCCTGTCACCAGAAGAACCGACAGCACCCCTGCTGCAGTCAAAAGCAGCCGTTCCTTTGCCCAGAAATGGGGACGATTGACAGAGATGCCGAGATGCTCTCGAAGCCGGTTTGCAAGATCGCTCCGTTTGTGCATCACCTTCACTTCCCCCTCTTTGGCCGCAATGACCACCCCCCGCTCCTCGGATGTCGCCACCACCAGCGCGTCCGAACTCTCCGACAGCCCGATCGCGGCCCGATGGCGGGTTCCATAGTATTTGGGCAGATCCATCCGCTGGGAGAGCGGGAGAATCGTTCCCACCTCGGTGATCTGGTTTCCGTCCAGGATCGCAGCTCCGTCATGGACCGGGTTGTTGTGCCAGAAGATGCTGATGATCATCTCCTTGGAGACCTCTCCGTTCCAGATGATCCCGTTCTGCACCACCCCCTTGAGGCTCTTTTTTCCCGGAAAGACGATCAGTGATCCGGTATGCTTCTGAGCCATGTCAAAGACCGCATCCGCGATCACCTCCACCGAAGAGGGAGGGTTGTGTTTCGGAAACCCCCAGAAGACGGCCTTCAGTCCCTTCCCGCGAAAGGCCGCCCGGATCTCCCCGCCGAATATGATCACCACGATGAGCGCTGCCACAGCCGTCAGTCCCTGGGAGAGCCAACTGGTGACGATCAGCCCCAGTGAGACCGCGATCCGCTGGAAGAACCAGAGCAGGGCCACCCCCATCAGCATATAGAGGATCGTGGTTCCCCTCAGAAGCACATAGAGCCGGAAGATGATATAGCTGTTCAAGAGGATATCAACGAAATCCTGCCATCGGATTCCTGACAGAAACTCCCAGAAACTGTTCATAGCGATTTATTCCGTAACGCTGAAGCGTAGTGTTTGAAAGGTATTTCCTTCTGCATCCGTGATCTCCACCCGCCAGGGCCCCCGATCCGATTCCCGAAGCTGGATGTTGCTGTAGGTGGCCCAGGATGGGGGCTGCACCTGAAGCCGGATGGTGAAGCTGAGAACGTCCCGGCGGTACCAGTTGTGATAGATATAGGTCTTTACCGGAACCGGTTCGAAGAGCGTATAGCAGTAAGCCTTCCCCCGGGAGATGGGAAAGACCACTGTCGGGTTGAAGGGTTCTCGATCCTGCACATCTTCACACATGACCGAATTGTAGAGGGTCAGTTTCTCCTTTGTCACCTTCTGCGCCACCTCCTGTCCCCATGCCGGGGAGAGGATGAGGGAGAGCAGAAAGCAGAGGAGAAGGGGAGTATTTCTTTTCATGATGCGCTGCTTCTTTCTTTTCTTCTGCCATGATACATGATATCGGGAAAAATCCTTTTACAGAAGATTTTGGGATATCTTCTGTTTCGGGGTTCCATCCTTTTGGTCTGTAATTATAGCATGGACAAGGCCCCGCGGCTATGGCAATCGATCGATTTTTTTTAAGGGGCCGGTCACGCAGTTGCGGTTGAATCGCTGAAGGATCGGTGGTAAACTGTACGGATATGGGAATCATGAGAGAAGGGAGAATAAGATAATTATGGCTGATGAATGGATCCGACAACAGACCCGGATTTCGCTTCAGCGTCTGCTGCCCCGGGTCCGCGCCGAGTTCAAAGAGGCCGCGGAATCGATGCCGCAGCACTGGGACGCCTTTGAAAAACGGCTCGACCTCCACTGGCCCCGCCTCTTCGACATTCTGATCCGGCTCTACGGGAGCCGTTACGATTTTTTCTATCATCTGGAGCAGATTCTGGTGACCGCGGCCCGAAGCTGGATGGACCGGCCCGAAGCCCTGAAGACTATGGACGAGGCCCGGGAGGCCGACGGCCAGTGGTTCCAGTCCCAGGAGATGGTGGGCGGGGTTCTCTATGTGGATCTCTTCAGCGACAATATCACCCAGTTGCATGAGCATATCCCCTACTTCAAGGAGCTGGGGCTCACCTACGTCCATCTGATGCCTCCGTTTGCGGTTCCTGCAGGGGACAGCGACGGCGGCTATGCGGTCAACAGCTATCGGATGCTCGATCCCTCTCTGGGAACGATGGAGGATCTGGCTGCGCTTGCAGAGCGCCTCCGGGAAGAGGGGATCAGCCTGGTGGTCGATTTTGTCTTCAACCATACCTCAGACGAGCATGAGTGGGCACTGAGAGCCCAGAGGGGGGAGCCGGAATATCAGGATTTCTACTATCTCTTTGCTGACCGGACCCTGCCGGATCAGTATGAGCGTAATCTGAGGAATATCTTTCCCGAGGTCCGCAAAGGGAGCTTCACCTGGCACGAGGGGATGCGGAAATGGGTCTGGACCACCTTTCACAGCTTTCAGTGGGATCTCAACTACGCCAACCCTGCCGTGTTCCGCGCGATGGCCGAGGAGATGCTCTTCCTGGCCAATGTCGGGGTGGAGGTGCTGCGCCTCGATGCGGTGGCCTTTATCTGGAAGCGGATGGGGACCGACTGCGAGAACCTGCCCGAGGCCCACATGATCATTCAGGCCTTCAATGCCATCTGCCGGATCGCGGCCCCGTCCCTGCTCTTCAAGTCCGAGGCCATTGTCCACCCGGACGAGGTGATCCGCTATATCGACACCGATGAATGCCGGCTCTCCTACAACCCCATGCTCATGGCCCTTCTATGGGAGGCCCTGGCAACCCGGGGGACCCGGCTCATCGAGCATGCCATGCGGAAGCGGAACCGGATTCCCAATGACTGCTCCTGGGTCAACTATCTCCGGTGTCATGACGACATCGGCTGGACCTTCGACGACAACGACGCGTGGGAGGTGGGAATCGATCCAGGTGCGCACCGGCGGTTTCTGAACGATTTCTATACGGGGCAGTTTCCGGGCTCCTTTGCCCGGGGGATACCGTTCCAGTTCAATGCCGAGAGCGGAGACCAGCGGGTCTCGGGAACCCTGGCCTCTCTCGCGGGGCTGGAGCAGGCCCTTCTGGCAAACGACCCGCTCCTCATCGACATGGCGATCCGCAGAATCGTAATGCTCAGAAGCATCGTCCTCTCCATCGGCGGTATTCCGCTGATCTATCTCGGGGAGGAGTGGGGGATGCTCAACGACTACTCATACATCACCGACACCCGGAAAGCCGGGGACAGCAGATGGGTTCACCGGCCCAAGATCCACTGGGGAACCGACCGGTGGAGCGACCCGGAGGCGTTGGAGCGGCGTCTTTTCAAGGAGGTCGCGGCCATGATCAAGATGCGGAAGAGCCTGCCGGCATTGAGAAACGGGGGCATGGAGGTGATCAGCACGGAAAATCCCCATCTTTTCGGCTATATCCGCCATAATAAGGGGCAGCGGATGCTGATCGTCAACAACTTTTCAGAGCATCCTCAGAGTATGGGGGAGAATCGGCTGCGGGTTTACGGCCTCGGATACCGGTTCATGGATCATGTCTCCGGGATCACCTTTCCCTCGGGGCAGCCCCTGGAGCTGGGGCCCTATGGGTTCGTCTGGCTGGAGACGACCGAGTACACCCGGCCATTATAATATATCCGAAGGCGAGTCCGGGGAGGCTTCTCCTGCAAATTCCGTGTTCAAGCCGGGTTCAGGCCGGGTTCAGGCCGGGTTCAAGCCGGGTTCAATAAAGACCGGCGGAAAAGCCGGTTGACACGGCTTTGTCGAACGGATAAGGGTTAAACGAAGAAACGAAGAAAAGGATTGTTGCTGACCGGCCCAGTTAACCGAAACCAAAGGAGACCCCCATGATCGATTTCTTCTACCAGGCCCTCGCGGATCTCGGATATCCCCATCCGATCCATCCCATCTTCGTTCACCTGACTATCGGACTGGTCACAGGGGCCTTCATCTTCGGCCTTCTGGGACTCGTGTTCCGGCGGAGAACCTTCCCCAACAGCGCATACCACTGCATCGTATTCGCCCTGATCGCCTATATCCCGACCGCAATCTTCGGCTATATGGACTGGCAGCACACCTATGCCGGCGCGTGGCTCTTCCCCATCGGGATGAAGATCCTGCTCGGCGTGATCCTGCTGGTGCTGCTGATCATCGCGGTCTCCATGGCCCGGAATCCCGAAGGAAAGGGATTGAGGATCTTTATCGTCTATATGCTCTGTTTTGTTGCGGTCATGGGCCTCGGCTACTTTGGGGGCGATCTGGTCTACGGGAATCGCGGGGCAGAGAGCGATTCGGAACAGCCTGTTGACGGGAAGCTGCTGTCGGGACTTTCGGAACAGGGAGCCCAGATCTTTGCTAATAGCTGCGCGGCCTGCCACCATACCGACTCGACCGAGAAGAAGGTGGGCCCGGGCCTCTTCAGCCTTTTTGAGCGGGAGAATCTGCCGGCCAGCGAAAAGCCGGTGACCCCAGAGAATGTCCGGGATCAGATCCGCACGCCGGTGAAGGATATGCCTGCCTTTTCCGAAGATGACCTCTCCCCGGAGCAGGTGGATGCGGTGATCGATTATCTCAAAATCATATAATATTTCCAACCGATACTGAAAAACTGCATCCGGAGGAGACAGGGAACCAGAGCATTATGTCCAAAATTCGAGACAAGGCGATCCAGGGGCTTAAAAAAGGAGACACCTTCATTGCCCGCCGGACATTTACAAAAGAGGAGACCGAAGAATTTGCCCGCATCAGCCGGGATTACAACCCGATCCATTTCGATCAGCGGTTCACGTCCCTGAAGAACTTTTCCGGCCCGATCTGCCACGGCCTTCTGGTGGCAAGCCTGCTCACCGAAATCGGGGGCCAGATCGGATGGCTCGCGTCCGGAATGGACATGCGCTTTAAACGACCTGTCTATTTCGGGGATACAGTGGAATGCCGCTGCACCATTGTGGAGATGGACGCTAAAGGCCGATCCAGGGCGGCCATCGAGATGACGAATCAGCGGGGTGAGGTGGTGATGACGGCCTATCTCACCGGCATCGTGCCGGGGGAGGCCGAACAGGCGGTGATGCGGGAGATGGTTCAAGAGGGCGATCGGACCAACCGGCTTAGGGATGAGGGGTACGAGGTTTTTTAAAAATCCATGAGCGAAGCCTGCCTGAATGAGAAAAGATGATCATTCGACAATAACAGGATATCGGCAAGAACAGCGGAGTCCGGAGAACCCCATGAAAAGCACGCTTCACCCTGAGCTGCAAAAGAATGAAAAGACCCTTCGCCTATTGAAATGGCTGCTGCCGATTCTGGTTGGGGCCCCGATTTTGGTGGTGATCCCCTTTATCTTTTTCCACCGGCGGGAGATGCCCGGCCCCGGAGCCGGCAATTTCATGCCGGCCTTCCTTGCCGTCACGATCATCCTGTTCATTCTCATCCTGATTCCGTTCCATCTGCTGATCAAACGGCGGTTAAAGGAGATGGTTGCGGTTTCCGAGGTTCTGAAAACCGGAAAACCCAGAACCCTTTGCATGCGGGTGAAGAAGCTGCAGTTGGCCATGTTCAACTGTGTGGAACTCTGCCCGCGCCCCGGCAGCACCGAAAAGAAGCTGCGGCCCATCTTTTTATATCTTCGGGTTCCCCGCAATCATCTCCCCCGCAAGAGCATGGACGATGTGGAGGTCATTATGGGACCTGCGGAGGGAAAGCCCCGCCTGGCCGCGATCCGCGGGGAGCGGCTGCTCTGGGGGGAGGCGGTCCATGCCGAAGAGGTGCGGGCCAAAACCCGGAAGATGGTACTCTGGATGTCGGCCGCGATGCTGCTGATCACCCTGCTGCTGCTCGTTCCCCTTCTGGTCATCATCAACAGCTTGATTCTGAAGGATTTCAGGCGGATCGAACGGATCGCCGCGTGGCCCGCGGCCCCGGGAGAGATCATCCAAAGCGGGGTAACTGGACAGGAGGACAGCCGTTTTGTTCCGGATCTGACGTATCAATATGAAGTCAACGGCAGAACCTATACCGGAACCGAATACGCCCCGGATCTCTCCTCTTCATCGGATTCGGATCGGATTCGGCAGCTCCTGGAGCCCTATCGGCCGGGCGCCGCGGTCTCTGTTCTCTACAACCCGGAATCGCCGGATCAGGCGTATCTGCAGCCCTCCCGAAGAGATCCGGCATCCCTTCAGAAGAGCCGGGAGGAGATCCGGAAGATCATGATTCTCATTGGACTCGTGGTATTTCTCTTCTTCTTCTTTCCTCTTTTCCTCTATTATCTCGGCAGCAAAATGGAGCGTTCCCAATGCAATTGACAGATCCAATTCTAGTTACCGGCGCAACCGGCTATGTTGGTGGGCGTCTGATCCCCCGCCTGCTGGAGAGGGGATACAAAGTCCGGGCCGCGGGCCGATCCCTGGACAAACTCTCCTGCAGGCCCTGGGCATTTCATCCCTTTGTGGAACTTGTCGAGTCCGATCTCCTCGATTTCGAATCGGTGAAACGGGCCGTTGCGGGATGCGGTGCTGCCTATTATCTCGTTCATTCCATGAACGCGCAGAAGGGCAAATATGCCCAGGCGGACCGGCGATCCGCGCAGAACATGGTCGAGGCCGCAAAGGATTCCTCCCTCGAGCAGATCATCTACCTGAGCGGACTGGGGGAGAGGGACAACGAGGCATTGACTCCGCATCTAAAGTCCCGCCACGAGGTGGAGGAGATTCTCGCGTCGGGCCCGGTTCCGGCCACATCGCTGCGCGCGGCCATGATACTAGGCTCCGGAAGCGCATCCTTTGAGATGCTCCGATACCTGACCGAGCGGCTGCCGGTGATGATCACCCCCAAATGGGTGCATACGCGGTGTCAGCCCATCTCGATCTCCAATATCATCGGGTATCTGATCGGCGCATTGGAATCGGAAAAGACGCGCGGAAAGACCTTTGATATCGGAGGGCCCGATGTCCTCACCTACAAGGATATCATCGACATCTACACCGATGAGGCGGGCCTTTCCCGGCGCC
>JAABSZ010000009.1:0-46649 GCA_011390135.1 Desulfobacteraceae bacterium | reverse complement strand
TGTCGATCATGCTCTTTACGAACTCGGGGACCACAAAGCTCTCCCGCTGCTCGTCGTCCGGAACCATGTCGTAGGTGTTCTTGGCCACATGGTACATGGTGTCCAGACCCACCAGATCCGAGGTCTTGAACATCGCGGTCTTGGGCCGGCCCAGCGGCGGGCCGAAGAGCGCATCCACCTCGGGGATGGTCAGCCCCTCCTCCAGCATCACCTGCATTGCCTTGACGATTCCCTGGATACCGATCCGGTTGCCCACGAAGTTGGGGGTGTCCTTGGCCCAGACAATTCCCTTGCCCAGAATCCGCTCGCCGAAGTCGGCCATGAATTCCAGCACCTCGGGGAGGGTCTCCTGGCCCGGGATGATCTCTAAAAGCTTCATGTAGCGCACCGGGTTGAAGAAATGGGTTCCCAGAAAGTGCTGCCGGAAGCCGTCGCTCAATCCCTCGGACATCGCCTTCAGCGGAATCCCGGAGGTGTTGGTGGAGACGACCGCGTTCTCGTGCCGGACCGGCTCGATCCGCTTCAAAAGATCCTGCTTGATCTTCAGGTTCTCCACCACCACTTCCACGATCCAGTCGCACTCTTTAAGGGTGTCGAAGTCGTCTTCGAGATTGCCGATTTCGATTCGGTCCGCATCCTTCTTCTGCATGAGAAGAGAGGGGTTGGACTTGAGCATCGCATCATAGCCCGCCTTCACGATCCGGTTCCGGGCCCCGGGGTCCTTTTTCTCCTCGTCTTTCAGATCAAAGGGAACGATATCGAGCAGCACTGTCCTGACGCCCGCGCTTGCCAGCAGGGCCGCGATGCCGCCGCCCATTACGCCGGATCCGATCACTGCCGCTTTTCTGATTTTTCTGACCATTCTTGCCTCCTGCTCATAAAAGGGTTTACCATATGAATGAATATTCATTCATTATCAGAGAGGGGGAATCGGTGTCAAGGAAAAATCGAAAAAAAGTGGATAATCTTTATATTAAAATGGTATCAGGCCGGAAAAAGGGGGTTGTGAAGGGAGAGCTTCGGAATGAATGGTAATTCAGTGGAGCGGGAGAAGGCTTTTGATGAAGCAGCCGCCTCCGCCGCCTCCGCCACTGCTGCTGCTGCGATTGCCGGTCTTCGCGGAAGTATCCGGAGCCAATGCGCTTCTCATAGCCTCCGCATCCAACCTCTTCTCACCGGCCCCATCAGAGGTGTTTACCACCGCAATGTAGATGAAATCCTCTCCGGCCGGGGCAAAGGACGCGGGAAGGTTTTCCGCGAGCGGCTCGGCCCGCCAGAGAGTATCTCCGTCCTGGGAGAAGCCGGCCCGCCATTTCGCGGCCGTCTCATTTTCGATCAACCGGACGCTGATGGCAGAGGGGGTATCCGTGACCCGGTAGAGGATCGCGCCGTAGCGCCCCGGATTGGTGATCCCCGCGTTTCCGGAGAGGAGCGATTCGGGCAGAGCCGAAACCGATGCCGCAAGACGGGGGGTATTCTCCCCATAGAAGAGGTGGCCGTCCTCCCAGAGGTCGTCCGGATGTGCGGCCAGTGTCCAGAACCCGGCCATGATGTTTTCAAAGGAGGGCTGGCCCGTTTCCGCGAGTGCGTTTTGAATGGCCCCCTCCACCCCGAGATCGAGGGCCGTCTTGAAAATCCGCCGCCAGAGCTGAGGCCCCCCGTGGTTCTGCCAGAGATGTCCTGCCAGAATGGCAAGGCCGTACTCCCGATATCCGTTGGTCCAGGTCAGGGGCTCATAGGGTCGGGAGAGGAGATCCTGCACATAATAGACATAGTCGTTCACCTGGGGCTGGCAGACCTCTTCGATCCAGGTCGCGGTGGCCTCGAACCACCAGGCCTCCTCCCCCCACCGTCGATTGTCCACCCAGGTCTCGTCGTCCCAGGGAAAATCGTTCCGCTGCACCGCATGGAAGAGTTCATGGGCCGCGGTGGCCTCGATCAGTGCCTTTTCATCCGCGGCAAGGGAGGAGAGATCGCTGTTGAAGACAAAGTAGGCGGTCTCATGGGTCTTGTCGATCTCGGTGTAGGCGTAGTAGTTGGACTGGATCTCAACCGACTTCCACCGCTCCTCCTCCCAGTCATAGAGGCTCATACCGGTATTTCCCACATAGACATCCAGGGAATAGCGGTCCATGCCGTAGGGGAGGGAGAAGCCGTTCTTCTGCTGTATGGAAAGCGCGGTCTCAAAGGCTTCCGCGATGATCTCGATCCATTCGGGAAGACCGTCTCCGTCCGTATCCTTCCAGTCCGAATCGCCCCGAGGATATTCATCTCCCCAGAGAATGCGGAAGTTGCCGCCAGCCGTGAGATGGACATTTGCGTCCGGATCTGCCGAAGGGGAAGCGCTTCTGAGGGCGCGGATGTCCCGGTTCAGGGGCGCCAAGGGGGAGAAGGCTTCTCTGGGCTCCCGAAGTCCAGCCCTTCCGGCCATTGCCAATGAGGGGAGAAGCATTGCTATCAGGAGAAAAAATGGGAGGATAGATCTATGATTCATCGTCTCTATTTTCGATCCTACGCCGGAAAACCGGACCCGATCGAGATGAAAGCGCCGGAGAAATCCCTCCTTCTCCGGCGCCTATGGTTTCAAAATGTCAATGAATGTCAGTTCGTTTCCGCGTAAGAATAGGTTCCGTCACACGCGCCGGTGAAGGTGATCGTTCCGGTCTTTCCAACACCGTTGATCGTCGCGGTTCCGCTGCTCGGATAGGATTGACAGACTTGGGGATCCAGCGTGACGTCCGTCAGTTGGACATTATATCCGGCAATGGTTCCCTCTCCGACCGTATTGACCGTCAGCACCTCTTCCCCGCTCTCGGCAAAGAGGAATGTGGCATCCACAGGCCCTTCGTTCGTCTCCAGATCCGCAACCACCTGATACTGACCGACGCCGCTCTGGCCATATGTGATGGTTCCGCTCTCCACGGTATACTTGCCTGCACTGAAACCATTGAAGGTGAGAGTCATCTCAGCCGATGGATTTTCCAGGTCCAGAACCAGATTGCCGGCCGAAAGGGTGATATCTCCGTCGATCGTATCTCCCCTCAGCAGGAGGTCATCAAAGGAAAGGATCAGATCGAGAGAGTTCAGGGTTCCATCTTCAGCGATATCACTGTCGAGGCTGCCGGAGATCATGCCATCGGCCACTGCAGTTCCATCCATGCTCATATTGTCAAAAGTCAAAGTGAACTGGGCGTTGCCTGAATTCAGATCGAGATTTTGAATATCCAATACAGCGCTGCCGGCCACTGAGTTCCCGCTCTGCACATCACATCCGGCTCCATAATCAACTGTGAAATTCATGCTTGAGGGAAGATTTTCAATGCTGTCGATCTCCGGCGCGGTTACGGCGGGACAGGTGCCGCCCCCTCCCGACATCCCGGATGTCAGAATCGTCGACAACTCCTCCGGAGCCTCCGTCAGAAAAGAAGATGCTTCAAAGACCATATCCATTGCCTCTGTGACGTTCTCCTCCAGCCCCTCGGTGATCCCGAGCCCCGGCAGCGCATCCAGCATCGATCCATCTGAAGAGCCATTAAATTGCAATACGGCCAATTCTCGATCTGAAGCATAGGCGACATAGGTTGCATCGGTGATATTCCCTTCAAAGAAAAAAGCATTTTTCTCATGTGGGCCAAGTTTAATGGTTGCTGTGCCTACCATGTATCCATTGTCGTCATACAGGGTCAGCAGAACATTTGCTGCAGCATCTTCTACATTGAGGAACACAACATCGTTCCATCCATTCTTTTCAATTTTTGCAACCACACCTTCCCTGTGTCCGCTATTGATGCCAGAATAACTAGCCAGTTGATTGCCGTCTCTGGTGCCGAAAAATTCAAATCCTGTAATGCCATTGTCGGACTCGATACCGAACCATGCAGTATCTTCAGGAAGAGAAAGCTGGTCAGCCATTCCAATGTACTGGCTCTTCGGACTCAAGGAAAATGTCTGGGGAGAGGAGAGCGCAGCACCAGCCGCGGAGTAAGGAATTACCTTGAATTCTGTTTTGGAATCAAGCGGATTATAAAGCACAACTCCAGACAGCCACTGCGCGTCAGAAGCGATATGCGGATAATACATTCGTGTCTTGACTTTGTCATTCAATGGTATTCCAGTCAGGTAGTGTAAACCGCTGCTGGCTTTGGTGAAGAAAATCTCAAGTGCGATGAGTCCCGCGGCATTTTCGATAACTCCGGATACGATACCGGAAGGAGGTTCATTTTCAAAGAGATCTTCGATGGTGAATATCCTTTGTTCCTTTGCAGCAATCGTTAAAGTTTTCACATCTCCGGTATTGAATCTTACGCTGATATCTTTGGCATTTTGGGTGGAATTGAGTACGCAGAAGCCATTCAGCCAATTTGCGTCAGAAATCACAAGGGGGATATAAATATCTCCTTTATTGATCTCCGACACCGCGGGAAACGCTATCCGATATCCTGCATCGGTATAAATCTTGGCGTATCCGGATGCCTCTCCTTTCTCAATTTCAAAGATCAGATATCCGATAGAACTTGGTTCAGGAAAGCTTTGGCTTACTTTAACCTCCTTCCGGCCAAAGGAGGGCAGCGTGATCGATTGCTCTGCAGTTAATGCAACTCCTTGACTATTATAGGCTTTAAAGGTTCCGGAAAGATCTTCTCCGCCGACATTGATGATACAGAGTTCCGTATCCCAATCCCCCCCACTGACAACCAGAGGAAAATAGAGTTTTGCCGATGCCGTAGCGGCCGATAGAAAAAGGATGCTGACAATGATGATCAAGGTTTTTGAAGTTTTCATATTTTCCTCCATTTTACTACCGATTCAACATAATATATATACACAACCGAAAGGTCTTCGGTTCTGTTTCAAGACCGGGAACAGAAGGAAAAACCGCTCATCTATTCTGCGATCCTTTTCTTCCGGTTCTGCAGATAGGCATCCCGGATGGCCTCGTAGGGAACGATGGCCGCATCCTTCAGGGCCTCGTAGTCCCCGATCCGGAAGGATGTTCCGTTGATCTGGCGGAATGCACTGATGCCGGCCGACAGCTCTCCGGGATCGACGTAGGAGAGGGGATTGAGGGAGCGGTCCCCCAGCATCCCGACGCTGTCCCGGAGGGTTGAGGGGCCGAATAAGGGCCAGACGATATAGACGCCGTCCCCGATCCCGTAAACCGCAAGGGTCTGGCCGAAATCTTCGTCATCCTCGATCTGCAGGCGGGGGTCGTTTTGGGCCGGATTGCCGAACCCCAGCACTCCCACCGTGGTATTGTACATGAAACGAGCGACCTCATTGCCGAGCCGTTCGCCCTTTCCCTGCAGCAGACAGTTCGCGGCACGCACCGGGGTTGTCAAATTGTGGAAGAAATTTTTAAACCCGGTTCTGACAATGTCGGGGACCACTTTTTTATATCCTTTGGCCACCGGCTTCAGAGCCCAGAAATAGAGCTTGTCATTGACCTGGTACATGGCGTAGTTCCAGTAATAAAGAGGGTCCACCGTGTCCACTCTCTCCCCGGCCGAGGCCTCCCCGCCGAAATCGTCTTCGAGAAAGTCTTCGAATCCTTCATCACCGCCCTCTGCGGATTCCGCGACGTTCTCTGCACCCTTCTCCTGTGAAAGACCCGCTGCGGGAAGCCCCAGAATCAGGCTTCCCGCCAGCAGAAAAATCGGCAGCAGAAGAATCCATCTGTTGTTTCGATCCTCTGATATCTGCATCGGATGCAACCTATTTCCTGGCTTCCATGTCCGTATCGATGTTCTTCTTCTCCAGCTTTTCGATCAATACATCCGGAGATTGATTCAACAGGATCTTTTCGAACTGGGTTCTGTAGTTCTTGATCAGGCTAACCCCCTCCACCCGGATGTCATAGACCCGCCAGCGGCCATCCTTGATGTAGAGGCTGTAATCGACCGGGATCTTCGTATTCTTCCGGACCACCAGCGTCTTTACCTGAGCCCGCTCATTGTCGCTGGGATGGTAAGTCTGCTCCACATACTCCACCTCTTCGTTCTGGAACTCCTTTTGTACCTGGTTCAAATAGGTATCCACCAGAAGCTCGGTAAAGTGATCGATAAATCTTGTCATCTGCTCATCGTTCAACTTCTTTCGGAAGCGTCCCAGGGAGAGCTGGCTGATCTTTTCAAAATCGAAGATATCCTTGATGACACCCATCAGCTCATCCCGCTGCTCGTCGAGCTTCTCCTCTTCTTTGTATCTGGGATCTTTGAGGATTTCGATCACTTTGTCGATCGGGACCTGAACGGCCTTCATCGGTTCGGCTTTGGTGTCGGGTCTTTCCGCGTTTTCCAAGCTGTTGTCCTGAGCTGACGACGGAAGGGCAAGCCCCAGTATCATCAGAATGATTATAAAAAATTTACTTCTCATCATATGGTCTCCTTTTCCTGATTCACCTGCATCGAAAAATCTATTCCACCCCGCCAAAGACGTACTTGCTGACCAGGGATTCGATATCGACTGCAGACTCGGTTTCGATAATGGTTCCGCCGGGTTGAATGGTCTCCTCCGAGCCTCCCGGGGCGAGGCTGATATACTTGTCGCCGATCAGACCCGATGTTTTGACGGACGCTATGACATCCTCGGCCAGTCTGATTTCCTCTTTGATCTTCATGAAGATTTTGGCCACCTTGATATCCGGATCGAGGGTGATTTGAGAAACCTTTCCCACCTGGACCCCGGCAATATCCACCTGTGCCCCTTTTGTCAGACCCGCCACCGAGGTGAAGCGGGCCGATACCTCGTAATAGCCCTCGCCGATCAGTTCCATCCGGCCCAGCTTGATGGTGAGATACCCCAGGCAGACCAGCCCGATCAGAACGAAGATTCCCACACCGATTTCAACGGATGCCTTTTTCATCCTTCCTCCCATTCCAATATCTCAAAATTAGCGCATCTGAAATTCGTAAAATGTATCGCGGCTGTTCTCCGCATCCATGATCACCTGCTCCAGGGATCGCTCGGCATTGGCCTCGGAGATCCCGGCAGTGACCGTAAAACAGGGGGAATTCGATGCAAATGGATTCTCCCCGTCATTGCTGCACCGCATATCCTCTGCAAGCTTTTCACAGATGTGGTGGGCCTGTTCGAAGTTGGTGTTGGGCAGCATCAGCATGATCTTGTTGAGCCCGTATCTGGAACAGATATCCGTCACCCGCAGGTGCTTCTTCATCCGGGCCGCAAAGTTTTGCATCGCGTTCTGATCGGCCCAGTATTTGATCTCCCGGTCCGTCTGATCCGGGCTTTCGATGGCCAGCATCACCACGCAGAAGGCATCCTCCTGCCGGAGCCGGGCCATCTCCTCCTGATACCGCCGCTGCCCCTGGGAGCGGGGGGCCAGACCGGTCAGCTCGTCATGGCGGCTCTCCATTCCCCGGATAAAGGCCTGGACCTCCCGATTGTCCGCGGCATATATCTCCTCCGGAGTCCCCTGAAAGATGATTCTCCCCTCGTAGAGCATCGCGATCCGGTGCGAGATATAGAAGATGTCCGGGATCTCGTGGCTGACCACCACGGCCGTGAAGCCGTACTTCTTCTGATAGTCGGAGATCATGCTGTGGACAGCGTTCTTCCGGATCGGATCGAGGCCCGTAGTCGGCTCGTCAAAGAGGACGATCTCCGGGTCCGTCACCAGTGCCCGGGCCAGCGCCACCCTTTTTTTCATACCCCCGGAGAGCTGGGAGGGGTACTGCTTCCCGATGCTCCCGAGGTCGAGCTGCTCCAGTTGATCCCTCACCTTTTCCCGGATCACCCTCTTTTTCACTTTGGACCGCTTCTCCTTCAGGGGAAGCGCGATGTTTTCAAAGACCGTCATGGAGTCGAAGAGTGCCGAGCCCTGGAACATATAGCTGAACCGATCTTTGAGTTCCCCTCTTTCGGCCTTTTTCATCTTTGAAAGGGGTCTGCCTTCGAAGAGGATATTTCCGGAATCGTGCTGCAGCAGCCCGATGATATGCTTGAGCAGAACGCTCTTGCCGCCGCCGCTCTTGCCGATGATCGAGGTGGTCTCTCCCTTTTTAATGGAAAGATTTATCCCGTTCAGGACCCTATTGTCCTCGAAAGATTTAACGACATCCTGGAGTTCGATCAGGTTCTGGCTCATTGTCGCCTACAGTAGAAAGGAGGTGATGATATAGTCGGAGATCAGGATCAGGACCGACGAGAAGACCACAGCCGAAGTGGTTGCCTTGCCCACGCCTTTGGCCCCGAAACCCTCTTTCCGGGTGTGGGTGTAGTATCCCTGAAAACAGCAGATGGTGGCCACCAGCGCTCCGAAGACGATCGATTTCACATATCCGCCGGTGATGTCATCCATGACAATGGCCGCCTCCATGTGGGAGAAGTAGATCCCGGAGTTGATCCCGAGCAGCATCGATCCGGTGAGGAATCCGCCGAAGATCCCGACAACGTCGAAGATGGAGGTCAGGAGCGGAAAGCTGATCAGGGATGCCGCAAGACGGGGGGAGAAGAGATACTTGATCGGATTGATGTTCATGGTGGCCAGCGCGTCGATCTGCTCGGAGATCCGCATGATGCCCAGTTCCGCGGCCATGGCCGATCCGGCCCTTGCGGTGATCATTATCGCGGCCAGCACAGGCCCCAGCTCCCGGATCAGGGTCAGCCCCACGGCCGGCCCCAGCATCCCTTCGGAGCCGAACTTGACCAGGGTGTAATACCCCTGCAGCCCCAGAACCATCCCGGTGAAGGCACCGGTCAGGGCGATGACGAAGATCGATTTCAACCCGATGAAATAGATCTGATCCATCAGGTTGCTGATCCGAAAGGGATAGGTGAAGATGGTGAAAAGCCCGTGAAAGAAGAAGATAGCGATCCTTCCGATCTCTCCTATAAGAAAAAGGGAGAATTTTCCGGTGGCGGCAAATGGGCTTATGGCGAGTTCGGCGGCCTTCATTGGGGTGTCTTGGACCTCTTTTTTTGCGGTTTTTCCGAATCCCAAAAAACGGTTGAGGATTGTTTTCCCGGCTAAATTATTATAATAGTGGAGAGTCTTTTAGGTGTCAAGAAAAACGAGGATTATCAAAGAAAGGCTTTTCATGATCGAAAACAAGACCTATCAATCCCCCAATCCCATCGAGAGGCCCGAAACCGTTTCGGCCGATCTGCTCGACCCCATTCCCTATGGCTATCAGGGTCGGCGGGAGATCGATATCACCATCCAGCAGCCGGAATTCACCTCGGTCTGTCCCATGACGGGCCTGCCCGACTTCGGTTCCATCACCATCCATTATACGCCGAAGGATACGATCATAGAGATGAAATCCCTCAAATACTATCTTCTCCAGTACCGGAACGTGGGGATCTTCTACGAGCATCTGGTCAATCGGATATTGGATGATCTGGTGGCGGTACTGGCGCCGAAGCGGATGGAGGTTATCGCCGAGTTCACGGCTCGAGGCGGCATCACAACCCGGGCCTCTGCGGTCTATGATGCTGCGGAGCGCACGGTCTCCCGATAGTCGAAGATCTTCTCTTTGGCCTCGGCCTCGGAGCCGATCCGGGTGATGGAATCCCGGAACCGGCTGCTGTCCGGCATCCCTTTGACGAACCATCCGAGGCGGCTGCGCATCATCCGGCAGGCGTGGATCTCGCCGATGTAGCGCACCGATGCCTCAAGATACCGGAGAATCACATCGAAACGATCCTCATTTGTGATCTGTGGAACCGGTCTTCCCTCAAGCAGCGCTCGGATCTGTGCCAGTATCCATGGGTTGCTGATCGCGGCCCTTCCGACCATCACCCCGTCGCAGCCGGTCTCTTCGATCATCCGAAGGGCATCTTCGGGAACCGTGATGTCGCCGTTGCCGATCACCGGAATCGACAATGCCCGCTTCACCCGGCCGATCACTGACCAGTCAGCACTCCCCCGAAACCCCTGGGATGCGGTTCTCGGATGAACCGCGACCGCATCAACGCCGCAATCCTGCGCGATTCGGCCGATGGCGACCGCCTGGTCACCCGACGGATCCCAGCCGCTGCGGATCTTGATGGTCAGCGGGATCTTCACCGCGTCCCTCAGGGCCTTCAAGAGCTTCTCAGTTCCCTCGGGATTTTTCATCAGAGCGACCCCCGCGCCGGTCTTCACCACTTTTCTGACCGAGCAGCCGAAGTTGATGTCCAAGATATCGGCCCCGGCCGATTCAACAGCCCGGGCCGCTTGGGCCATAATGGCGGGATCGACCCCGAAAAGCTGCACCGACAGCGGCTTTTCGGCCTCAGCCGTATCGAGCATGATGAAGGTTCTCCTGGAACCGTAGATGAGACCATTTGCGCTGATCATCTCGGAGCAGACCAGGCCGCAGCCGTTCTCCTTCACGATGAGCCGGAAGGGAAGATTGGTAATTCCGGCCAGCGGTGCAAGCACCGTATTATCGGTAAGGGCCAGTGAACCGATCCGCATCTATTCCTTCTTCTGCTGGAAAATGGAGATCACCTTTCCCGGCTTTTTTGGACCGGTTGCATCCTTTTCCGCGTCTTTCCTCCCGGCCTGTCCGCCCTTCTTTTCAAAGAGATGGCCTTTTTCGGCTTCCGACCCTTCCGCGGGTTTGGGCGGAGCCACCTTTTCCAGCCGCATCCGATTTCCGCCCATAGTGTACTCTACGCCATTGATATAGGCATCCCGCAGAATCCAGGTGACGGTCTGCATCGGGATCTGGAGAAGGAGCAGTTCCACATGGTACCAGTCCTTCTTCACATCCGGAGAAATATTCTCGACCCGGGCAAATGAGACGGGTTTCTCCTCGTAGTGGATGAGCACGAGATCTCCGACACCGGTCATGGCTTCCCCTCTGCGGCCGGCTCGATGCTGTCCCGCGAAAATTCCAGGGTCGCGAAGTGATCCTCCAGGGTCTCCTCCCGCCGGATCAGTTCAACGGTTCCGTCCGTTTTCAGCAGCAGCTCCTTTGGCCGGAGTTTGCCGTTATAGTTGAACCCCATGGAATGGCCATGGGCCCCGGTATCGTGGATCAGCACCAGATCCCCATCGGAAATCGGCGGAAGCGCTCTCTGGATGGCAAATTTGTCGTTGTTCTCACACAAGGAGCCGACAACGTCTACAATCTCGGCCTTTTCGGAATCCGCTTTTGCAGGAACCGTGATCTGGTGATATGCCCCATACATCCCGGGCCGCATGAGCGCGGACATGCAGGCATCCACCCCCACATATGTCCGGTAGATCTCCTTCCGGTTGATGGCCCTTGCCGCCAGAACCCCGTGGGGGCCGGTCATGTAGCGGCCGCTCTCCAGGTAGAGGGCCGGCATATAGCCGTTTCGGGCTTCAAAGGCTTCAAAGGCTTCTGCGATCTTCCCTCCCATTACCGGAAGATCGAGCGGCTCATCATCGGGATTGTAGGGAATCCCGAGCCCCCCGCCTATGTTAAGGAACTCGAAGGTGATCCCCAGCGCATCTGAGATCTCTTCGGCCAGTTCCAGCAGCATCTCGGCCGTCTGCACCATATATTCGCAGTTCCGCTCGTTGGACGCAAGCATCGTATGCAGCCCGAACCGCTTTGCACCCCGCGCCTTTGCAGTCCGGTAGGCATCGATGATCTGGTCATGGCTCACCCCGTATTTGGAGGCCACCGGGTCTCCGATGATCTCGTTTCCGGTGCGCCGGGGGCCCGGATTGTACCGGAAGCAGATCAGTTCGGGCATCTGGGGAACCTTGGGAATCAGCGAGATATCATCGAGGTTCAAGATGCTGCCGCCCTCTGCGGCCGCAGACTGAAACTCCTCGAAACTGGTGTTGTTGGAGGTGAACATCAGCGCATCCCCGGCCGCGCCGATCTTCCGGCAGAGAACCAGTTCCGCGATGGAGCTGCAGTCAAAGCCGAAGCCCATATCCTGCATGATGGAGAGCACCGCAGGATTGGGCAGAGCCTTGACCGCATAGAATTCTTTGAATTCTTTCACACCGGAAAAGGCCGAGATGAGCCCCTCTCCGGTCTCCCGGACCCCGGTTTCGTCATAGATGTGAAAGGGCGTACCGAAATGGTCGGCAACCTCATTCAGGATCGGGTATAATCTGCTTTCAAACCCCTGGGACATGGGCATCTCTTGTGGCTCCTTATTTCAGGCCAGCGCCGCTTTGATGCGGTGCATGGCTTCACTGACATTTTCGTAACTGTTAAATGCGCTGAGGCGGATATACCCCTCGCCGCACTTTCCGAACCCGGTTCCCGGGGTGCAGACCACGCCGGTCTCATCGAGCAGCAGGTCAAAGAATTCCCATGCATCTCTTTTGCCGTCGATCCAGATATAGGGGGAGTTCTCCCCGCCGACACAGTCGAAGTCCAAAGCCGCCATCTCCTGCCGAATCAGAGCCGCGTTTTTCAAATAACCATCCGTCAGCTCCCGGATTTGCGCCTTTCCTTCGGAGCTGTAGGCGGCCTCGGCCGAACGCTGCACCGGATAGGAGACCCCGTTGAACTTGGTAGCATGGCGCCGGTTCCAGAGGGCATGGACAGACCGTTTCTCCCCGTTTGCGTCATAGGCCATACATGCCTTGGGCACGACGGTGTAGGCGCAGCGGATGCCGGTAAAGCCTGCGGTCTTGGAAAAGCTTCGGAATTCGATGGCCACCGATTCAGCCCCGGGGATCTCGTAGATCGATCTCGGAAGGGAATCATCCCGGATAAAGGATTCATAGGCCGCATCAAAAAGAAGGATCGCCCGGTTCTCCTTTGCGTAATCGACCCACTTTGAAAGATCGGCCTTGGATATGGTCGCGCCTGTGGGGTTGTTGGGAAAGCAGAGATAGATGAGATCGACCGGCTCCTTTGGAAAGTCGGGAATGAACCCGTTCTCCTTTACGCTTTTGAGATAGACCAGCCCCTGGTATCGGCCATCTTCAAACCGTCCGGTGCGGCCGGCCATAACATTGGTATCCACATAGACCGGATAGACCGGGTCCGGAACCGCGACCCGGATGTCGGTCGCAAATATCTCCTGGATGTTGCCGGTGTCGCATTTTGCCCCGTCGCTGATGAAGATTTCGTCCGGGGAGATCTCCGCGCCTCTGCTTCGGAAATCCGCCTCCGCGATCTTCTCCCGCAGGAATGAATACCCCTGTTCCGGCCCGTATCCCCGGAACGTGCTCTCCTGAGCCATCTCGTCCACCGCACGATGAAAGGCTTCGATGCAGGCCGGCGGCAGTGGCCGGGTCACATCGCCGATCCCGAGTTTGATGATCTTTTGGTCCGGATGGGATTCGGTAAAGGCCGAAACCCTTTTGGCGATGTCTGCAAACAGATAGGATGACTGTAGTTTCAGATAATGATCATTGATTCGGATCATGGCAATACCTCACAGAATGGATGGTCAAAAAGCCGAATCCATATCAGAAAAGATGATTTTTGTCACGAAAGAATCGAAGGGCCCCAGGAAAAAGGAAAAGAGGTTACGCCTCTTCCCGGTACTTCTCCCGGATGGCATTGATGATATCGAAGATCTGGAAGAATGCCTCTACAAGCTCCGGGTCGAAATGCTTTCCCGACTCCGACTCGATCACATCGAAGATCTTGTCATCGGTCCAGGGATCTTTGTAGGAGCGTTTGGAGGAGAGTGCGTCAAAGACATCCGCGAGGGCCGTGACCCGGGCCGTTACCGGGATCTCGTTTCCCTGTTTGGAAAAATCCATCGAGAGCTTTGCTGCAGGGTCGTAGGGATCATTGATCTTTCCGGGATATCCGCCGCCGGCCCATTTTTCATGATGGTTGAGCGCAATCTCAAAACTCATCTCATCGAGAGGAGAGGTCTTGTTGTGAAAGAGCCGGGCTCCGAAGATCGTGTGCCACTTGATGATATCGTGCTCCTCTTTGGTCAGCCGGGCCGGCTTTTTCAAAATCGTATCGGAGATCCCGACCTTGCCCACATCATGGAGCATCGACGCGAGGCGGAGCAGGTCCCGGGTCTGTTTGATCTTCTTCCGATCCACCCCGCGGTTCAGGGCCCACCGCTGGTAGATCTCCGCACAGTAGGCGCCGACCCGCTGGACATGTGCGCCCGTCTCATGGGGGTCCCGGAGTTCGGCCATCTTCATCATCCGCAGGATCAGCTCCCGGTTCATGAAGCCCCGTTCGATGGCCATCGAGGCATGGTTGGCAAAGAGCGGCATATAGACCTCGGCCTCCTCGGAAAAGTCGGCGATCCTGCCGTTTTCATCCCGGGCATTTATGAGCTGCATCACCCCGACCAGCCGGTCCGGAAATGCTCCCAGAGGAATGGTGAACATGGAGACCGTTTTATAGCCCGACTTCTGATCGTAGGCAGGATTGAAGCTGTAGGGTTTGGTATTGGAGAGATGATAGGCATCGTCGATGATCAGGGTCTCTCCGGTGAGAGCCGCATATCCGACGATCGAGTGTGAGCTGATCGGCTCCTGACGGCTGGTGTAGAGCGCGATATTGGTCTCGTCCTCCTTGAACAGCGTGTCGTTCTGGACATAGCTGAACCGGAGCATCTTCTCTTCTTCGACGAGAAAGATGGAGCCCGCATCGGCCCTTGCCAGCATCCGGGCCTCGTACAGGATCTTGTCAAGGATGGTGTCCACATCTTTGAGGTGGTTCAGCTCCTCGATGGTTTTGAGGATCGAAACGATTTTACCTTGTGCGTATTGAAAACCTTCTTCCATCTCTTTGCACCTTTATGAGGTACTCGAATTTATAATTTTTCAATATTCACATAGCTTAAAAACGGTCTTTCTGTCAAATGGTAAAGCGTTTTTTTGATCTGTTACAGCGGTTGTCAATCTATCATAAATCAAACACCGATTTTTGCAAAGCCAAAAAAAATGGGAACCGCTTCCGCTGATCTCGGCCAAAATCAGGGAGGCGATTCCCGGTTCCCGCGCAGCCATTAAACGGCAGCACAGGAGGAGACACTTATGAAATCCGGATCAGCGGATCTCCTCGCTGGGCACGAGGCTGGATACACCGCTCTTTTTCGCATCCGATGATCCCGTCCCCCCGGAGAAGCCGATCCCGCCGTGAGAGAGGATCTCGAAATCGGGATAGGCTTTGCCCCCGTGTTCGGAGAAGTCGAGCCCCTCCAGCTCCTCCTCGGGGGAGACCCGGAGTCCGACGGTGGCTGCAATACCCTTGAACATGATAAATGCGGTGGTAAATGTCCAGACAAAGCAGGCCGCGATCCCCAGAGCCTGTACCCCGATGATTTCAAGGGAAGTGCCGCCCATGTTGAAGATCCCGGCAGCCAGAGTTCCCCATGCCCCGCAGACGCCATGCACCGAAATTGCGCCGACGGGATCATCGATTTTGATCCGGTCGAAGAAGAGGACAGCCATGACCACGATGACGCCCGCGAATGCCCCGATTATGATGGCGCTGTTGGGGGAGACGTTTGCACATCCAGCGGTGATGGCGACCAGGCCCGCAAGCGCGCCGTTCAGACTCATCCCGACTTCCGGCTTGCCGAACTTGGCCCAGGAGGTTGCCATGGCCAGGATGCAACCTGCCGCGGCAGCGAGGTTGGTGTTGACGAAGATCATCGCAATCGATTTATCGGCAGTGGTAGTGGAGCCGGGATTGAAGCCGAACCATCCGAGCCAGAGGATGAAGACGCCGAGCGCTGCCAGTGGCATGTTGTGGCCCAGAATCGGCCGGATAGAGCCGTCCCTGCCGTATTTCCCGAGGCGGGGGCCTAAGACGATCGCGCCTGCCAGTGCGGCCCAGCCGCCCACGGAGTGGACCACGGTGGAGCCGGCAAAGTCGATGAAGCCGAGCCCTTCCAGCCAGCCGCTTCCGTTGAAAAGCCCGCCCCAGGCCCAACTCCCGAAGATGGGATAGATGAGGCCGCTGAGGATCATGCTGTACATCAGATACCCGACAAACTTGGTCCGCTCCGCCATAGCGCCCGATACAATGGTTGCGGCAGTTGCGGCAAAGACCACCTGAAACATCCAGAAGGCCAGCACCCAGGGATCGCCCTCAGGGCTGAAATCGCTCAAAAAGAATCCGCTCGTCCCGAACCATCCGGTTCCGGATGCGCCGAACATCAGACCGAAGCCGATGGCCCAGAACGCGATAGAGCCCATTGAAAAATCCATCAGGTTCTTCATCATGATATTGATGGCATTCTTGGACCGGGTAAAACCGGCCTCCACCATCGCGAATCCGGCCTGCATGAAGAAGACGAGAGCGGCCGCGATCAGGGTCCAGAGAAAGTTTGCATGGGTCTGCACCAGCTCGATGGCCGTAAGGTTCGATTCGACTGTGGGCGGTTCCGCCATAACATCTGTGATACCTGCCAGCATGAGAATTGCTGTCCAAATGATCCACCGCATTGTTACCCTCCTTTATGATTGAAGATTAAAATTACAGATCTCAAAAACGCATTTCTTTGTTTCCTGATAGCTTAAACAGCAAAGAACATGCCAAAAAGGGGAGTTGTGGCGGGAAAGCTGATAACTGTATGATATAAAAGGAATAGAATAGAACACAGGGGTGCATACATTTTTGTGTGGAGGGGATTTTTTATTTCGATATTGTCATGTTATCCAAAATAGTAATACAAAAATGTATCGTTTAACGCCGATAGATACGAATAGTGTCGGGTCCGAAAAACTCCTTTTCCAATCCGTTCATCTTGAGAACCAGATCGAGCACCTCGGTCCAGGGAACCGGCTCTTCGATGGTTAGGGTGACGGAGCCGGTCACATCGGGATCGATAGCGAAATTTTTGCCGCTGGGCTCCCGGAGCATCCCGATCACCTTTCGGATGTCGGTCTGGAAAAGGTCCGGCGCGATCTTTTTGACGGCAGGCCTTTCAGCCTCTTCTTCCGTTTCAGGCTGCCAATCGTCCTTTTCGATTCGGAGGACATCGGCTTTGTTATAGCCGATAGTGGCCCCATACATCTCACACCGGATCTGCCCGTTCTCCTCCCATGCCTTTTCCACCCGGACAATCCGGCCGCTCTTGAGATGGATCGTATCCCCAAACGCGCCGGGGATCAAAACGACCCATCCGCCGAAAATGAACAGCACCCCTATCTTCATGACCAATAACTTCAGGTTAAATATCTTCAGGCCCAATATCTTCAGGATCAATTTTGAAAGCATTGTCGTAATCTCCTCGAGGATCAAGCCCTTGCCCCGACCCTCTTTTTCATAAAGTTGTAATTCTTGAAGCCGACTCCGGGGATGGTGATATTATCAGGACATCTTCAATAGGATCGAACCATCCCTTCGTCATAGCAGATACAGCAGTCTCTTCCGTCCTTTGCGCTGTACATCGCGATATCGGCATTCCTGATCAAAGTCCTCACCTCCTCCCCGTGATCGGGAAAGATGCTGATGCCGATGCTGGTGGAGATATAGTCGATGGTGATGTTGTCGATCACATAGGGTTCGGAGAGAACTGTCCGGATCTTGTCGGCCGCGATCTGGGGTCTGGGGTTGTCCGGATTGTTCAGGATCACCGTAAACTCGTCTCCGCCGAGACGGCAGATGATATCTGTGGACCGGATCGTACCCTCCAGACGCCGGGCCACCTCCTCCAGCAGCTTATCCCCGATCTCATGGCCGTAGGTATCATTGACCTGTTTGAACCTGTCCAGATCGATAAAGAGGATGGCCCGCTTCATCCCGTACCGGCCCGCGTAGGTGATCGACTCCTCCAGCCGCTCCAGAAAGGCCTTCCGGTTGAGCAGCCCCGTAAGAGAGTCGTGATAGGCCAGATAGGCCAGCCTGGCCTGGGCCTGGTTCCGTTCGGTAACATCCCGGACGATCCCCCGAAATCCTTCTGGCTTCTCCCCCTCGTCTCGAATCAGCGCGATCGACATCTCTAAAATCCGCGGCGTATCGTCCTTGCGGATGATCTCGAAATCCATGATCTTTACAGATCTTCCGGTCTGATAGACCCGATTGAAGACCTCGTACATCCGCCTGGCCGTCTCCG
The DNA here is from genome assembly GCA_011390135.1 of Desulfobacteraceae bacterium. Lineage (GTDB taxonomy): Bacteria > Desulfobacterota > Desulfobacteria > Desulfobacterales > JAABSP01 > JAABSP01. The sequence goes on along the minus strand of JAABSZ010000009.1, from coordinate 28,718 downwards.
GAGAGGTGTACTCCCGGTTGTGCATTCCCATCAGCTCTTTGGAGGTGCAGCCGGAGATCTCGCACATGGCATCATTGAAAAAGATCATGTGGCCCCCCAGATCCACCTCGAAATACCCCTCTTCGATGCTCTTGAGGATGTTTTTATACTTCTCTTCGCTGCGGCGCAGGGCCGCCTCCGCGCGCCACCGCTCCTGGATCTCGTTCTGCAGCAGCCCATTTGCCCGGGTCAACTGGGAGGTCCTTTCCGCCACCAGCTCCTCCAGTTGTCCCCGATAGGAGGCCAGCTCCTCTTCTGCCCGTTTCCGTTCGGTGATGTCTGTGACAAAATTGAGGGTGGCGGGCATTCCCTCCCACTGGATCATCACCGAGTTGATCTCCACCCAGAGGATCTCGCCTCCCTTGACCACGCGAAAGGGATAGAGGGAGGGGATCATTTCCGAATTCCCCGCCATTCGCATATGATGGCGGCAGAGCACCATCTCCCGGTCATCGGGATGGATGATCTCTGCAAAGGAGAGATCGCTGCCGTATATTCCCAGCATCTGCCGTACTTTGGGGTTGCAGAAAAGAATCCGGCCCTCCCGGGCCACGAGAATCCCCTCGCTGGCATTCTCCACAATCCGGCGGTAGAGGCTTTCGGTCTTCTCCAGTTCCGCAAGGCTCTTCTGGCAATCCGCAAGCTCTCCCTCCAACCCTGAGCCCTTTTTGGCATCGGACCTTTTTTCGATCTTTTTCATTGAAATATCTCTCCGTTCATAAACGGTTATTTTTCCCTCTGAATATAACCCAAACGCACCCGCCTTTCAATGGGGGCTTCGGGGAATGAGCAGGGATCGGCCCATTGCTTTTGTTCGACAAATGTTTCTTCTTATGGTAGCCTGTTTTACAGGCATTCGAGGATGTTAAACACTTGCAAGAGGGCGCGTCTGAATTCTATGGGCAATCAGAAACATATCGATCTGATCAAAAAAGGGGTCGATGCATGGAATCTATGGCGGAAAGAGAATCCGGATGAGAAGCCGGATCTCTCCAATATCAATCTGAGCCATGGGGACCTGAGCAACGCGGATCTGAGCGATACCAATCTCTGGGAGGCCAATATCAACAATTCCAGGCTCTTGCGAGCTTCGCTGCAGCGGGCAAATCTCTGTTTTGCCAATCTTAGCAATGCCGATCTCCGCTGGGCCGACGCCACAAATGCGGATCTGACCGAGGCCGATCTGACCGGGGCCGACCTCTCCCATATTTTGCTGATGGATGCCAACTGCTGGGGCGGGATCATGAACGGCGTAGATCTGAGCCATGCCAGGCTCATCAGGGCCGAGCTGAGCGACGCCCGGATGATCCGGGCAAAGCTCTTCCATACCGACTTCACGGCTGCGGTTCTGGGCAACACCGATTTTGACGAGGCCGTGATCGCGGGAACCATCTTCGGGAACCTGGATCTGGGCCGCATCAAGAATCTCGATAAGGCCCGGTTCGATGCGCCCCCCATGATCGGCGTCGATACTCTCTTTCGGACCAAAGGGGAGATCCCCAGAGCCTTTTTAGCCGGAACCGGACTGCCCGAGGAGCTGATAGCACGGATCGATCCTGCAAATGGAGAGAAGATCAGAGATATCGGCACTGTTTTGCTGCGGCAGCGCTTTCCCACGGCCCGGACCCTGCTGCTGAAAAAAGGAGGGGAAAAACGGCTGCCCGATGCCACCTATACCCTCATCGCCAACAAAAGATGCCCCCTCTATAACCTCGCGGAACGGATCACCCTTGCAGGCCATATCCTCACCTTTCCCCCGGAAAAGAGCGCCTGCGCCATTCTCGGAGAGGACATCCTCAACGCTCTGCTTCGCTACGGGGAGAAACGAAAGGATGGATACACCTTCAGTTGCCGGGGCTGCACCGGATCGGTCCGGGTGGCCTATCAGCGTTCCGAGGAACCGGTGGAGAACGGGGCAGGCCAAAAGCCGGGTAAAGAGCTGAGGGGCATCGCCCGCCAGGTGGGGAACTTCTCTTTGTTCCGCAGCCTCTCCCCATCGGATCTGGAGCATCTGGTCTCCCTGATGGGGCTCAAAAAGTATGAGGCAAATGATGTCATTATCAATAAGGGAGAGCCGGGAAAGAACCTCTACATCATCCTCTCGGGCAGGGTGGAGGTCATGGGAGACCGGGAGATGAGCATCGCTTTCATGGGAAAAGGGGAGGTCTTCGGCGAGATGAGCCTCTTGAGCGGAAGGCCCGCGGGCGCGACCATCCGAATGGCAGAGCCTAGCCGGGTGCTCTTTTTGAAAGGAAGCGATTTCCGGAAGATTTTAAATCGATTCCCCTCCCTGCAGACCTATTTCAACCGACTGATCATCGAGCGGCTCAACGAGATCCATGATGTCCGCTCCGAGGAACTCTCCTCGGGAATGGTGGGAAAGATCTCCGACATGCCCCCGGCCGAACTCTTCCAGACCCTCAATATCAACCAGAAGAGCGGGGTGCTGGGGCTCAAGCTCCCCAAGGGCGACGGCACCGCGGTTTTCCGGGACGGCGAGCTGATCGGCGCGCGCTATGATGGGAAGAACGGAACCCAAGCCTTCTATGCGATGCTCCGGGAGATCGAGGGCCGCTTCAAATTCATCCCCGAGCTTCCTCCCGAAGCCGCAGACGCGGAGGAGCTTGGGGATTTCATGTGGCTGCTCATGGAGGGGCTCAAACAGATCGATGAGGAGGAGACATCCGAATGACCCGCTTTACCCGGCCTGCTGCCGCAAAACAGCCCGGCCTTCCACCGGGAACCCTGATCCATACGGGCCCGCCCCGCACCGAGCCTGTGCGGATTCAAGTCTTCAACTATGCTCCTGACCGCTTTGAGGAGGTGGAGATCCAAAGCGTCTCCGATCTGGCCGGGCTGCTGCACGCGCCGGGCGTCACCTGGATCAACATCGACGGTATCCACAAAACCGATATGATCGAAAGGATCGGGGAGATCTTCTCGATCCATCCCCTGACCCTGGAGGACATAGTCCACACGAACCAGCAGCCCAAGCTCGATGATTACGAAACCTATCTATATATTGTTCTCAAGATGTTCTATTCAAACCCGGAGCATGAAAAGATCCGCGCGGAGCAGATCAGCCTGCTGCTAAAGGAGAATGTGCTCATTTCGTTTCAGGAGACCCGGGCCGATGTCTTCGAGGCTGTCCGGGGGCGCCTCCGGAAGCGGAAGGGCCGTATCCGGGGCGCGGGGGCCGATTATCTGGCCTATGCCCTGATCGATGCGGTGGTGGATCACTATTTTGTCACCCTGGAGGCGATCGAGGAGCGGATGGAGATTTTAGAGGAGGAGATTCTGGTCCGACCCGACGCAGGAACTCCCGAGGCCATCCATGATCTCAAAAGGGAGATGATCTTTCTCTGGCGTCAGGTCTGGCCCCTCCGGGGAATCCTTCAGGCCATGAAGCGGGAGGGGCCGCCCCTGATTCAGGAGAGCACCCGCATCTTTTTGGATGATGTCAACGACCATGCGGCCCAGGTGATGAACACCATCGACTCCTTCAGAGACATCCTCTCGGGGATGCTCGACCTCTACCTCTCGACCGCAAGCAACCGGATGAACGAGGTGATGAAGGTGCTGACGGTGATCGCCACCATCTTCATCCCTCTGACCTTCATTGCCGGGGTTTACGGCATGAACTTCGAATATATGCCCGAACTTCAATGGCGCTGGGGCTATTTCACGGTCTGGGGCGTCATGATCGGCATCACCGTGGGCATGCTCATCTATTTCAAGCGCAATGACTGGCTCTGACCCCCTGTTCCCTTGAAAATGAAAAACCTGCTTTGCACTTGGCCGGTTTTATGATATCTCTGTCCTTCCGTATGCAGGAGCCCTTGAAGACCCACGGGCTCATTCCGGTCAAGGATCAAGCATGAGTATCAGAATCTGGATCAGGATCAAGGAGTCAGGAGAAACATGAAGATCGCCCCGAGCTTTGAAGAATTCAAAACCTTTCCCAAATCGGTTCAACTGGCCGTCGGATATACGCTGCTGGCCTGGATCTGGTTTTACATCGCGATGTATGCCATTCTGATGCCCGGGAATGTATCTCCCCGGTTTCTTATCGGCATTGCGGTCTCCTATATGGTGATCCGCATCAACAAGGTGGGCCGGGTGCTCTGTATGCTGGCACAGGTCATGATCATCCTGCAGATCTCTCCGGTGGCCCTGGCCCTCTTTTCGGGCGAACTCCTGGTTCATGGGATATCGGCCGCATTGATCGTGCTGCTCTTTGGTTTTTCCACCTACTATCTTTTCATCAAAGAGACCGCAGAATTTTTCAAAGCCTACAATAAAAAAGAGGCCGGCGACGCGGTTGATCCGTCAAAGCCGGTCGATGAGACCGAAAACCTCGACCCACACACCCTTCTGGGCATCTCTCCGAATGCCGGCAGGCAGGAGATCGAGGCCGCGTACCGGCGGATGAAGAAGCGTTATGGGCCCGCCCATGTGACCGGCAAGGGGGATGCCTACAAAGAACTTGCCCAGAAGAGATTTCAGCAGATTCAGAAGGCTTACAAGGAACTGATCTCCCGCTGAGATTCCGGCCGGATATATAAGGGCCGGATATATAACCGGATATCCGATAGATATTATAGAAGATGGTTTAAAACAGATGCCCGTTGAAGGGCAGCAAGGAGTGCATAGATGACCACAGCCTTTCCCCCCAAAGAGATCACCTGCGACTGCGGACGAACCCAGACCATTTCCATGGAGGCCGACTGGTGCGAAAAGTGCGCCAACCGGATCTTCTATCATGAAAAGCACAAGAACCGCTACAAGTGGCACACCTATTACATGTATGGGATCATTATCTCCGTCTTCACTTTTCTGGCCTATGTCTTTATGGAGCTGATCGCAAAGCCGTTTCTATGATCCGATAACCCATTATCCGCCGGCAAAGAGCGGTGCATGGCTTTTTGGAATGATCCCCTTTGCCGCGCCCATTGAAAAGAGTGCATCCACTGCCCTCTGCCCCTCTTTTCCGAGATCGAGAGTGAACTCGTTCACATAGAGTTCGATATGCCGGCCGATGACAGACTCCGACATCTCCTGGGCATGGGCCCGAATATACTCCCGGGCCGCTTCCCCATGATCAAAGGCATATCGGACGCTCTTCCTGATGGCCCTCTCCACGGCCTTTGCCGTATCGGGCCCCAGATCCCGCCGCATGGCGATTCCCCCCAATGGGATGGGCAGCCCGGTCATTTTCTCCCACCACTCCCCCAGATCCGCAAGAGAGACCAGCCCATGATCCCGGAAGGTGAACCGCCCCTCGTGGATGATCACGCCGGCCTCGTACTCCCCGGCAGAAACCGCGGGCATGATCCGGTCGAAGACCAGGGGAACCGGTCTCACATTTCCGGAAAGATAGAGATGGAGCAGCAGATTTGCGGTGGTCCAATGGCCCGGAACCGCGATCCCGATCTCCTGCAGCCGCTCTGGATCGAAGCCCGGTTTTGCCACGATCAGAGGGCCGCACCCTCTTCCCAGTGCGGCCCCGCTTCTCAGCAGCCCATACTTGTCCCGCAGATGGCCCAGCGCGGCAAAGGAGAGCTTCGTGATCTCGAATCTTCCCGTTTTTGCGGCCTGATTCAGGGTCTCCACATCGGCCAGCCGGATCTCCAGCCCGATCTCCTCCGGCAGCGGGATCAGGCCGTGGGCCAGGGCATGAAAGATGAAGGTGTCGTTGGGGCAGGGGGAATAGCCGAGTTTTAACATCTGCGTCATTTTTTATGGCTCCGGTTTTATGGCTCCGGTTTTATGGTTCCGGTGAAATGAGTTTTTCATACTGTGCGGCACAGACCATGACCCCGCGGGCCGCCCTGGAAAATGCCGTGGGCAGATCCCAACGGCTCCGGTCTCTTTTTCCGACAAAGTTGCTTGCGGCCCGGATTTCCAGAAAAGGGATATCATAATGAATGGCCACATGCGCGCCGGCCGCGCCCTCCATCGACTCCATCAGCGGGGCATACTGTGCATAGAGCGCATCAGCCCGTGCATCGGTTCCGGTGATCGCCGATACCGTGACAAAGGGGCCGGATTTGACCTGGATCCCCTCCTTTTGGAAGATCGGAAGGAGAATCTTCAATGCTCCTTTTACGGGCCTTTCCGGAATGGGGTACTGGTTTCGAATTTCTGCGCTATTTCTGCACAAAACCGGAAAGGGCAGGGGGGCAAGGAATTCGTCTCCGAGATCGATTCCCAGATGGGCATCGATCTCCATTGTGGCGATCCCGATATCGCCCATCTCCATTCCCGCGGCCTTGAATGCACCCGCGCATCCGGTCTGAATGATCATCTGCGGCTTTTCGTTTTCAATGGCGGCCGTCAGTGCCTGGGCAGCGTTTACAGGGCCGGGCCCCGTAATCAGCAACCGGATGGCGGCTCCTCCCACTCTTCCCCGAATTACCTGCCGCCCCCCAATCCTTTCCCTTTTCAGGAGAGCCATCTCTGAAATGATCTTCTCAACCTCGGGGGCCACCGCGGCTGCGATCAGCAGATCTCCTGTTGCGGTCATTTCAGATCGCCTCCGATCCCCAGCCGAAGCATCTGCATGAGCTGGGCCACCCACTGCCGCGCGGTTCCTTCGCTGCACTGGTAGAGCCCCAGCCCCGCATCGAGATGGGGAATGGCCTGTGCCTGGAGAAACCGATCCATAATGGCATCCAGCACAAAGCAGACCCGGTCCAGATCCACCCCCTCCCGCAGCTCCCCCCTTTCCTGGGCATCCTCCAGGAGGGAGCGGAGGTATTCGAAGCTGTATCTCCGGATGGTGAGCAGCAGCTCCTCCCGGTGCGGGATATCGTATTCAAAGAGGATCTTGAGATAGAGCCGGTAGATCAGGGGGTGCTTCTTCAAAAAGAAGACCCCGGCCAGAAGGGTCGCCTCCAGCCGGTCGAAGAGCGGCTTCTCCTTTGTCTTCTCCCGAACCTTTTTCAGGTAATTCTTGACCGTTGTCATGGCAGAATCGAAGACAAAGAGGAAGAGCCCCTTCTTGTCTCCGAAATACTGGAAGATCGAGCCCTTGGCGATGCCGAGCCGCTGTACCATGGTGTTGATGCTCGCGGCCGTATATCCCTTCTCTCCGAACTCTGTGACCGCGGCCTGGCGGATGCGGTTCTTTTTGACCCGGGTGAGGTTTTGAAAGGTTTTGCTGTGGGGGCGGAACAAAAAGTTTCTCCTTAGATATCATATTGTTGAAAATATTACAGCGCGAAACGAAGAGTTCCATGACCGCATCAGATTCCTCGGGCCTGATGGACGGTATGGACACAAGATGGACCGTATGGACGATTAAGGATTTACGCCGTACTCTTTCAATTTCAACTGCAGAGTCCTCCGGCTGATTCCCAGTATATCAGCGGCCTTTGTGCGGTTGCCGCCGGTCTCCTCCAGGGTTTTCAAGATCATCTCCTGTTCCATCTCCTTCAGTGATCGCCCCGGAGCCGGATGTATTTCAGGTGCGCATTCAGCATCTTTTTCACAAAACGAGGCCGGCAGATCGTCCGGCGTGATCCGTTCGTTCCGGGTGAGGATCACGGCCCGCTCCACGGTATTTTCCAGTTCCCGGACGTTTCCGGGCCAGTTGTAGCGCATGATCAGGTCGATGGCTCTCGGAGTGAACGCCTTGATCAGCCGCCCGTTCTTCTCTGCATATTTTTTTAAAAAGAAATCGGCCAGAAGCGGGATATCCTCCCGCCGGTCCCGGAGCCGGGGGATTTCGATGTCGAAGACATTGAGACGGTAATAGAGATCCTCACGAAAACGGCCATCTCGGATCTCATCGGTCGGGACCCGGTTGGTCGCGGCAATCACACGCGTATCCACCGACAGGGTCTTTGAGCTGCCCACAGGCTCCATCTCCCCCTCCTGGAGAACCCGCAGGAGCTTTGCCTGGAGCTGCGGGCTCATCTCCGCGATCTCATCCAGAAAGATCGTTCCGGTATGAGCCCGCTGAAATCTTCCTTCACGGCGGGCAGTCGCGCCGGTAAAAGCCCCTTTTTCGTGGCCGAAGAGTTCGCTCTCCAGGAGGTTTTCCGGCAGTGCCGCGCAGTTGACCTTGATGAAGGGGGCATCCTTTCTTGGGCTGTTGCTGTGGATCGCGTTTGCTATCAGCTCTTTTCCGGTGCCGCTTTCGCCGGTGACGAGTACAGTTGCCTCGGTGGGCGCGACCTGGGCCAGCAGATCGAAGAGATCCTTCATGGAGCTGCTCTTTCCGATGATCTTGTCGAACCGGTACTGGTCCGAGATCCGCTCTTTCAGATCCCGGTTCTCCCGTTCCAGGCGGCGATGGTCCATGGCCTTTTCCACGGTCAGAACCAGCTCGTCCGTGTCGATGGGCTTGGTGATGTAGTCGTATGCCCCGGTTTTCAGGGCTTTTACCGCGGTCTCCACCGAGGCGTAGGCCGTCATGATGATGATGGGAATTCCGGGGGAGAGGCGCTGGATCTCCTGCATGGCCTCGATGCCGCCCATGCGGCTCATGCGGATGTCCATGAGGATGAGGTCGTAGAATTGTTCCTCCACCGCGCGGACCGCCTCAAGGCCGTCGGCCGCGTGGAAGACCGAATGGTTCCGGGCCGTCAGCACCACCTCCAGCATTCGGCGGTGGGCCGGCTCGTCATCCACCACAAGGATCTCTGCGGGCATAAAAACTCCTTTACGCTGAAAAACTCCTTTACGATGTTTCCGTTGCTGCTGCTGCATCGGGCGCGGCATGCGGGATCAGAAGGATAAACCGACATCCCCTGTCCTGTCCTTCCGGAGGGCTTTGGACCTTGATCTCTCCGCGATGATCCTCGATGATCTTGTGAACGATGGCAAGCCCCAGCCCTGTGCCGCTGGGCCGATCCGTAAAGAAGGGATCGAATATCTTCTCCCGATTTTCCGGGGAGATACCGGGGCCGTCATCGGTCACTGAAACGGAGAGGGTCTTTCGGTCCGGCGTCAGGGCCGCTTCCACGCGGATATTTCCCCCTGGATCTGTTGACTGGAGAGCATTGAGCATCAGGTTGAGCAGGGCATGAGTCATCCCGTCTTCATCGAGCAGGGCCGGGCTGGTCTCCGGGGCAACTGATACTTCCACAGACACCGATTTATTCTGTGCATCTGCGGCCAGAAGCTGTTGCACATGATCCACCAGGTTTTCCACATCTGCCGGAACCGGCTGAAACCGCCGGGCCCGGGAGAAGGTCAACAGATCCGTCACCACCCGGTTGATCCGGTCGATCTCCCGCACCATGATACCGGCATACTCCTGCTCCCCGGGACGATCCTGGAGCCGGTGGTGCAGGAACTTTGCAAACCCCCGGATGGAACTCAAGGGGTTGCGCACCTCATGGGCCACCCCGGCTGCAAGCACACCCACAGCCGCCAGACGCTCCGCGCGCCGGGCCTTCTCCTCGCTCTGTTTGAGCCGCCGCTGGACCACATAATACCTAATAATCACAAAGATGAAAAAGAGGTTGCCGGCCCCCAGCAGCCCCACAATGGCCACCATGATCATGGCATGGTGGAAATCGTCCCTGCGGGCCGCCTCAAAAGGCGCCATCCGGAGCCCCAGCACAATCAGCATCTCCTCCCGTCCATCCTGTCCATTCAGTCCATCCTGTCCATCCCGAAATATCGACAAAGGCCGAGCCATCTCATAGAGAGCCGTGCTTTGGTGCGTCCTTTCCATAAGAGAGAAGCGATCCATTGCATCCCCCCTTTTTTCCGGCTTCCAAAGCGTATCGATACGATCTTCATCCGTATGAATCAGAAACCTTCCCCGGCTGTCGAGAACCCCCATATATTCCACCGCATCTCCGGAAGCCGTCTCCTTCAGGATCTGCCCCATGACATCCGGGTCGAACCCGTCCCTTCCGGCGCTGATTCTGATGCAGGACTGAACCGTATTCAGCACCGCCTCCCCCTGCCGATGGAGAAATCCAAGGGCCTGGGCCCTGTCACGGTTGAGGTTGTGATAGGTGGAAAGGCTGATGAAGACAAGCAGCGCCAGCACTCCCGCCAGGATGACCAAGGCCGGCAGATATAGTTTTCCGGAGGAGATGCGGATTCGATGGCTTTCCATAAAGCTTTTCAAGTTCCATCGTTTCATATTCTTGAGCGGTTATTGTCGATTCATAAGACAGATCAAAGATAACGGTTTCCGGAAGAAGGTGCAAATTATTTTCGCAGTTCCCTTTCCCGAGGGATTGGGAAATGGGAAAAAATTGCGCATTGGCTGCTGGTGTTTCGAAGATCAACAGGGAAATATATTTATAAATCATAGGGTTGATTCTTCTGGTATGTTTATTGCTACTCCCTTTGGAGAATTTTGCACGGACGAGATGAAAAACGCTCCCAAAGGAGATACCAACAGCTGAAAATATTGAAAAGCTTCAGAAACAGCGCCTTTTTCGGCTTGTTGATCTCCGGATTTTTTCTGGCGGGAGCCTTTGGAACGGCATTCGGGGAAGAATTGCCGGCGCCGGAGGTCGATATCAATGCCGGGTTGGAAGAGAATCCTTCCCTGGGGCTTCTGATGGAGGCGGCCTATGAGCAGAATCCCTCCATCCAGGCGGCCCGGGAGGGGTGGCGCGCGGCCCTGGAAGGGTTCCGGGTGACAACCGGCTATCCGGACCCGCAGTTCATGATCACCTATTTCCCCGAGCCGATCCGGACCCGGCTGGGGCCACAGGATTTCAACGCGACGCTGTCTCAGCCCATCCCCTTTCCCGGAAAGCTCAAAAAGGCCGGAGAGGCTGTTGAGGCCGGCGCTGAACTGGCCCGACTGATGCTCGACAAGACGGTCCGGGAAGTTTCCCTGAAGCTCCAGGAATCCCTGTGGGAGCTGTATTACATCCGGGAAGCCCAAGCGATTGCCCGTGCCAATGCGGAGCTGATCGAGCACCTTCGCACCGTAGGAGAGACCGCACATGCTGATGACCGGGCTCTTTTTTCGGACATGGTAAAGGCACAGTCCCAGGCCGGGCAGCTCCGGTACGATCAGTTGATGCTTGCCGATCTGGAGGCTACCGAGATCGCGAGGATCAACGGGCTGCTGGACCGGGAGCCGGATGCCCCCATCGGAACCTTCACCCCGGGGCCGCGGAGCCATCTGGCCTATTCCCTTGAAGATCTCTATGTGTCGGCACAGGAGGGCCGGGAGGAGATCCGCATGGAGGAGATTCGCGCGCTGCAGGCCGATCTGAAAACAGAGCTGGCGCATCTGGAGAACATGCCCGATTTCAAGGTGGGAATTTTTTACGCAGCCATCGGCCATCCGGATGTCATGACCCCGCCCCCGGATGCGGGGCAGGATGCCGTTGGTCTGCAGTTTGGCTTTGAAATTCCCCTCTGGTCCGGCAAGAACAAGGGTCGGGTGGCCGTGGCCAGGGCCGAGGCCGAAAAGGCGAGGGCACAGAAGCGAGCCGAGATGGCAGCGGTTCGAACCAGCATCCGGGAGATCTGGTTTCGGATGGAGAATGCCCGGCGCCTCATGGAACTCTATGAAAAGAATCTGCTGCCCCAGGCCGAACACTCCCTCTCTCTGGCCGAGACCTGGTTCCGCGCGGGAGAGTCTGACTATTCCGACATGATCGAAACCCAGTCGGTCCGATATAATTTCCAGCTCTCCCTTGCCCGGGCACGGGCCGACTATGAGAAGTGGCACGCGCGGCTGACCGCGCTGGCCGGAACCGATATCAGCCATCGGGCCCTGGACCCTGATTCGGACCCTGATTCGGACGCCGATCGGGATGTAGAATCGGACCCCGATGCCGAACAAAGGGATATCGAGACGCCGGAGATGTCTCCGGAAGCGGAAGAGGGGGCAAAATGATGATGAGACATCCATTTGAATATGTGCTGAGAGGGCTGCTGATATCCATTATATGCGCCTTGTCTGCTGGAACTGTCCGTGCCGGATATCAGGACATGAAAGCGGATTGGGACGCCTATAAACCGCCGGCCTATATCCGGGGAGCCGGGGAGATGGAAAAGGCGAAAACCCGGAACCAACAATCTCTGCCGCCGGCATCCCCGGCTGAATCTCCTTCTGCAGTTGCATCTGCAGTTGCAGCCGGGAATGCAGAATTCGACGCGGCCGTGGCCGAACTGAGGGCCGCCAAAGCCGATCTTGAAGCCGAACTCGGCATTTCGATCCAAGGATTGGGCCAAAAGAGCCTCTTTCTCCATCCGGACCCTGAGAGGCTGGAACGGCTTTCCCCGGCCGCAGATGATGCCGGTGCTGCGGGGGCCGCGCTTTCGGGGAAGTACTCCCTGGCGGATCTGGAGGTGCTGACCCTGCTGCGCAGTCCCGCGATCGAAGCGGCAAAGGCACAGGTGAGGGCTGCGATGGAGAGCTTTGATCAGGCCGAGAGCCTGGATACGATCCTGCGGGGATATACCGCGCTCACCAAAGGCGTGATGACCGGCGTGGGCCCTATGAAGGGACGGGAGCCGATTGCCATGCGCTTTCCCTTTCCCGGAAATCTCTCTCTGAAGGGGCGGGTTGCCCAGCAGAATGTCCGGGCTGCGATCCAGAGCCTCGGCGCTGCGGAAAGGGATGCGGTGACCGAGGCCCGAAACGCTTACTGGGATCTGCTCTATGTCCGCAGGGCTCAGTGGATCATGGGGCAGACCCTGGCGCTGCTCAAGCGGCTGGAGAGAGCGGCCGACATCCGCTATCGTTCCGGCACGACCAGCTATCAGGATGCCATCCGGGTGCGGATCAGGCGGGAAATATTGGAACAGGATCTGGTGACGCTTCGCCGGAAACAGGGCAACATCGAAAGCCGTATCCGGGAGCTTGCGGATCTTGAACCGAATCAGGATCTGGGCCGTCCAGAAAACAGCAGGCCCGATGCAGGGGTGCCGCCGCCCTCCGTTCTCTATGATCTGGCGATCTCCCATCGCCAGGAGCTTAAGCGGATGCGGGAGAACATCGAGCGGATGGCGCAGATGGTGGAAATGGCTGAAAAGATGATCCTTCCCTCCTTTTCATTGGGGTTTTCGACCTATGAAGATGAGGCCGTGATGCAGGTCGGCGGGAATGCCGTCAAAGATACCTTCCCGACCCGCACCATGGCCGGTACTGGTGCGGGACTGCCTGTAAAGCCCTTCTACGGAACCCGGGATTCGTACCTGCGGGAGACCCGGCTGAAGCTTTCGGCCATGAAAGAGGAGCTGAAAGGGGCCGAGGCCGCCACCCGGACAATGGTCCGCAGCCGCTGGTTTGACCTGGACACCGCGCGGCGGGAGGCGGCGCTTTACGGCGGCGAGGTGATCTCCCTTTCCAAATCGGCACTCGAAGTCGTGAGCCGCGGATACGAGGCCGGCAGCGTCTCTTTTGCAGACACCATCGCGGCCCATACCGAATGGCTCAACGCCAATCTGACCTACTACCGGAAGCAGAGCGACATCGGCGCGGCCCGGGCCGAGCTGGAGCGGGTCGTAGGGCTTTCGGATCTCCGTCCGTAGCCTTTTGTCACCGGCTTTGGGCGGGGCAATGATGAAAACATGATGAAAACAGGATGAAAACAGGATGAAAACAGGATGAAAACAGGATGAAGAGAGGGAGTCGAAGAAAATGAAAGCAAAATTTCCCACATGGATGTTGATCGTGTTGACCGCATTCCTGACCTTCTGCATCACCGGCAGCGCAGCCTATTACTTCGGATATCTGGCCCCCATCGAGGCGGTTCATGACCATGTGCCCGGGGAGGAGCCGGAGGCTGAGGATAAGCAGCTCTGGACCTGCGGGATGCATCCCTGGATCATCACCGAAGCGCCGGGCCAGTGTCCCATCTGCGGCATGGATCTGACGCCCAAGAGGGATACAGGCCCCTCGGCCGGGGATACGGGGGAGCGGCAGGTGGCCTACTGGCTGGACCCGGCCGATGCCATGGGAATCTATTCCGAAGAGGGCATCTCCCCCTCCGGAGAGCCCCTGATTCCGATCTACGAAGATGAGTTGATCAGCGGCGTGTCGGTGAAGATCGACCCGGTGACCCGGCAGAACATGGGGGTGCGGACCGCAACCGCGAAAAAGGGCCTCCTTTCCCACACCATCCGCACCTACGGCCACATCACCTATGACGAGACCCGCATCGTGCAGGTTAGCCCCAAGTTCAACGGCTGGATCGAAAAACTTCATGCCGATTTCACGGGCCAGTTCGTGGAGAAGGATGCACCGCTCTTCGACATATACTCCCCGGATCTGCTCGCGGCCCAGGAGGAGTATCTGGGAGCCTTCGGCCACATCCGGAACCGGGGGAACCCCGGGAGCGACCTCCTGGCATCGGCCCGGCGCCGGCTTCTCTACTATGATGTGGCCGAAAGCGAGATCAGGGAGATGGAGCGGACCGGAAAGGTGCAGAAGAGCATCACCATGCGCTCCCCCTTCACCGGCATAGTCACCCATAAGAATGCGGTTGAGGGTGCGTTCATCAAAGCCGGAACCGCGCTGTACACCATCGCGGACCTCTCCCGGGTCTGGGCCGAGGCTCACATCTACGAATACGAGCTGCCCTGGGTGAAGATCGGACAGGACGCTACCATGCACCTCTCCTTTCATCCCGGCGAGGTCTATGCGGGGAAAGTGACCTATATCTACCCCTATCTCCAGCAGAAGACCCGGGATGTGGTGGTCCGCCTGGAGTTTGAAAATCCGGACATGGCATTGAAGCCCGATATGTTTGCAGACGTGCGGATCAGGACCGAATCCAAGGGAGAGGGGCTCGTGATTCCGGCAGAGGCGGTACTCCGCTCCGGCAGGCGCAACCTAGTCTTCGTGGAAAGGGAGCCGGGGAAGTTCATCCCCCGGGAGGTCTCCCTGGGACTGTCGCTGGATGAGAACCATGTGCAGATCCGGGAGGGAATCGCGCCCGGGGACCGGGTGGTGACCTCTGGCCAGTTCCTGCTCGATTCGGAATCGAAGCTCAAAGAGGCTGTGGCCAAGATGATGGAGATCCGACAGCCCGGGACGCAGAAGCCTGCGGCATCGGGGGGCGATGGCTTCTTCGACGGCATGGAGGCCGGAGAAGATGATTTCTTTTCGGACATGGCCGAAGGCGACGAAAATGCGGATTTCTTCGAGGAGATGAAGTGATCTTTTCCCATCAGAATGAAGATGCATCCGAAATCGGGCGGCAGCGCCGCCGTGCAGCGAAATTGAACGGAAGCGAGCGCTCATCATGATCGAACATATCATTGAATGGTCCGTCCGAAACAAGTTCATGGTGATTCTGGCCACCATCGCGGTGATTGCCGGCGGAATCCTGGCCATGACCCGGATTCCTCTGGACGCGATCCCGGATCTCTCCGATGTTCAGGTGATCATCTACACCGAATATCCGGGACAGGCCCCCCAGGTGGTGGAGGAGCAGGTGACATACCCCCTCACCACAGCGATGCTGAGCGTCCCCTATGCCAAGGTGGTGCGGGGCTACTCCTTTTTCGGCTACTCCTTTGTCTACATCATCTTCGAAGACGGCACCGATCTTTACTGGGCCCGCTCCCGGGTGCTGGAATACCTCAGCTTTGTCTCGGGCCGCCTGCCCAAAGGCGTCACACCGAGCCTCGGGCCCGACGCCACCGGCGTGGGCTGGGTCTACGAATATGTGATCCGGGATACCTCTGGAAAGCAGGATCTCCAGACCCTGCGCTCCATCCAGGACTGGTTTCTCCGGTACGAGCTGACCGCGGTCCCCGGCGTCTCCGAAGTGGCCAGCATCGGCGGATTCGTCAAACAGTACCAGGTGGAGGTGGACCCGAACCTGCTGCTGGCCTACGACCTTTCCATCGGCAAGGTGCGCGGGGCGATCCTTCGCTCCAACAGCGATGTCGGCGGCAAACTGGTCGAGATGGGGGAGACCGAGTTCATGGTGCGGGGGCTGGGGTATATCTCCTCCATCGAGGATCTCAAGGCGATCGCAGTGGGGGTGGACCCGATGGGAACCCCCATCCTGCTGCGCCACATCGCGAACATCCACCTGGGCCCGGAGCTGCGCCGGGGGGTCCTGGAGTGGAACGGCGAGGGGGAGATCGTGGGCGGCATCATCGTGATGCGGTACGGCGAGAACGCGCTGGAGGTGATCCGGCGGGTGGAGGAGAAGCTGGCATCCCTGGAAAAAGGGCTGCCCCCGGGGGTGGTCATCGAGATGGGATACGACCGCTCCGGGCTCATCGAGCGGGCCATCCATACCCTGCAGAAGAAGCTGGTCGAGGAGATGATCGTGGTCGCGCTCATCTGCGTGATCTTTCTGCTCCACTTCAGATCCGCGTTCGTGGCCATCTTCACCCTGCCGGTGGGCATCCTCATCTCCTTCATCATCTTGTATCCGATGGATATCAACGCCAACATCATGAGCCTGGGCGGCATCGCGATCGCGATCGGCGTGATGGTGGACGCGTCAGTGGTGCTGGTGGAGAACGCGCACAAGCACCTGGAGCGGGACAAGGGATTGAAGAGCCACACGGAGATCATTCTCGAATCGGCAAAAGAGGTCGGGCCGGCCCTCTTCTACAGCCTCTTGATCATCACGGTCTCCTTTCTGCCGGTCTTCACCCTGCAGGAGCAGTCCGGAAGGCTCTTCAAGCCCCTGGCCTACACCAAGACCTTTGCCATGGCCGCATCTTCGCTGCTGGCCATCACCATCATCCCGGTGCTGATGACCTTCTTCATCCGGGAGACTCCCTTTGCGCCGGAGACCTCCCGACGGACCCGGATCATCACCTGGATCTCGGCCGTGGCCGGGCCGCCGCTGCTCGTGGTCATCGGCGGCCTGTGGGGGCTCGATCTTCCGGGGTGGAGCCTGCCCCTTGCCCTGGGGGTCTCCCTCTTCGCGTTGATCTGCCTCATTCCCCAGCGGATTCTGCCCGAGGCCAGAAACCCGCTGAGCCGCTTCTTCATCCGGATCTACATGCCCATCATCCGGGGGGTGCTCAACTGGCGGAAGATGACGGTCCTGGCCGCGCTGATCCTCCTCGGACTCACCTGGTTCCCCCTGTCCCGGCTCGGCAGCGAGTTCATGCCGCCGCTGAACGAGGGGGATCTCCTCTATATGCCGACCACCCTGCCGGGAATCTCCATCACCAAGGCACGGGAGCTGCTGCAGCAGACCGACAAGATCATCCAGCGGTTTCCCGAGGTCCGCCATACTTTAGGGAAGATCGGCAGGGCCGAGACCGCGACGGACCCCGCGCCCCTCTCCATGATCGAGACCACAATCATGCTCCGGCCCAAAGTGGAATACGAATGGATCGAAAAGGAGCGCTTCTTTTCGGACTGGCCCCGCTGGCTCAAAGGCCCTCTGAACTGGATCCGGCCCGAAAAGGTGAAAGGAAAGATCCTGAACCAGTGGCGGACCAAGAAGATCGACCGCTTCTTCTCGGACTGGCCCGGATTTCTGAAAGCCCCCCTGTCCCGGATCTGGCCCGAGGAGCGCTTCATCACCATCCATGAGCTGGCCGATGATCTGGACAGAGCCATCCAGTTCCCGGGGCTGACCAATGCCTGGACCATGCCCATCAAGACCCGCATCGACATGCTCTCCACCGGCATCAAGACCCCGGTGGGGATCAAGCTCATGGGGCCCGACCTGGAAGTCCTTTCGGATCTGGGGGAACAGGTGGAGGCTGTAGTGCGGGATATTCCGGGGACTCTGTCGGCCTTTTCCGAGCGGGTCACCGGGGGCAACTATCTCGACTTTGAGATCCGCAGGGACAGGATCGCCCGGTATGGGCTGACCGTGGGGGATGTTCAGGATGTGATCATGACCGCGATCGGCGGCATGAACGTCACCTATACGGTGGAGGGGCTGGAGCGGTATCCGGTCAACCTCCGGTACAACCGGGAGCTGAGGGACGACCTGGAGAGCCTCAAGCGGGTGCTGGTGAAGGCCCCGACAGGCGCACACATCCCTTTGGCACAACTGGCCGATTTCTCCATCCACAAGGGGCCCGCCGGGATCAAGAGCGAAAACGCGCGCCGGACAGCCTGGATCTTCGTGGATCTCAAAGGCGTGGACATTGGAACCTATGTAAAGCGGGCCAAAGAGGTGGTGAACAGCCACATCGACCTGCCGGCCGGCTATTCCCTGGTCTGGTCGGGCCAGTACGAATATATGGAAAAGGCCCGAAGGACTCTGAAGATCATCGTTCCGGCCACCCTGCTGGTGATCTTCGTTCTGCTCTACATCCATTTCAAGAAGATGATCGAGGCCGCGCTGGTCATGGCAAGCCTCCCCTTTGCCCTGGTGGGGGGCATCTGGCTCCTCTATCTCCTCGACTACAACCTCTCGGTCGCGGTGGTGGTGGGATTCATCGCGCTCGCGGGGCTGGCTGCGGAGACCGGGGTGGTGATGCTCGTCTATCTCGACGAGTCCTATGAGCGCCGGCGACGGGAAAACCGGATGGGCTCCCGGGCCGATCTGCGGGAGGCGATCATCGAGGGCGCGGCCGAGCGGGTGCGGCCCAAGCTGATGACGGTGGCCACGACCCTGATCGGTCTGCTGCCGGTAATGTACGGAACCGAGACCGGAGCGGAGATCATGAAGCGGATCGCGGCCCCGATGGTGGGAGGACTCGTCTCCTCCACCGTGCTGACGCTCATCATCATCCCCGCGGTCTACGATATCTGGAAACGGATGGAGCTGCCCCCTGAAGCCATCCCCATTGAAACCGCAACAAAGTAGATATTAAGGGAGATATGAAAGGAGACCTGACATGAAGAGAGTCAATGAGACGGGAAAGAATGAATCGACAACAGTTGAAAGGAGAAAGAAGATGAAAAGAACTATTTACAAACTTGTAATTGCCGGTGCGATTCTGCTGACGGCGGCGCCCTTTGGAATATCTGCCGAGCATGGGGGCCATTCCCAAGAGCCCTCTGCATCGGCAAATAACAGCGGGCACGGCAGCATGGATCATTCCGCGCATCAGGGAGAGCTGATCCATGAATCGGAGGTGGACGGCTACGGATTTGCCTACCATCTCATCGACATGCGGGAGCGGATGGCCGGCATGGAGAAGATGCCGGAGATGAAGAACACCCATCACCTGATGCTCTATGTGAAATCCCCCCAGGGGCAGATGGTGGATACGGCCAAGGTCGGCTATCTCATCGAAGGGCCCGACGGCAAGAGGCAGACCGCGATGTGCATGGCCATGTCCGGCGGGTTCGGCGCGGATGTGGACTTTGCCCATCCCGGAGAATACAGGATCAAAACCAAGGTGATGAGCGGCGACACAAAGCTGATGGACGGCTTCACCTATGAAGTGAAGAAATAAAGGCAGATCACCTTCCCTTTTCCTTCCGGCACTTCATACTCCTGCCGTCGGCGGCCCTGTTCCTTTTGATGCCATATCAAAAAGCGGGGCCGCTTCTGTTCTGCCGTCCGTCAAATACACTGCTTTTCCTCTCAAAATACGGTTTTCCCCCCATTCCCTTCTTCTCCCCTTTTTCTCATGATGGATGAAGGAACAGATCTACTTATCCATTTTTTCTTTTGAATAAAGGAGACCTTAAACCATGAAATCCTCTCGACAAACGCCTGATGCCCTTATTCCATATTCCGCGGATCGGCGCCTTTTTCTGAAGACTGCGATGGCCGGAACCGCGCTTGCGGCTGGGGCCATGCTGGGATTGCCCGGAATGGCAAATGCCGAAAAGGTCAGGATCGAACTCCCGGGCCTTCCCTATGCCAAGGATGCTTTGGACCCGTACATTACGGAACAGACCATCGGCTATCACTACGACAAGCATCACAAAGGGTATATCGAGAAGACGAAAAAGGCCATTAAGAATACGCCGTATGAAGGGCAGTCTCTGGAGAGTATCATAAAGGGATCCGCGGACAATCCGGATCAGAAGAACATCTTCGACAATGCGGCCCAGGCCTGGAATCACAATTTCTACTGGAAGAGTCTGACCCCGAAGAGCAAGCCCCCCGAGGGGAAATTTGCACAGAAGATCCGGGATGATTTCAAGGGGTTCGACAATCTGAAGAAGGAATTGATCGAGACCGCAGGGGGCCAGTTCGGCAGCGGCTGGGGATGGCTGGTCCTCGACGGTGACAAGCTTGCCGTCATGAGTACCTCCAATGCCGACAACCCCCTGGTTCACGGAATTGTTCCGCTGCTGACCGTCGATGTCTGGGAGCACGCCTACTATCTCGACTACCAGAACGAGCGTAAGAGATATATCCAGGCCCTGCTGAACAAGATCGCTGACTGGGAGTTTGCCGCAAAGAACTTAGAGGCCGCAATGAAATAAATACAGTCGCAGGAGGCGGAAAATACATGCCTCCCCGGATAGGTTTATGCGCCGGAGCCGCTTACAATAAAACCCGGTAAAACAAACAAGCGAAGTCAAATAAGGAGGTAGAACAATGGCACACCAACAAGGAGCCCAAATCAACGGAGCAATGGATATCATCCGGATACTGCTGTCCGTCATCATCCCCCCCATCGGCGTCTTTCTGCAGGTGGGGCTCGGACTCCATTTCTGGCTCAATATCCTGCTCACCCTGCTCGGATACATTCCGGGTCTGATCCATGCGATATGGGTGATCGTCAAGAAATAAGAGCCGTGTCCGTTTCCCCCGGCTTTTACCCTAAGGCAGCACAGAAGTAATGTGCTGCTTTATCCTTTCCACCGCATCGGGGTCCGTCACCTTCTCTCCGTTGATATCCCGCACATAAAAGACATCGACCACCTGATCCACCTTGGTCGCGATCTTCGCCACCCGGATATCGAGATCAAAGCGGAAGAGCGCATGGGTCACCGCGAAGAGCAGCCCCGGAAAATCGTTGGTGATGACCTCGATGATGGTGAAAAAGCTCGACGTCTCATTGTCCACCGCAACAGTGGTGGGGCGACGGTCCATCCCGTGCCCGGGAGTATGGCCGTATCGATGAATCCGGGCTTTCAACTGCTCTGAAAGATCGAGCCGTCCCCCGAGGGCATCCATCAAATGTTGGCGTGCGGTCTCCCACTTCTCGGCCTCGAAGATCGGGTCCGGCGGCGGCTTCACCTGAAAGATGTCCAGCGCGATCCCGTTCTGCCAGGTGTAGATCTGAGCGTTCAGGATATCCACCCCATTCAGCGTTAAAACCCCTGCAATCTTTGAAAAAAGACCGGTAACATCCCTTGCGCAGATGGTGACGGTTCGAATATCCCCCTCTCCCATTGTATCCTGCATTGTATTCCGGGTTCGGTCGATCTTCCAGACAAAGGGCAGATCCTTTAATTCCTGGTAGAGATCCATGTGAGCCCGGATCTTCCGGGGCTCCGTATAGAGGAGATATCGGGGGGAGAGTTCTTTGAAAACCTCCTCGATCTGTCCCCGCATCCCCGCATACGGTTCCAGTTGCAGAACCTGCTGCTTCTTCCGCTCCATGATGAAGATGGACTTCTCCGATGTCAGCTCCCCGTGCTTCAATACGTTCAAGACATTGAGATAGAGGGAATAGGTCAAAGAGAGGTTCCACGGGTTCCAGGCTTTGGGGCCTGTGGCAATGGAATCCGCGATGGTCAGCAGAAAGAGCATCTTCAGATGATTGATCTCCCGGATGCGCCGGGCGCAGAAGAGGGCTGTCTCCTCGTCATGGATGTCCCGCCGGGTCGCGGTCTCAACCAGCAGGAGATGCTCCCGGGTCAGCAGGGCCACGGTCTCGATCTCCGCATCTGAATAGCCCCGCTCCCGGAGAATCCGCAGGATGATCGGAACCCCTTTCTCTGCATGGCGTCCGCCTACCTTCCCCTTGCCGATGTCATGGAGAAGGGCGGCCCACATCAGCAGCTTTTTGCCTTGGATCTGTCCGTAGATCTCGCCGCAGTTGAGCCCCTTTGCCGGATCATCGGGCCCGCCGAACCGCTTGATGGTGTGAACTGTCCGGATCAGGTGCTTGTCGACCGGGTGGAGGTGATACCGGTCGAACTGGATCCGGTTGATGATGTTGCCGAACTCCGGGATGAAGCGCTCCAGAAATCCGGTGATGAGCATCTCATTTAAAATATTGAATTCGGTGGCCGGCAGCAGAAGAATCCTTTCAAAGAAGCGGATGGCCAGGGGCGAATTCCGGAAATCCTCATCCACCAGATAGAGAAAATGGCGGAGCAGCCGCTTGGCCTCGCTGCTCAGGGGCAGGCCCTGACGGGCCGAGGCCTCGAAGATCTTGATCAGCAGCATCGGCTGGGTGAGGATCGCTTCGGGGGAGGCAAATCCGTACATTCCCCGCCGAACCGTCAATCCCCAGACAGCGGTACCCGGACGCGGGTGATGGCGCCTCTGAAGATTCTCCACCTCATGGACAAAGGTCCGATGGTACAGCTTGATCAGCTCCATCTGCTCATGAAGATCCCCTAAAAACCGCTCCACCGGCTGCTGCCCCTCTCTTTTTCCGGTGTAGCCCATCCGCTCGGCCGCCCTCTCCTGATGCTCGAAGAGGAGTTGATCATACTTTCGGCCCGCGAGATGGTGCAGATGGTTTCGGATCTGCCAGATGAATCTGAGGGATGCGGAGAGGGCATCGAACTCGTCATGGAGAAGATAGCCGTAGTACTCCAGATCCCTGGTGGTCTTCACATTGGATCGGACCCGGGCCACCCAGAGGATGGTGTGGTAGTCCCGCAGGCCCCCCTGTCCCTCCTTGAGGTTCGGCTCCAGCAGAAAGGTGGCGTCGCCGAACCGGTCGTGCCGCTTTCGGTTCTCCCGGATCAGCCACTGCACCAGATCATCTGAGCTGGGGGAGATGATCTCCTTTCGGAACTTTTTCTTCAGGCTTCGAAGCAGTCCCCCCGCGCCGGCCACATAACGGGCATCCAGCAGCGCGGTGAAGACCTCCACATCATCCGCGTCGATCCGGATCGGCTCGGCCAGGGTTCTGAGGGTATGGCTCACCTGAAAGCCCATGTCCCACAGGGGGTAGATCGTCTCCCGGATCAGCGCCTCGGCCGGGTCCGGGATCTCGTTTTCAAAAAGGAAGAGAAGATCCACATCCGAATGGATGCACTGCTCCATCCGGCCGTAACCGCCGAGCGCGACCACGGTAAAGGGAAGCTTCTTCGCGGCCATCTCCCGCGCGGCACGGCTCCCTCGGGTGCATTGCCGGAAGTAATCATCCATGATGCGGGTGTGGCGGATCTGGAAATCGGCTGTCTTTCCCTCCAGAAAGCCCTGAATCATGGCCTCCCTTTTCTCCGCAAGCTGCGCGGCCGCTGGATAACATTCCGGTTTCGGGTTTTTGGAGGGGACGTCATTATGTTGCATCGAAATATCGGCTCCAGAATCGTTGTACTATTTTTCTCATGGCGGAAAACTGTTCTTCGGGGACTGCTGCCGGCTTTTTCTGAAGGCTCAATCGGTGGCCGGTGGTTCGGTAGACGAGATATGTCTTCCGCAGCAGATAGGCGCTCACATCGTCGATCACCCCGGCCGCGGCAAGTTTTCCGATAAGGCGGACATTGTCGGTCCAGTCCAGCAGATCGGGATATCGGTGGGCATGGAGCAGCACCAGATACTGGACTATGAACTCCACATCCACGACCCCCCCCTCTCCCTGCTTCAGATCGAAGATGCCGGGTGAGGGCCGGTGCAGCTCCTTTTTCATCCGATGCCGCATTTTCACCACCTCTTTTTTCAGCTTTTCCGGGTCCTGGGGCTGGGCCAGCACCTCCCGGCGGATGGAGAGGAACTCCCGGGCCAGTGCCGGGTCTCCGCAGACGGGCCTGGCCCGGATCAGAGCCTGCTTCTCCCATGTCCAGGCTTCATGGAGCTGATACTCCCGGAAAGCATCGATGCGGGAGACGAGCATCCCCGCGCCGCCGCTGGGCCGAAGCCGCATGTCGGCCTCGTAGAGGATTCCGGCCGGGGTGTGTGCGGTCAGCAGATGGATCACCCGCTGGCCCAGGCGGGCAAAGAAGTAACTGCTGTCGATGGGCGACTTTTCCCCGTCCGTGGGGGCAGAAGATCCCCCGTGTAGAAAGACCAGATCGAGATCCGAATCATAGCTCAGCTCGAATCCCCCCAGCTTTCCGTAGGCGATCCCCACAAATCCACGGTCTTCGGCATCGATTCCGGCCTGCAGGGAGGGGATTCCGTGTTTTCCGGTCAGATGGTTCCAGGAGATATCGAAAACACTCTCCAGAAGGGTTTCGGCAATATCCGACAGGTGATCGCTCACCCGCATCAGGGGAAGGGCATGGGTGATGTCGGCCGCGGCCACCCGGAGGATGTTGACCTGCTTGAAGATCCGCAGCACCTCCATCTGCCGTTCCAGATCCTCCGGGTCGATGCTCTCCAGCCGCTCCGTCAGCTCCGATTCCAGAGCTTTCCGGGCCGGGGGAAGGTAGAGAGTCCGGGTATCCAGCAGCTCATCCAGCAGCACCGGGTGGCGGGCCAGAAAGGAGAGCATCCACGCGCTGGTGCCGGCAAACTGAACCAGGTGGGGCAGGGTGGAGGGATTCTCCAGCAGGAGGGAGAGGTAGCAGGTGCGCCGCTGAATTCCGGAGAGCAGCTCGATGAGGCGGACCAAAGCCTCCGAGGGAACCGCGGAATCCGCGGCCGCGCGCATCACCCGGGGCATCAGCCGGTCCAGCCGGATCCGCCCCTCCCGGCTCAGGGATCCGGTGGTGGGTCCCTCCCGGAACCCCCGGAGGCGGGAGAGAACCTCGTCCGCATCTATAAAACCAGCGCGGATCAGCCCCTCCCGGCTCTTCTCCGGCGTCAGGCTTTTGGACCATAGCGCGGCAAAGAAATCAGCATCGGCATCGGCATCGCCAGGGCTCTCTTCATCGGTCTCCAAGAGGCTTGCGAAGTGGGAGGAGACATTTCGCATATGGCAGGAGAGGGTCTCCTCATATCCCTTAACATTCTCAAACCCCATGGCCGCGGCCAGCCGGGCTCTTCCGGCCGAATCCCCGGGCAGGGTATGGGTCTGTGCATCGACAAATTCCTGGAGCCGGTTTTCGGTCATTCTCAGAAAGAGATAGGCATCTTCCAGCTCCTTTTTTACTTCCGGCTCGAGGATCTTCTCCCGGACAAGCGCGGCCAGAACCTCGAGGATCTTCCTTTCCTGAAGGGAGGGGGTAACGCCCCCCCGGATCAGTTGGAAGACCTGGCCGAAGAATTCGATCTCCCGGATGCCTCCTGCCCCGAGCTTGATGTTTCCTTTCAGCTCCTTGCGTCGGACTTCTGATGCGATCTTCTGCTTCATCTCCCGCAGGGATTCGAAGACCCCGAAGTCGAGATAGCGCCGGTATATGAATGGATTGAGGCGCTTTAAAAGCCTTTCTCCGGCCGCCTTGTCCCCGGCCGCGGGCCGGGCCTTGATCCAGGCATACCGCTCCCACTCCCGGCCCTCGATCTGGTAGTAGTTCTCCATCCCGTCGAAGCTCATGACCAGAGGGCCGCTCTCCCCGAATGGCCGCAGGGCCGTATCGACGCGAAAGACACTCCCATCTGCGGTCTTCTCCCCCAGCGCCTTCAGCAGCTTCCGGCAGAGCTTCAAAAAGAACTCGCCGTTGGTGACGGACTTCTCCCCGTCCGTCTTCCCCTCCTCGGGATAGGCAAAAATCAGGTCGATATCCGAGGAGAAGTTGAGTTCGTCCGCGCCCAGTTTGCCCATGCCCATCACCACGAGCTGCTGGATCTCCCCGTTCCTGTCGGCCGGTACGCCGTAAAGGTCGCAGGTCATGCGGTAAAGATGCGCGAGTGCGCGGTCGATGCAGGCATCGGCAAATTTGGAAAGCTCCTTCAAGGTCTCTGCAAGATCGGCCATCCCCGAAAGATCCCGCACCGCGATCCTTATGATCTCCCGCTGCCGGATCTGACGAAGACGCCGGAACAGATCGGCCTCATCTCCGACATCTGCCAGCGCTTCTTCCATCCTGAGGACATATTCCCCTTCCGCCATCGGCCTGAACAGCTCCCCGCTTTCGATGAGATCGGAAAGGACTTCAGGATGGCGGGAGGCGGTTTTGAAGACAAAGTCGGAGAGGGCAAAGACCCAAGAGAGCAGGGAGACGGTTTCCGCGTCATGGGGCAGAGAGATATCTGCATTTCGGGCAGCATCTGAAAATGCTTTCCAGCGGTTCTCTGCGGTTTTGGCCAGTGCGGGAAAGAAGAGCAGATTTCCCGTAAATTTCTGTTTTGTATTCAAAAGGATTTCCCCGATTCTTTGTTCTTTATGTATATATCCTTCACCTTCGATTTAAACCAGAGTTCGCCCCCCTTGTCAAATCCTCTTCCCAAATAATCCTTTGACAGTTGGTATTCTTATCCTATCATTGCTATAATGGAATTTGCATGAGAGTACATCCTTAATGGATGGAAACATGAGACACTACAATGGCGGAGAAGAAGAGCAGATGAGATACCGACATATCTGTTTTATGGTGCCGACACTTTTGATGGGAGTGATCTTCCTTTTCCTTTTGGGGACCGGTTCGGCGCTATGTGCCGACGCGCCGAAAACCGATTCTTCAAAAGCCGAATCTGCTCAGCCCCCTGATTCGGCCATCAATGAAAAACCGGAGCCGGCTAAAGAAACAGACCTGAAAAAAGAGACCCCTGAAAAGACTTATCCGGAAGAACTGGAGGAGGAGTATGAATCGATAGACGAGGCCGACAAGGAGGGGATCGAGGATTATATCAACGAGGAAGCGGCAAGGGAGATGATCGAAAAGAGCCACGGCAGGATCTCGAGAACCATCCTCTCATCGGCCCGCTGGATCGACTCCTTTTTCGAACACGAACGGGTCGAACATGAGACCAACAAGACCCGGGTCAAGGCCAAGATCTCCTCCTTCACCGAAGATGACCAAGGCTGGGATCTGGGTGTGAGCGCAAGTCTGAAGCTCGTTCTGCCCGAGTTGAATGACCGGATCGCCATCGAATTCTCCGGAGATCCCGAAGATGAGAGCAACATCGAGAGCAAAACCTATCAGGGCTCTGTGAGGGAGGATTTCAGGGATACCAAAGAGGAGAACTTCACGGCCGCGATCCGCTACTTTCTGGAGGCGACCGATAAACGGAACATCAACATCTCCACCGGCCTTCGGATCAGGGATATCGAGCCGATCGCCTATATCGGCCCCCGGTATCGGGAGGATTTCGACTGGGGGAGATGGACGTTCCGGGCTACCCAGAGGTTCCGATGGTATACGGATGACGGTCTCCAGTCCAAGACCAGTTTCGATCTGGAGCGGCCCCTCTATGAAAAGTTTTTTTTCCGCTCCTCTGTCGGCGGGGCATGGTTCGAGGACGAACACGGCTATTTCTACGGCATCAACTTCTCTTTGGGCCACCCTTTGAGCCATGTAAGAGCCATCGAATACGAATGGAACAACTCTTTTCAGACCCGGCCCTACAACCGAATGGAAGAGGTCAATTTTCGGGTCCGTTACCGGCAGCGGCTGGCGTGGGACTGGCTCACTCTCGAGGTTGCCCCCCAGATATCCTTTCCCAAGGATCGGGATTATGAGCCGACCCTCGGCCTGCTCTTCCGCCTGGAGGCCATCTTCGGCTTTGTCAGGGGAGGCAGGATCTGAAAACCATAAGCATCTTCAAAGAGACAGAAAAACGATATGGACAAAGACTACTATAAAATCCTGGAAGTATCCCAGGATGCCGATGCAAAGGCCATAAAAGATGCCTACCGCCATCTTGCATTCCAGTACCATCCGGACCGGAACAGAGGCAATCCCGAGGCTGCAGACCGGATGAAGGCCGTCAACGAAGCCTATGCGGTGTTATCCAATCCGCAGAAGCGCAGAGAGTACGACACCCTCCGGACCCGTTTCGGATCATCTGCCAGAAACCAGTTCCGGCAGAACTATTCGGATCAGGACATCTTCAGCGGCTCGGACGTCAACCAGATCCTCGAAGAGCTGGCAAAGAACTTCGGCTTGCGGGGGTTCGAGGATATCTTCCGGGAGATCTACGGCCAGGGATACCACAACTTCGAATTCAAGGGACCTGGCGGCTTTGTCACCGGATTTTTCTTTACCGGCCCCCTCTTCGGCAAAGGAAAAGGGGAAAAGAACCTCAAAGGACCGGCCTCCGGAAAGGTTCTCAACAATCTCTCCCAATACCTGCTCAAAAAGGCGACCGGCATCGAGATTCCCAGCACGGGCCGGGATATCGAAGAGATGATCCATGTCGATGAAGAGACTGCGGAAAAGGGGGGCCCCTACGCGTTTTTCCACAAGGAGCAGAAAAAGAAACTCGTGGTAAAGATCCCTGCGGGAATCCGGGAGGGGCAGCGGATCCGCCTCGTCGGCATGGGCCGGGGGGGTAAAGCCGGCGGAGACCCGGGTGATCTCTACCTGAAGGTGGTCATCGAAAAGCCGCTCATGGGCAAAATCAAACGGTTCATCTCCGGGCTTACCCGCTAAGGCGGTTTTCCGGAATCGGCATCCTACTTGAAAAGACAAAAAGTGGACAGAGTGGACGGAGTGGACGGAGTGGACAGAGTGGAGCTTGAACCCCCAAGGCCTTTGCTGGGATCATCATTTTCAAAATTCACTTCAAAGAGATTTTCCTTTACACAGGGCCGCCTTCTGCTGCCCCACCCCGTCCTTTATGTCCTTTGGGTCCTTTTTTCCCCGGATCACCCCAGATGCACCTGCCGCGCCGAAAGAATATTGGGCAGCTTCCGAATCTCCTCCAGAACCGCATCAT
>JAABSZ010000091.1:0-15014 GCA_011390135.1 Desulfobacteraceae bacterium | reverse complement strand
CAAGGACTGGCTCAGCTTTGTCAAGACCGTCAAGGCCCGCTCACGGGTCCGCCAGTGGATCAAGACCCAGGACAAGAACCGGAGCATCTCTTTGGGCCGGGAGATGTGTGAAAAGGCCTTCCGCAAATACAAACTCAACTTCAACACCATCCTCCGCTCCGATGAGATGGACGGGGTGGTGGAGGGCTTCGGCTTCAAGACCGCGGAAGATCTCATCGCGAGCGTGGGCTACGGCAAGATCACGCCGCTTCAGGTGGTGCGGAAGTTCATAAAAGAGGGGGAGGAGGCGGCCGAGGAGGAGCAGAGTACCGACGACTCGATTTTAAACAAGCTCATGGGCCGGATGCGGAAGCGGAAGAAGCCGAAGACCGGGGTCTCCGTGAAGGGTATCGAGGAGATGCTCATCCGGTTCGGGAAGTGCTGCCAGCCGGTTCCGGGAGACCCGATCATCGGCTACATCACCCAGGGACACGGGGTGACGGTTCACCGGACCGGATGCGTCAATGCCCTGAAGATGAATCCGGACCGGCGGATCGATGTGGAGTGGAACACGGCAAGGGAGGATACGTTTCCGGTCAGGATCCACATCCGCTCATACGACCGGGTGGGGCTGCTGGCCGATCTCGCGGCCAACATCAGCAAGAGCGGTGCCAACATCCTCACCGCCAACAGCGAGATCCGGGACAACAATACGGTGGACAGCCTCTTCACTCTTGCCGTAAAGGATACCCAGCACCTCGATCGGGTGATGGCCTCTCTCCGTAAGGTCCGGATGATCACCGAGGTGCGGAGGATCAATACCTGATCAGTGGGACCTGATCAGTTGGACCTGATTAGTTTGACCTGATTAGTTTGACCTGATCATCGGAACCTGGTCATCGGGGAGTCGGAGTGCGCAAATTATATTTTGCGCACTCCGTTGCAGCCCCGAAAGGGGTTCGAATGAACCGCGGGAAGGGCTTGTTTATGGGGCATCGATGCCCTTTCCCGACTTGATTTGGAATGAACCGCGGGGCGGGCTTGTTTATGCGGCCTTGACGACCTTCCCCGACTTGATGCAGGTGGTGCAGACGAACATCCGCTGCCTCCTGCCGTTATGAAACGCCTTCACCCGCTGAAGGTTCGGCTTGAACCGACGTTTGGTCACGTTATGGGCGTGGCTCACATTGTTTCCCACCATCGGCTTTTTACCACATAGCTCGCACTGTTTGGCCATGGCTACTCTCCTTTTTCATCCATATCGAACAACGATCAAATTATTAGAATAAAACCGATTTTATATAACAGAAAATGGCTGTTTGTAAAGCGGTTTTCAATGTTCTCTTTCCTTTTCACTCCTTTTCCGCTATCCGGGCCTGGCTCATGGCGATGTACCGCCGGGCCTTTTCGTGGAGCCCCCCAACGTCCGGATAATCGCTGATGACCGCTTGAAATCGGTTCAGCGCGGTCTTGTAGTGCTTGCTTTTGAAATAGAAGAGGCCCACATAGAACTCGTGGCCGGCAAGGCTTTCGTAGCACTCCCGGATCAGGGGCCCGGCCTTTCGGGCATAGAGGCTTTCCGGATGCTCCCGCTGCAGGCGGGTAAAGGTGGAAAGGGCTTTTTGGGCCGCGGTCTGATCCCGATCGATGCTGTCCATCTGCTCGAAATAGCAGCGGCCGATCTGAAAGATCACATAGGGGATCGCCTCATTTCTCGGATGGAGGCTCTCGAAGGATTCATACGCGAAGACGGCCTCATCGTAGTTTTCGAGGTTGTAATAGGCATCTGCGGTCTTGAGTTCCGCGAGGCTGGCATATTTGCTGAAGGGGTACCAGTTCTTGAGCTTTTCGAAATTCTCCAGCGCGACGTCGTACTTTTCCTTCTCAAAGGCCGTCATGCCGTCGTTGATCAGTTCGGCCGCGGATTTCTCCTCGGGCTTTTCGGAGAACCAGGCACATCCTGACCCGATCAGCGAAAGGATAAGAAAGAGGATCCATATCCCCGGCTTGAAAATATTCTTCGGATTCATGGGTATTCGTCTAAGAGGGTTTTGAATTGAAAAAGCGACCGGCGGGGCCGGTTTATCAGCCTCCGCCGGATAGAGGAAGGGAGCCGCTCTTCATGGTTTTTCCTACAGTACTTTTTTGATGGTATCCTCAAGCTTCGATTTGGCCACCATGCCGGTGATCTGATCCGCGACGTCTCCATCCTTGAAAAAGATCAGCGTCGGGATCGCCTTGATCCCATACTTGCCGGGCGTAACCGGATTGTCATCCACATTGCATTTGGTGAACTTGATCTGCTCGCCATACTGTCCGGCAAGATCTTCCACAACTGGGCCAATGGCTTTGCAGGGGCCGCACCAGGGCGCCCAGAAATCGACCATCACGGGCACATCAGACTGGAGCACCTCTTTATCGAAACTGCTGTCATCGATCTCCATAACGCCTTTTGCCATAATTTGCTTCCTTTCTTTTTGTCTTTTATTTGCAGAGATCCGATTTTTTTACCTTTCTAAAAGTATAGGGATGGGAGAGCGCACTGTCAACCTTTCTGACGGGCGCGCCTCCCACCCTATTTTACAACGGACTGCGGTTTAGTAGATCGGATGAATCTCCACCCGCCGGTTCTTCTGGCGGTTTTCCGGCGAGGTGTTGGGAACCACCGGCTTGGAGAACCAGTACCCTCTGCTTTCCAGACGGCTGGCAGAGATGCCGTGGCGGATCAGATACTTCTCCACGGCCTTTGCCCGTCTCTGGGAGAGCGGCAGGTTGTAGTTCTTGGAGCCGATGTTGTCGGTATGTCCCTGGATCTCGACGCGCATGCCCGGATTCTGCTCCAGGACCCGGATCACCTGATCCAGATCGGAGTAGTACTGGGGACGAATCTCGGACTTGTCATAGTCGAACAAAAGGTAGCCCACGACCCAGCAGCCGACATCGTTGACCACAGCGCCTCTCGGGGTGCCGGGACACTGATCCACGTCATCATAGACGCCGTCGCCGTCGGAGTCCATCCGGACCGGCGCCTCTTCACCCGGTGCCAACGGACAGCCCTGGGCATCAACTGCGGTGCCTCTGGGGGTGTCGGGGCAGCGATCCAGATAGTCGGGCACGCCGTCGCCGTCGCTATCCAGGGGGCAGCCGTCCGCATCGACCCGGACCCCTCTGGGGGTGTTCGGGCACTGATCCCGGTTGTCGGGCACGCCGTCGCCGTCACTGTCATCGGGGCCGGGCTCGGCAACGACGTCTCTCTGGCAGAGTTCATACGCGCCGAGAATCCGGTTGAACGCATCGGGGCTGAAGGCCCGGGCCTTCTTGTCGAAAACGATCTGGCCGTCACTGACCTTCGCGTAGGTCGCGGGGACGGTCGGCGCGGTTACGTCGGCCGGATCGAGACAGAGTCCGTAGGCGGTGAGAATATCATGCGTAATGTCAGAGCTGTAGGCCGTGGGGCTTTTTCCAAAGACCACCTGGCCGTCTCTGACCTTCGCGTAATTGACCGGGCTGGTCAGGTCCGCGGCCGCATCCGCTGTCAGCTCAAGTCCATAGGCATTCATGATCTTGTCGAACTGATCGGGGCTGTATTGGGTCGCGGATTTCCCAAAAACCACCTGCCCATCTTTGACCGTGGCGTAATGGGTGGGCACAGACATGGCCCGAGCCGCATCCGCGGCCATCTCCACCGCGATTGCCGGCAGGGCGGCCGCGAAGCAGAACGCGACACACAGCGCCGTTAAGACAACCGTTTTTTTCATCTTCATCTTTCCTCCTTTTGATAGTACGTGTTGAAACATCAGACAGTTACAACGTTACCACTCTATGCCATCCACACACCTCCTTCCCTAAAGTTTAGTCTCGTCATACTGTTTTAGCTTATTTCTTGAAAAAACGCCAGATTTGATCTGGTTCAATCTTCGCTTCTGTAGCATGTATTGAACGAAATCGCAATATGATAAACGCCCAAAAATTTCAATCCCCATTTCCTTTGAAAAAGAGCGGCCTCCTGCGGATTTTCAAAAAAGCCGCAGGAAGCCCCTTTGTCTTCTACCGGACCGGTTCGAACTCGGCCCTCCGGTTAAGGGAGCGGCCCTCCTCGGTCTGGTTGGAGGCCGTGGGTCTGTGGAAGCCGAAGCCTTCGACCGCAATCCGCTCCGAAGAGATTCCCCGCTTGATCATGTAGTCGGAGACCGCAATGGCCCGGTTGTAGGAGAGCTTCATGTTGTACTTCTCGGACGCGATGGTACATGTGTGGCCCTGAATCCGGATCTTGAGCCCCGGATTGAGCTTCATGACCCGGATCACCTCGTCGATCACCGAATAGTACTGGGGACGGACGTTGTACCGGTCGATGACGAACTGGACCCGGCCGATATCCCAGCAGCCTCTCGCGTCGACCCGGGCGCCCCTCGGGGTTCCGGGGCAGGCATCCTGATCGTCACAGACACCGTCGCCATCCGAATCGAGGCAGGGCCCTGCCCGATCCACCCGGACATCCACATCCCAGTCTGTGGGGCCAAATCCCCGGCGCCGGTTGAAGATGTCATCCACCCACTGATCCATTGCGCTGTCGGGGACCAGTTGGTCTGCGGTGACCATATAGCCGCACTCGCCGATCTTCGCGATCTGGTACAGCAACTGCTTGCCGAATGGAAGATCCCCCACCAGTGCGGT
Organism: Desulfobacteraceae bacterium; assembly: GCA_011390135.1. Taxonomy (GTDB): domain Bacteria; phylum Desulfobacterota; class Desulfobacteria; order Desulfobacterales; family JAABSP01; genus JAABSP01. Next base: position 10,361 of record JAABSZ010000091.1, on the reverse strand, counting down.
GTAGATGCAGAGCCGGTCTCCGTATGTGTCCTTCATCCGGCGGGCCGAATCCAGGGGGTCCCCCTGATAGATCTTCCCGTCGCTGATGATCACCACCGCGATGTCTCCGGCAACCCCGGTAAGATCATTGGTGGCCTCATCGATGGCCAGGGCCAAAGGACTCTTGCCGCCGGCCCAGCGGATAGTCTCGATCGCGGATCGATACGCGCTCCGGTTGTATGGAGACATTCCGTAGATGATCTCTGTCTTCTCGGTAAAGGCTCCGGCCTCGAAGCCGTAACGGCGCAAGCCCCCGGTCAGGGGCCGTGCCGGAACCCGGTCGTTGAAGCGCCTTGCAATATCCTTTGCAATCTTGAGCTTGATCTGACCGTTGTAGGGCAGGAATTTCGAGCCCGAAGCATCCAGGATGACAAGGAAATTTTCCACAATCCCCATATATTCATCCAGGCCGACGGTCGCTACATCACTGCGGATATCCTCGATGGGCAGCCGCTCAGGGGTCTCTCCTACCTCATAACCGGCCGCGGACTCTTCCGCGGCCTCTCGCACCGCTGCATCGGACAGGGCTTCTCCCGAAGCCGGGGGTCGATCTCCGTTAAAGCTCTCCAGCTTTGCCGGATCGAACTCCTGACGGGACTTCTCCGCACCGCACCCGATCAGAACGGCACCGATGCAGATCATCAACAATACCGCCTTACACAAAGACCTTGTCATCCTTCCACCTCCTGTTTGTCATTGCCACCTCGGTTCAAAACTCTTCTTCAACCGCATTTATTCATACTAGCATATATTATAATTCCAACAAAACTTCAACCTTTCAGTCCCCTATACCGTAATTACTGCGATATGTATTTTCATGCAAGAACAATATTGAAGAAACCGCGGAACAAAATGGGAAAAATGGAATCGAAAATGGGAAAAACGATGATGTCGGGAGGGAATAAGAATCGAAAACAGTTGGGGAAATCGGTTTGACGCCGCCGGATTCGGGCCGGATGAAAAGACCGGATGAAAAAATCGGTTTTAAAAAGCCCGCGGCCCGGTTACCGGCCACTGAGAGGGAATATGGGTATCCCGGAGAGGGATAGGGCCGGGATTGGATCGTAGAAGGGTAAATCGGCCGCTTTGCCGCGCATACCGGCCTCAAAAAGGTATACGCGGCCGCGAAAGCCCTCTAAAAGGAGAGCTTTCTGCCAAAGACCGACTCCCAGAGGGAGATCATCCCGCAGAGATCCATTGCCGAGATCACCTGCTTTTCCGCACGCACGAACCGCTGGCAATCCTCGCAATCGAAGATCCGGTTGGCCAGTGCGGCCCGGTCCAGGCACTGATCGTAATACCGGCAGAGATAGTTGCGCGTCGGAGATTTGGCCAGTGCGGCCAGAAATTTGTCGAGATCCGATGCGGTGACCCAGTAGCTCCTGCCCACCTTTGTCGCGGCCAGTGATCCCCGCTTGATATGCTTTCTCAGATCCCGAAGACTGATACCGTAGTTTTCGCTCAGATCTTTCAGGGTGAAACGATCCTGGTTCAGCGGATAAACAACCTGTTGGGTTCTCATGACGCCCCCTTTCAACAATGCCCGACCCTTGGATGAAGAAAGTTCTTACCTTTGTCTCCTATTTTGCCCAAACAGCCAAAAAAATCAATGGGTCGGTAGGTGTAATCGGGGGGATGTGAAATCCTACTCAAAAGGGGGCGTTTGTCCCATACAATGGCTGTTTGAGAGAGGAAGGGGGAGTCAATCCCTCCCCTGAACCGTATAATGGCTGTAAAGCCGACAGGTTAAGCTTCAGCGTTGTGTGCGGCCAGCAGCTCCTCTTTGGTGACGATCGCGACGGCATCCAAAACCCTTTTGCGGATCTCTTCCATGCCGCCCTCCTGCCGGTCCACCAGCGCGGCCACCCGGATCACCTCAAGACCTTCGCTCTGGGCCCGCTCGATGGCTTTGAGGGTGGAGCCGCCGGTGGTGACCACATCTTCCAGAATCACCACCCGCTCTCCGGGGGCCATGTCCCCTTCGATCCATTTCACGATCCCGTGGTCCTTCCGGGTTTTTCGAATGGAAAATGCCTTGAAGGGGGCATTCTTCAGCTCCGAGACAAAGGCCGCGGCCATCGCGATCGGGTCCGCGCCAAAGGTGAGGCCCCCCGCGCCGTCCGGCGAGAGATCCCGGATGGCGTCGAAGATCAGATGTCCCGTCAGATACATTCCCCGGGGGCTCAGGATGGTCGGCTTGCAGTTGACATAGAAGCGGCTCATCCGGCCCGATACCAGCCGGAATGAGGGCTCGGGAGTGTACTGGAAGGATTTTGCACAAAGGATTTGGATCAGTTCCGTTTTCATGGGCCCTGTTTTCATTTGGTTTTCATTTGGTTTTCATTTGGTTTTCATTTGGTTTTCATTTGGTTTTCATTTGGTTTTCATTTGGTTTTCATTTGGTTTTCATTTGGGATTTATACATCAACAGTTGATTTTAAACCGATAATGCGATAAAAGAGCCTCCACTGGACTTTGGAAGAAGCCTGTTAATGGGATGGCAGCGGAGGCCCTTTGAGCAAGGAAAACCGGATGCGGCACTCCCTGAACTCATTATAGGCTTTTAGCAGAGATCGCAGGCAATGGTCAACCCAAACTCACAGGCCCGGCTATGAAACAGGATATGAAACAGGTTAAGAAATCGACCGTTATCTTTTTTGCCCTCCTTCTGCTTCCGGCCCTATCTCCTTCGGCCCAAGCCGAGGTCTTTACCCTGAAGGAGACCATAGGCAGGGCAGTTGAGGCCAATTTGGAGCTGAAGGCTTCCGAGGCCGGGATCGATGCGGCCCGAGCCAATCAAAAATCGGTACGCACCGAGTTCTATCCATCCTTTGATGCACAGTACCGGTATCAGAAGATCGAGGAGGATGCTGCCCGAACCCTCACCCTGCCCGAAGATCAGTACACCTTTGTGGGCTCCATCTCCCAGCCGATCTTCACCGGTTTTTCCACCCTCAACCAGTACCGGATCGCACAACTGGGTCTGGATGCGGCAGCGCTTTCGGCCGGGATCACCCGCCAGGACGTCATCTTTGCGGCCAAGGATGCCTATTTCTCCATCCTCAAGGCCCAGAAGCTGGTGAATGTGGCAAATCAGGCCGTGGCTCAGCTCGAATCCCACAAGGATGTGGCCGAAAATTTCTACAAGGTCGGCATGACCCCGCTGAACGATTTTCTCAAATCCGAGGTGGAACTGGCCAATGCCCGGCAGGATCTGATTACGGCGCAGAACAACCTCGATATTGCCGAATCGGACTTCAACCTGCTCCTCCGACGCCCCATCAATGCGCCGGTGCAGTTGGAGGAGGTGCTCTACTTCATCTCTTTTGAAAAGAGCATCCAGTACTGCCTGACCGTGGCCATGGAGCATCGGCTCAACCTCAAGCTGGCCAGAGCCGATATGGAGATGTCTCAAAAGGAGGTGGAGCTGGCCAAATCAGGCTATTATCCCAAGGTGAATCTGGAGGGGAACTATTATCGGCGGGGCGAGGAGTGGGATCTCAACGGAGGCCCCGACATCCCGGAGAAGGATAACTGGGAGGTGCAGGCCGTGGCCTCCTGGCGCTTCTGGGAGTGGGGGAAGACCGGCTATGATGTCAAGGCCGAGAAGAGCCGGCTGGCCCAAGTCCGGTTCCGGCTGGCCGATACCGAGGATCGGGTGGCCCTCGATGTAAAGCAGAGCTATCTCAACACCAAGGAGTCGGAGCAGAATATCGTGACGGTTCAGCAGGCCCTGGAGCAGGCCCGGGAGAACTTCCGGATCAGCGAGCAGCGGTACAAGGAGCAGATCGCAACCTCCACGGACGTACTCGATGCCCAGACCCTGCTCACCCGGACCATGTCCAACTACTACAATGCGCTCTACAACTTCAAGATCTCCAAAGCTGCGCTCTTCCGCGCGATGGGGGTGGAAGTCTTCGAATGACCCCCCCGGAAAAAGGACCGGAGCCGATCATCCGCCTCTTCCATGTCCATAAGCGGTATGGCGCAAAGGCTGCGCTCATCGATATCAGCATCGATGTCTTTGAAAACGAGTTTATCTTCATCAGCGGCCCCAGCGGCGCGGGAAAGAGTACCCTGCTGAAGCTGCTCTATCTCGGGGAGCCGGTCTCCGAAGGCCATATCGTGGTGGACGGATTGAACCTCTCCCGGATCTCCCGCCGGAGAATCCCGATGCTGCGCCGGCGGATCGGCATCGTCTTTCAGGATTACAAGCTTATCCCCTCCAAAAGCGTCTACGAGAATGTGGCGCTGGTGCTGGAGGCCCTGGGAACCCGGCCCCGGCTGATCCGGAAAACGGCCCGAAGCCTTCTGCGCCGGGTGGGGATGGAGGAGAAGGCAAAGGCACTTCCGCCGAGCCTTTCCGGCGGAGAGCAGCAGCGGGCCGCGGTTGCCCGGGCATTGGCGGGAAACCCGAAGATCATTCTGGCAGACGAGCCGACCGGAAGCCTGGATGCGGATGCCGCTGCCCAGATCTTCGACCTGCTCAGAGAGTGCCATGAACGAGGCGCCACCCTGCTGGTGGCCACCCATGATACCGCGCTGATCCGGAGAACCGGGGGAAAGGTGATCCTGCTGGACTGGGGCCGCCTCGATGTGACCACCACCATTCCGAAGCTGCCTGCATGAGCCTGCTGGGAAGAAGCCTGCGGGATCTTTGGGCCCACCGGTTTCTGTCGGCCGTAACCACATTCGCCGTGGCCATGTCGGTGCTGATCGTGGGCGCGTTCGCGCTCTTTGTGGTCAATGCGGCCGGGATCATCGAGGACTGGGTCTCCGGGGCCCGGATCATGGCCTATCTGGCGCCGGGGGTCGAACAGGAAAGGATTTTGCTTTTACAAGCGGAGATCGGAAGGATCGAAGGGGTTGCAGAGGTTCGCTTTATCTCCAGAGATACCGCGATGGAACGGCTTCGAAAGGGGATGGCACAAGATGCTTTTCTGCTGGAAAACCTGCGGGAGAACCCCCTGCCCGACGCGATCGAGGTAAGCCTCTTCCGACCAATGGAGAACTGGCGTCGGTTTACCCCCCTTGCCCGAAGCCTGGAGGCGATCGAAGAGATTGCGGAGGTGGAGTTCGGCCAGGAATGGCTGGGCCGCTTTCTCCATCTCATGGATCTCTTCCGGCTGTCGGCCGCGGCCATGGGAGGAATCTTCTTTCTGGCAGCGGTCTTTTTCATGGCCAATACTGTGCGGCTTCTCCTCTATGCCCGGCGGGAGGAGATCGAGATCCTCTATCTGGTGGGCGCGACCCAGAGCTTTATCCGGCTGCCGTTGTATCTTCAGGGGATGCTCCACGGGATCATCGGAGCCGGGGCCGGGCTCGGCGCGCTCTACGGCGCATTTTATCTGATCTCTATCCGCGCCCCGGGGGTAGGAACCTTTCCCATCCGGTTTCTCTCCCAGGAGATCATGGGAGGAATACTTGCCGGGAGCGTGCTGGTGGGTTGGTTCGGAACCTATCTGTCGCTCAATCGGTTTCACAGATAACCCGCATTGCCGGGTGAGCAAAAGGAGATGAAAATGAAGCACCGTCTCTTATTTCTCTGCCTCTTTTTCTCTCTCTGCCTGCTCTTCTCTTTCGCAGTTGCCGGCATGGCCGGCGCAAAGAGCGGAACCGATGCGGAGAGCATCGTGCAGGAGGCGGATCAGATCCGCCGGAAGATCGAGAAGACCCGATCGAGAGTCCATAGTCTGGGCCGCGAGGAGAAGGGCTGTATGGAACGGCTCGATGAAGCGGAACAATCTTTGGAGAAAACCCGAAAGCGGATCCACGGCCTGCAGAGGGAGGCAGAGGCGCTGACGGAAAAGATAGAAGACCGGAACGCGGCCATCGATGATATGGCTGCGGAGATCGCGGAGATCGAAAGGATTGCCGGGCAGCGGATGGCGGCGCTCTATAAGCTTCGAAATATGGGAGAGATGAACTTTCTGGCCTCGGCCGGATCGGTCAATGAACTCTACCGGAGAAAATCGGCCATCTCCCGCATTCTGGCCCATGACGAGGCCCTGCTTCGGGAACTGGGGGAGAAGCGTTCTGCGCATACGGCCCTTCTTTCGGATCTACAGCAGCAGCGGGAGCAGAAAGGGGCTCTGGAGGCGGACCGCCGGGAACAGGCCAGGATCATGGCGGCCGAGAAAGATCAGCGGAAGCGGCTTCTGGAAGAGATCCGGAAGAAGAAATCCTATGCCCTGGCCTCTTTGAAGTCCCTTAAAAAAGCCGCGGAAGAACTCGACGAAAAGATCAAATCTCTGGAAAAGGAGCGGGAGCGGCCCGAAGCACCGGAAGGGTTTCAACCGACAAAACCCTTTACATCCTTTAAAGGGTTGCTTAATATGCCCGTAAAGGGTAAAATCATCTCATCTTTTGGCCCCTACCGAAATACAGAATTCAATGTGTTGAACTTTCAAAACGGAATCGATATTCAGGCCGAAAAGGGTACGCCCATCCGGGCCGTCAGGCCCGGCAGAGTGCTCTATTCGAGCTGGTTCAAGGGGTACGGCAATCTGATCATCATCGATCACGGAAAGAGCTATTACACGCTCTACGCGCATGCAGAGACCCTGAGCCGAAAGGTCGGCGATACGGTCGGGGCAGATGATGTGATCGCCGCGGTCGGGGATACCGGATCACTCAAGGGATCCATGCTCCATTTCGAGATCCGGCACCACGGCAACCCCATCGACCCCATGAAATGGATCAAAAAAAGTTAGTATAAGGAGAGAAATAGTATGAGACAGGGAAGGCGGTATGTGAAGCTGTGGCTGCTGATGCTGACTGCGGTGATCGTGGGAACCATCGGCTCCGGATTCTATCGCGGGATTTCCGCAAGCGACGAGGAGACCTACAAGGGCCTCAAAATCTTTGCGGACGTGATCGAACTGGTGGAGAAGAACTATGTCGATACGGTGGATACCGAGGATCTTATCCACAAGGCCATCCAGGGGATGGTGAGCAGCCTCGATCCCCACTCCCAACTGCTTCCGCCGGAGGCATTCGAGGAGCTGCAGATCGACACCAGGGGCGAGTTCGGCGGCATCGGCATCGTCATCACCATGCAGAAAGGGGTGCTGACGGTCATCTCCCCGATCGAAGGGACTCCGGCCTACGAGGCCGGGATCGATGCCGGGGACATCATCATCAAGGTGGACGGAGAGTCCACCAAGGACATGATGCTCTGGGAGGCCGTGAAGAAGATGCGGGGCCCCAAAGGGGAGAGCGTCACCATCACCATCGTCCGGGAGGGGGTTACAAAGCCGGTTGATTACAAGCTGGTCAGAGACATCATCCCGATCGAGAGCGTCCGGAGCATCGTGATGAAGCCGGGATACGGCTACATCCGGGTCACCAACTTCCAGGAGAACACCGCAGACGACATCCGCGCGGCGCTGGATGGGATGGACCGCGGAGACGTCTCCCTGAAGGGGTTGATCCTCGATCTGCGGGACAACCCGGGAGGACTTCTCAACCAGGCCGTGGAGGTTTCAGACATCTTCCTGGACAAGGGGGAGATCGTCTCCATTCAAGGGCGTCTTCGGCGCCATACCAAGATCTTTTCAGCCACACCGGACCGGCGGAAGAACAACTATCCGGTGGTGGTGCTGATCAACGGCGGCAGCGCATCTGCTTCCGAGATCGTGGCCGGCGCGCTCCAGGACCAGAAGCGGGGTCTGGTGCTGGGAACCCAGTCTTTTGGCAAGGGTTCGGTACAGACCGTGGAGACCCTCCGGGACGGATACGGCCTGAAGATGACCATCGCCCGGTACTACACCCCCAGCGGCAGATCCATCCAGGCCCAGGGGATCGCACCGGACATCGAAGTGCGCCACCGCTACATCGATGAGGAGGAGTTCACGGATGAGGAGGCCCTGCTCAAGGAGAAGGATCTGACAAACCATCTCGAGGCCGAGACCTTGGATACCCTCGATGAGGAGGATGATGAGGATACTGAAATCCGCAAGGAGAAGAAGGATTCCCCCAAGGATCGGAACCGCCGGAGGCGGACCGAGAACCGGTATGGCCCTTTGGACACCGAGGGGCTAAAGACCGACAACCAGGTGATGCGGGCGTTGAGCATTCTGGTCAGCTATGACATCTTCAAAGGGCTCAATTCCTGACCCGGGACAGGGGTTTCTTCCGGAGGATCGGATACCGGATGTCTCGATCCTCCGGAGGGATTACGAGAAGCTCAGGATCATCCATGAGCTGCAGCGGGATATCGGTCTGGAACTCGATCTGGATCGGATTCTCGATCGGATTCTCGATCGGACCTTCGATTTTCTGAACTGCGACCGGGGGGCCGTTCTCATGATGAATGGGGACGGCCTCCTGGTGATCCGGGCCGTGAAGACCCGGAACCCCGGCGAGAACCTGATCATCTCCAAGACCATGGTCCGCCAGGTCAAAATGACCGGTTCGGGGCTGATTGCGGCCGATGCGCTCGCCGACAAGCGGTTCCGGAACGCCCAGTCGATTCTGGCCCAGCGGATCCGCGCCTCTATGGGGGTTCCCATCCGGTACCGGGACGAGCTGATCGGCATCCTCATCATCGACTCCTCCCACGCGACCGATGCCTACCAGCAGAAGGACCTGCAACTCCTCACCAATATCGCCAACCAGACCGCCTATTTCATCAAAAATGCCGATATGGCCCAGCGGATCGAGGCCGATGCCCGGACCCGGGCCCGGTTCGAGCGGCTCCTCTCCCCGAATCTTGCCGAGATGGTCGTATCCGGTGAATTGAAGGTGGAAAAAGGGGGAGAGGACCGGAACGCGACGGTTCTCTTTGCCGACATCCGGGGCTTTACGGCGATGAGTGAGCGGATGCCGGCCGCAGCGGTCCTGCGGATGCTCAACGACCTCTTCGAGATCATGGTGGCGGTCGTCTTCCGCCATGAGGGGACCGTGGACAAGTTCGTCGGGGATATGATCATGGTGATCTGGGGGGCGCCCGTCTCCCATGAGGATGATCCGTGCCGCGCGGTGCGGGCCGCGGTGGAGATGCAGGAGGCGATCGACCGGTTCAACGCGGCAAGAGCGGCCCACGGCAAAGAGCTGATTCATGTGGGCATCGGTATCAACACAGGCCATCTGGTGGCAGGCTACATCGGATCGACCCGCACCATGAGCTATTCGGTGATCGGCAGAAGCGTCAATCTTGCGGCACGGCTCTGTTCCGCGGCCGGGCCCGGGCAGATTCTGGTCTCCGAGGCGACCCGGGCGCGGCTTGGAGATCGTTTTGAAACCGAATCCCTGGCACCGATTCAGGCAAAGGGGATCAGACATCCGGTGAATCTCTTTCAAATCATAAAGGGGGCTGCCTAAGATTAGCCCCTGCTGAACCCTCAATTCATCCCATAAGGAGGACGATCATGAAAGGAATGGATCTGCAGATGCTCTCCCATCTCTCGCCGACAGTGCTGGCCGCGGCCGGCGGAATTCTGCTGCTGCTGATCGTTCTTCTGATCTTTCTGCTGAAAAGGAAAAAGGGGAAAGGCACGGGGGAAAAAGTTCCCCAAGCCGAGCTGGTGGGGCTTCCGGGGAACACCTTTGACGGGCCCCTTAGGATCAGGGGGCGGATCACCGAGGTGGGCCGGGATGACGACAGGGATATCTCCCTTCCCTGGGAGACCATATCCGGGCTTCATGCCGTTATCGAGTTCAAGGATGGGCTTTTCTGGCTTGAAGACCAGCGCAGCACCAACGGAACCTTTCTAAACGGTGAGCAGTTGGAGCCGAACCGGGCCGTTCGTCTGAAGAACGGTGATCAGGTGACGTTCGATATTTACGAATTCGAGTTTGTCATCGCAAAAGAGGGGCGGCGGGGCCAAACGGTGCTTCGGCAGGCCACCCAACCGGCACAACAGCCGAAACAGGCTCCCCCAATCCCGACCCCGACCCCGAAACCGCCTGCTGGAGGAGACAACGCTACGATGATCAAAAAGCGGATGTGCCCGAACCACCCTTCCAAAAAGGCCACGGAACTCTGCCTCTCCTGCAGGACGGGATACTGCCCCCAGTGCATGATGGTCAAAAACGGGAAAGATGTCTGTGTCAACTGTGCCGCGAAATAGCCGGATGGTACGGCCGGAGGTGAAATCATGCAGGTGAAGCTGGAAGTGATCAAGGGGCCTGAAAAGGGAAGGACGTTTACCATCGATGAGCGGGGGACCTGCATCGCGGGGCGGGGCGATGATGCCCGTTTTCGATTCTCAGAGGATGATCCCTATATTTCCCGCCACCATTTCTGCCTGGAGGTGGCCCCGCCCAATGTCTATTACCGGGATCTCGACTCGGTGACCAACCCATCCATGATCAACGGG
>JAABSZ010000090.1:0-15020 GCA_011390135.1 Desulfobacteraceae bacterium | reverse complement strand
CGGAAGACCAGGGTCACGGAGCCGGGCCAGAACCGTTCCATGATCCGCACTGCATGCGGCGGAATCTCTGCTGCCAGATCATCGAGATCCGATCTCTGGGCGATGAGAATCAGAATCGGCTTTCTGGATGGCCGGCCCTTGATCCTAAAGATCCGCTCTCCCGCATCCGGGTCAAAGGCAGAGGCCCCAAGGCCGTATAATCCCCGGGTGGGGAAGATGATGACCCCGCCCTTCTTCAATATCTTGGCTCCTGCCCCGATGATCTCCGGTTCCGGGTTGTCCGGATCTATAGTGAAAAGAAGATCAGAGAGTTTTTTCAATCGCCTTTGCCTTCTGTTCCACCTGCAGCGCCATTGCCGATTTGTAGGCATCAAACCGTTTGGCCAGATCCGCATCCGAAAGAGCGAGGATTTGAACCGCCAGAATCGCGGCATTTCGGGCCCCTGGTTTTCCGATGGCCATTGTGGCGACCGGGATTCCCGGCGGCATCTGAACCGTGGAGAGGAGCGCATCGAGCCCCTGGAGTGCCGAGGAATCGATGGGGACGCCGATCACCGGCAGAGGAGAATGGGCCGCGATCGAGCCGGCCAGATGCGCGGCATGTCCTGCGCCTGCGATCAGCAGTTTCATCCCCCGCTCTCTTGCCTTGGAAGCGAACTCGGCCGCTCGGGCCGGACTTCTGTGGGCCGAGGCCACTGTCATCCGGAAGGGGATTTCAAACTTTTTCAGAATGGCCGCGGCCTCTTCCATCACCGAAAGATCGGAATCGCTGCCCATGACGATTCCCACCAGCGGCGCGATCTCCATCCGGCGCAGCGCCTTTACCCCGATATCCTTCCGATAGAAGACCTCGTCCCAGTGAATGGCCGAGACCGCTTCATACGCGGTTGTGATGGCTTTGCCCACGGAATCGCCCAGGGCCGTCACCCCCAGGACCCGTCCGCCGCTGGCCACGATCTTTCCCTCGGCCTCTGCGGTTCCGGCATGGAAGACCATCACATCCTCCATCTCTGAGGCCTTTTCAAGACCGGAGATGGGAAGCCCTTTTTTGTATGATCCGGGATAGCCGCCGGCAGCCATGACCACGCAGACCGTGGCCCGGTCATCGATCTCCAGCGTGCATTCATGGAGCCGATCGTCGATAATGGCCTCCATCACATCGACGATATCGTTTTTGATGCGCATCAGCAGGGGCTGGGCCTCTGGATCTCCGAACCGGGCGTTGAACTCCAGCACCTTGACCTGATCCCCTTTGATCATCAGCCCCGCGTAGAGAACGCCCTTGTAGGGGCAGCCCTCCTGTGCCATCCCCTTCACCGTAGGCAGCATGACCGTCTGCATGACCTTCCGATGGAGATAGCCGTCCACCACGGGCGCGGGGGAATAGGCCCCCATGCCGCCGGTGTTTGGGCCTTTGTCATCATCATAGATCGGCTTGTGATCCTGGGAGGTCGGCAGCGGCAGGACCGTCTTGCCGTCCGTAAAGGCCAGAAAGGAGGCCTCTTCGCCGACCAGACGCTCCTCGATCACCACATGGTCCCCGGCCTCGCCAAACTCCCGGTCCACCATGATCCGCTTCAGCGCGGAGAGCGCCTCCTCCTCGGTTTCGCAGACAATGACGCCCTTGCCGGCAGCCAGACCGTCGGCCTTGACCACGATGGGCGCGCCCATCTGAAGGATATAGGCTTGGGCCGATTCCAGATCGGAAAACCGGGCTCCTTTGGCCGTGGGGATCTTGTACTTCTCCATGATGGCTTTGGCAAAGGATTTGCTCGATTCCAGGCGGGCCGCGTTTCCTGATGCGCCGAAGATCCTAAGCCCTTCGGCCCCAAATCGATCCACAATCCCTCTGGAGAGGGGATCTTCCGGGCCCACCACCGTCAGATCGACCAGATTCTTTGCCGCGAACTGGGCCAGTCCGTCGATATCATCGGCTTTTATGGGGACACATTCGGCCAGTTGGGCAATGCCCGCGTTTCCGGGTGCGCAGTAGATCTTCTCCACCTTGGGGCTCTGCGCGATCTTCCAGACCAGGGCATGCTCTCTGCCGCCGCCGCCGATGACCAGTACCTTCATGCTGAACCTCCCTCTTTCTCTTCTCGGATCTTTCCGCCGATCTTCACATTATACTGCATCGATGATTGCCGTTTTTAAATATGAGAACCCCTGCCGGATTACCCATTGGATTACCCACTGAATTAACCATTGTCGCGCCTCTCCATGCTCAGATCGATGAGCCTGTCCAGAAGCTGGGAAAAGTTCATTCCTGCGGCCTGCGCGGCCTGGGGAAAGAGGCTTGTGGGGGTCATCCCGGGAATGGTGTTGGTTTCGAGTACATAGATCTGTGCGCCTTTCAGGATCATGTCGGTTCTGCTGTACCCGCGGCAGAAGAGTGCCCTATGGGCAGTCAGCGCGTACTCCTGGGCCCGCCGGGTCAGATCTTCATCGATCCGGGCCGGGCAGATCTCCTTTGTCCTTCCAGCCACATATTTCGCCTCGTAATCAAAGAATTCATGGCCCTTTTCGGGGATGATCTCGATGATCGGCATGGCTTCCAATTCCTGATTTCCCACAACACCGCCGGTCAGTTCCAGCCCGTCGATATGGGACTCGAAGAGCAGCATCTCATCATAGAGAAAGCCCTTTTCCGCAGCCCCGGGGATCTCTTCCGGGTTCCGGACCAGAGACATGCCGATGCTCGATCCGCCGCTGACCGGCTTGACCACAAGGGGAAGCCCGGTTTGGGAGACTATGAAAGCCGGATCGATTGCCTCATCCCGGCGCAGGGATACGTAGGAGGGGACAAGAAGCCCCGCCTTTTCATAGATCTGCTTTGCCGCGAGCTTGTTCATGGCAAGGGCGCTTCCCAGAACCCCGCTTCCCTGGTAGGGGATATGGAGCAGATCGAGCAGCCCCTGGATCGTGCCGTCTTCCCCGTAAGGGCCGTGGAGAATGACGAGGGCCGAATCGATTTTATCCGCATCCGCGACCAGACGCGCGAGATCCGTTTTGGGATCATACCGGATCACGTCATATTTCTCTTTGTCCAGGGCCTGATAGACCTGCTCGCCGCTTTTGAGCGACACTTCCCGCTCCGAAGATTCGCCCCCGGAGAGCAGGGCAATGGTTCGTCTGCTCATGTCGGTTCCCTTCCTATCCATTTTTTTGATCCGGTTTCAAGCCGGTTTTCATCCATGATCTTCTATCCGTAGGCTTTGAAGATCTGCTGCTTGACCTTGTTGTACTCCTCCCGGGTGATCAGATCCTCCTCCAGCAGCCGGGCAAGGGCGCTCAGCTCCCGGATGCGGACAGTGGTGGGATCTTCCAACTGCCGCGCCGGTTCCATTACGCCGCTGCCGTCAAGAGCGGGCCCGGCCCACGGGCTTTGGGACTGGCCAAGTTTCACCGAAGCCATCCCCCCCAAGAGGCTGATCTCCACGGATCTGCCCCGAAAAGCAGGGGATCTGAGGGTATCCCCCAGGGCATCTTTCTCTTTTCGGAAACGGCGCAGGAAATAGAGGGCCGATGCGAGGATAAATGCGGTTCCTCCCAGAAAGATCCAGAGCATATACTGCACAAATCCCCGGAAGAAGAGGACCAGGCATCCCACTGCCCCAAGCAGCACCACATGAAATATCAGTATGAAATAGGCCATGAAGACCCCTTTGAAGAGGCCCTCTGTCTTTTTCTCTTTTTTGGGATTTCCCATAGTCGGACCTGTTCAGCGGCCGGAAGTTCTCTTCTCTCCGAATCGGTCTGTCAGTTTTCCCAGATAGACCTGCGGCATTTCAAAGTGGATGGAGGTGTTTCGGAGGGTGTTGAGCTTCATGATCAGATAGTTGAGCCTCTTCAGGGTCTGATACTTCTCTTTGGTATCGGCCATGCCGGTCAGAAGCTCCTCGGTCTGCCAGATCTCCTTTTTCAGCTCGATCTCCGGCGGAAGACAGTCTGCATTTTTGAGGATCTTATATCCCATGCGCAGGTCATCGGGGAGACTGCACCCCTCTTCCATTCGCAGGGGCTTTCCGTGGCCCGGAAGATTGTCGAACTCTCCTTGCCGCTGCGCCTTCAATATTCGTTCTTCTATAATCTTTTCAAAGCCCGTAAGCATTGCAATCCATTTCTCTATAAGGTCATCCAAGGATCTTCATTCTCTTTTTAACAACAGCTTAACCCTATACAATCTTCTCTTTCTTTTCAAGTGATAACGCCCTTTGGCAGAAAAAAAGCATTCTTTAGGTCCAAACCGGATCAATCCCCATACAGATGGCATCGAACCCCATGAAAACCTTCTTCGACTCCCACTGAAAACTCATCCGGGGAAACATTTCGACAGATCTCCATTACCGATGGGCATCGGGTATGGAAGCGGCAGCCAGGGGGCGGATTTTCCGGATTGGGAGGCTCGCCATTGAGCAGGGGCCGTTGGGTGCGCTGGCCCGGGTGGTCCAGGCGGGGAATCGCGGCCAGCAGTGCCCGGGTGTAGGGATGTCGGGGCGATGAATAGAGATCTTCCACCGGAGCCGTCTCAACGATCTGGCCCAGATACATCACCGCGACCCGATTGCAGATATGTTCCACCACCGTCATATCATGGGAGATGAAGAGGTAGGAGAGGCCCAGTCGCTTCCGCAGATCCACCAGCAGGTTCAGGATCTGGGACTGAATCGAGACATCGAGCGCGGAAATTGGCTCGTCAGCCACCACGAGCTTTGGGGAGAGGGCAATGGCCCGGGCAATACCGATCCGCTGGCGCTGCCCCCCGGAGAATTCATGGGGATAAAGGGCTGCGGCCGAAGAGTCCAGCCCCACCATCTCCAGCAGCTCGATCCCCCGATCCCGCCGCTCTTTCCGATTCCCGATACCATGTACCTTCAGGGGTTCTTCGATGATGCTCCCGACCTTCTGCCGTTTGTCCAGAGAGGCGTACACATCCTGAAAGATCAACTGCATATCCCTGCGGGCCATGCGCAGTTCACGGGGGGAGAGGCCGAGCAGATCCCTGCCGTCAAGCAGAATCTGACCAGCGGTTGGCCTCAGCAGGCGGAGAATCACCCGGCCCAAAGTCGATTTTCCGCACCCGGATTCTCCAACCACACCGAGGGTCTCTCCGTGGCGGAGGCGAAAAGTGACATCCTCCACCGCATGCACCACCCGCCGGCTCCCCTTTACCGGAAAGTATTTCTGCAGCCCGTTCACCGCTAGCAGATCAGGATTCACAGGGGTTCCAGCAGGCAAGGTCATGATTATTACGCTCTTTTTTCAGGGGGGGAAACTGTTTAAAACAGATCATTTGAGACTGAAGACACCGGCCGGCAAAACAGCACTGATGGACCGATCGGTTTTCCAGGCTCGGAACCACCCCCGGAATAGTGGGCAGGTATTCGGACCGGCGGCCCAACTGGGGGATTGCCGACATCAGACCGCAGGTATAGGGATGCGCCGGCCTGGAAAAGAGTTCAGCCACCGGCGCACTCTCCACCACCCGTCCCGCATACATCACCGCCACATGATCACAGGTCTCGGCCACCACGCCAAGATCATGGGTGATCAGAAGCACCGACATGTCGAGCTGCTCCTGAAGCCGGGCCAGCAGATTGAGAATCTGCGCCTGGACCGTCACATCCAGTGCGGTTGTCGGCTCATCCGCGATGAGGAGCCGGGGCTGGCAGGCCAGGGCAATGGCGATCAGCACCCGCTGCCGCAGCCCCCCGGAGAGCTGATGGGGGTATTGATCCACCCGCGATTCTGCAGCGCCGATTCCCACGTTTTCCATCAGTTCCACAGCCCGGTCCCGGGCCTCAGACCGGTTCATTCCCCGGTGAATCCGAAGCACCTCCCCGATCTGAAATCCCACGGTAAAACAGGGATTGAGGCTGGTCATGGGCTCTTGAAAGATCATGCCGATGCGATTGCCCCGGATAGAGCGCATCCGATGTTCCGGAAGCGTCAGCAGATCCTGGCCATCAAAAAGAATGCGCCCCGATGCCACAAATGCCGGCGGCATTTGCAGCAGCCGCATCACGGCCATGGCCGTCACACTCTTTCCGCAGCCCGACTCCCCCACCAGCCCCAATGTTTTCCCCTGTTCAATGGAAAAACCGATCGATTCCACGGCCCGAACCGCGCCCGTCTCCGTGACAAAGCCGACGGTGAGATCTTCCACTGTCAGGACGGTTTCGGCCCGGGCCGGTTTTCCCGCTTCGGCCATTTATGCGAAGACCGAGAGCGGAAAGTGACAGGTGACGATCCAGTTGGGCGCGTCCACGATCTCGCTGATCCGCAGGTCCGCACAGACGCTGCATAGCATATAGGCATGAGGGGCGATCATGCTGTATCGGCCGGAGATGAGATCGACCATGGCCGATACCGCAGCCTTGGCCGATGCCATCAGATCCGGCCCCACACCGGTGGTCACCTCATACCCTTTTTCATCGATATGGCGGGTGACCGGGCCCGGGGTGGTGAATCTCGGAAATGGCGGGGCCCCTCCCTTCTCCAGTTCCAGCTTCACGGTCAGCTTGAAAGGGCTTTCGATGGCTGTTCCGCAGACCTCCCCATCCCCTTGGGCCGCATGTCCGTCTCCGATCGAGAGAAGCGCCCCTTCCACCTCGACCGGAAGATAGAGAATCGTTCCCTCGGTCAGATCCCGGGTATCCATGTTGCCGCCCACCCGGCGGGGGTTGATCACCTCCTGCAGGCCCGGCGCGGCCGGGGCCACGCCGATGGTTCCCGGAAAGGGCCGGATCGGAACCCGGCCCCCGGGGCCGAATTCCGCCAAAGCGCCCGTCTCCGGCGCAAACCGCCAGATGTGCATGAACGAGTCCGGAAACTGATCCGCCAGCAGTCCGAAACCGGGAATGATCGCGGTCCACCCCCAGTCCGTCAGCTCGAAACCGAGGAGGGTGATCTTCAGGGCATCGCCGGGAACGGCCCCTTCAACGGCAACGGGGCCCGTCACCGGGTTGACATTGGAAAAGTCGAGCCCGGGGATGTCTCCGGCTTTGGATGCCGGCGTGAACTGCCCTCCGGAAGCATCCGGCACATCAAACGTCACCACGCTTCCCGGAGATACGGTCAGGGCCGGCTTCAAAGAATTGTCCCACCCGTAATGGCGCTTCTCCTGATGGATAGTATGGTCAGATTCTATTTTCATCGCAGCTCCGCTGTAAAAAATGAAATGGGCTCTTTATTGCACATCTTTTGCATAGACATACCGATAGTTGCAGGGCCGGAAGACCGGGTCCACAAAGAGTTCTTTTGGGCCGCCGATCCGATCCGACCGCATGGTATTGCGCAGCTCGTTGAAGACCGGAACCCAGGGAGCATCTTCCATTATCTCGATGAAGATCTCCCGCCACATGTCGATCCGTTTTTGGGCCATGGCAGGATCGCTCATCGCATCGGCCTTTCCGGCCTTCTCTTCGATCTTCTCGTTGCAGTACCAGGCCCAGTTCCAGCCCCCCTTGACCGCACCGCCGCAGCCCAGGATCGGGCCATAGAAATTGGAGGGGTCCGGATAATCAGCCAGCCATGCCAGTCCTCCGGACCAGAGCATGGGGGCCTGATCCGGCTCCCCGCCGGCCGCGATCACGGTCGAACTGGCCAGGGTCTTCAGCTCCGCCTTGATTCCGATCCCGGCCAGATCCTGCTGCATGGCCTGCGCGATGCGCGGGTTCGGGTCCGTATTGATGGCATAGAGTTCCGTGGTGAATCCATCGGGATATCCGGCCTCGGCCAGCAGGTCTTTGGCCTTTGCCCGGTTCAGGGAATAGCCTTTGTAATCCTCGGCATACCCGGGCATGGCCGGTGGCAGGGGCTGATCCGTAGGAACTGCGCGGTTGTTGATGATCTGGCAGATCCGCTCTTTGAAGATCGCCATGTTCACGGCCTTCCGGACCTTGGGATTGTCAAAGGGCTCCATTCGGACGTTCATGGTGAGATAGCTTGTCTGGAGCTGGGGGCCTTCCATGAAGTTCTCCTTATACTGGGGATCGCTCTTCATCTTGATGTAGCGCGCGGGGGGGACTCCGTCGCCCAATACATCGACCTCTCCCCGCTGGAGACGCAGCAGCGCCACATTCGGCTCCTGTCCGATCTGGAAGGTGATCTTGTCCAGCTTGGGAACCCCTGCCCGATAGTAATCTTTGTTCCGTTCGAAGATCAAATTCTGCCCGAGATTCCATTCCGCCAGTTTATAAGCCCCTGTCCCCACGGGATGCTTGCCGAAATCCGCGCCATGTTCTTCCACGGCCTCTTTGGGAACCACAAAGGAGAAGTTGAGGGCCACCAGATGGAGAAAGGTGGCATCAGGATTCTTCAGCTCGATCCGCACCCTCTTCGGGTCCACCGCGGTCACACCGGCCAGATCGGTCTTCTCACCGGAGGCCACCGCGTCAAAACCCTTTACGCTGCTGTAAAAGCCCTGCCCCGGGCTCTGGGTCTCCGGGTTGATGGTCCGCTCCAGAGAGTATTTGACATCAGTTGCGGTCATGGGCCGGCCATTGTGGAATTTTATCCCGTCTCTTAAAGTGAAGGTGTATACGAGTCCGTCCTCAGAGACCTCATAGCTTTGGGCCAGACCGGGTCTGAGTTTGTAGGTTCCCGGCTCGTAATCCATCAGGCCGTCGAAGATCGATTTGATCATGGACCAGTTCTGCCAGTCATAGCCGATGGCCGGGTCCAGAGTCGCCACACCATCTTTGAAGGTGACGGTCATCACGCCGCCCTGTTTGATGTCATCGGCAACTGCAGCGCCGGAGATCGCCATGATCGAAAGTACCAGAACCATCGCCAAGAGTTTCACCGCTTTTCCCATCTGATCCTCCTTATTAAATAAAATTTACTCCAGTTGCAGCCGAGGGTCGAGAAAAGGCATGACCAGATCGGCCAGAAGATTTCCGGTGACAATGCCGATGGCAGCCACCAGGGTAACGCCCATGATAATCGGAATATCGACCACCTGAATCGCCTGCCAAGCAAGCTGACCGATGCCGGGCCAGCCATAGACCGACTCCACCACCACCGCGCCGGCCATAAAGATGCCGATATCGAGACCCACCATCGCGATGATCGGAAGAATCGCGTTCCGCAGGCCATGCACCAGAATCACCCGTTGCTCCCGCATCCCCTTGGCCCGGGCCGTTCGGATATAATCCTTGCGCAATACATCCATCATTGCCGAACGCATCATCCGGGAATACCATCCCCCGCCCGAGATGCCAAGGGTCAAAGCGGGCAGCACCAGATGCATGAGAGAACCGTAACCCCCCAGAGGAAAGATGGGAATCATATAGGCAAAGAGATAGAGCAGCAGCAGACCGATGACGAACTGGGGCATGGAGACCCCGGCAAAGGAGATGGCCATGATCCAGTTGTCCGAGGCCCGTCCCCGCCGGGTCGCGGCAAAGATCCCTGCGGGCATCCCGATGAGCAGCTCGAAGAAGATGGCTCCGGCCAGCAGGAGCAGGGTCGCGGGCAGCCGGCTCAGGATCAGGGTGCTCACCTCGGTCTTCTGCATATAGGATCTTCCGAAATCCCCCTGCAAAAGTCTGCTGACATACCGCAGATACTGAGCCGGCAGGGGCTGATCCAGCCCCAGTTCCCGGCGGATCGATTCCACGGTCTCCGGTGTGGCGCTGCGGCCGGCGATCATCCGGACCGGATCGGCAGGCATGAGAAAGGAGAGGGCAAAGGTGATCACCGTCACTCCCAGCAGAATGGCAACTGCCTGTCCGAAACGCCGGGCCAGAAACTGAAGCATCATCCCCTCCCCCGCTGCGTCGGGTCCAGGACATCCCGAAGCGCATCCCCCACCAGATTGAAGGAGAGGGAGAGAAACATGATGCAGAGCCCCGGGAAGAAGACCAGCCACGGCGCATCCAGAAAGTAGGACTGGCTCTCGTAGATGATGCCGCCCCAGGAGGGAATCGGAGGACGAACCCCGATGCCGAGGAATGAAAGGGTCGCCTCCAGCAGCACAGTGGTGGCGATCCCCAGAGTTCCCCAGACCAGCAGCGTGGGCCAGAGATGGGGCAGAATATGGAAAAAGAGAATCCGGGGCCAGCCCGCGCCGATGGAGCGGGCCGCCTCGATATACTCCCGCGCGGCCAGGGATACGGTCTGGGAGTAGATCACCCGGGCCACCTGAACCCAGTTGACCAGCGCGATCACCAGGGCCACGATCCAGAGGCTCGGCGCGAAGATGGCCGCCAGCGAAATAGCCAGCAGCAGCGCGGGAAAGGCCATCATCAAATCTGTAAAGCGCATGATGACTGCCCCGGTCCATCCTTGTGCATATCCCGCGATAATCCCCAGTGTCGCGCCGATGAAAAGCGCCGCGCCATTGGCCGCGACGCCGATGATCAGCGAAGTTCTGGCCCCATACAGCAGCCGGGAGAGCAGATCCCGGCCCAGCAGATCGGTTCCCAGAAGAAATCTCTCGTTCGGCCGCAGGGGCGCGCCCTGGATGGTCAATCCGTCGAAAAACTGCTTATAGGGCGAATGCGGAGAAAGCAGCGGCGCAAAGAGGGCTGCCACCAGAAAACCGATGATCATCACAAGGCCGAAGAGGGCCAGCCGGTTTCGGAGCAACCGCCGGAGGATATCGGGCATATGAAATCGATTCAAAAGGAACTCAGATCATTATCTTCAGTATCATTCTCATCCAACGGCAGCATCCGGTCCGGCGATTTTTTCCCATTCGATGGCCGATTCGGTCTCCCATTCGGTATTTGTCGGGCCGGTTTTTTCAGCTCCTGTTGAGCCGGGTCTGTGCCTCCGATTTTTTTCAAATGTGATGGGGTTTTCTCTTTTCCCTCTTTTTGAAAAGACTCTTCTTTTTCGGAAAACTCTTCTGAATTGAATCTCTCCCGGCCATCGATGTAGCGTCTCAGGCAATCCACAGCCGCCTTCATCCCGATCGCCTCGGCATCCATCTGTTCGGCTGCGCCCGATGTCTCCTCGGCATTGGCCGCCACGATCTGAATGATCTTTTCCGATTCGGACGCGGCCCGATTGATCTCATGGATGCCCTGGGCCTGTTCTTTGGAGCCGGCCGCGATCTCCTCGATCAGTCTGCCCACATTCCCGACTTTTTCAGCGGCATCTGTAAAATCGAGTCCCGTCTGCCGGACCGTCTCCGCGCCCTCACCAACTTTTTTCAGGGAAAATTGAATGCGGCCCGCGGTATCTCCTGCGGCCTCTGCTGCCCTGGAGGCAAGGTTTCTGACCTCCTGAGCCACCACGGAAAAACCGGCCCCGGCCCTTCCGGCCCGGGCCGCCTCAACAGCCGCATTCAGCGCCAGCAGATTGGTCTGAAACGCGATCTCGTCGATGGTCTTGACGATCTTTGCCGTCTCCTCCCCTGCCCCCTGAATCTCGGTCATGGCTTCTTTCAATGTCTCCATGGAGTGGCCGGCCCTGGCCATGACCTCTCCGGCCTCACGGGTCAAACCATTGGCTTCTGCAGCCTTTTCCGCCATCTCCTTGATCATGGCCGAGATCTCATCCAGAGACGCGGCCGCTTCCTCCTGAATAGAGGCCTGCTGCGCGGCGCTTTCAGCCAGTTCCCGGCTCGCATTGGCCACCTGATAAGAGCCCTCCTTGACCCCATCTGCATTCCCGGTCAGACCATCCACCACCGAAGAGATCGGTTTCTCGATTCCACGGGCAGTGATGATCAGTCCGCCGATCGCCAGCAGAATGCAGAACCCACCGATATAAATCTGATGGAGCATCAACCGATCCGCCTGCTCCATGATCTCTGCTTTTGGAACCCGCACGGAAAGAGCCCAGGGTCTCCCATCCCTGCCCAAAGTGTAGGGCAGAAAAACGGCCAGATGCTGATCCGTGTTATGGACAACCATCTCTCCAGTCCGAATCCGATCCAGCACCTTTTCCGAATCGATATCGGCAAGTAAGCTGTCCGCGCTTTTTCCCACGAGTTCCTGATCTTTTGATGCACCGACAATGGTCCCGTTGTGGCTGAAAAGGACGATTCCGGCATCTTGGCCCTTCTCGCTATCCACCACCCGCTCTGTGAGATTCTGAAAGAAATCCGGGGTCAGATCCACCCCCGCAACCCCCAGAAATCTCCCCTCCACGGATATGGGCGCGGTCATGGAGATCAGAGAAATCTCCTTTTGGCCGATGGGATACGGATAGGGCCCAGCAACGGTCTCCTGTCCCGTAGTTTTGGGACGGCTGTAGAATTGGCCGCGTTCTGTATCGGCCTCGGCATAATAAAGGCGGGGCGCAAAAAGAATCTCCCCGGCTTCATTCCGATACCAGTAGGGGATGAACCGGCCCGTTTCATCGTGCCCTTCCATGCCGGCAAATCCGAAATCCATGCGGTCAAAGGCATCCGGCTCCCAAACGGTATAGACGGCCTTGAAATCGGGATTTTCCACAAGAACCCGCCGCAGAATCCGGTTCACCTGATCCCGCCCGATGTCTGACCCGGCATCGCTCCCCATGAGCGACATGGCCTGGGACAGGGTTCTTGCCGTGTTCATGGCACGCTCCGCAGATACCCGGATCTGCCCCGCATACCCCCGGGCAAAGGCCACGGTATTTCCCCGGGCCGCCTGAAGCCCGCTTCCCCGCAGTGAAAAGAGCGAATATATGATGATGACCGCAGCCGTTGCCACCAGACAGATACTGGTCCAAAAGGCGATCTTTGTTTTTAAGGAAAATGACATTTCAGTCCCCAAATATTCATCCGTTATAGGATATGCTGTAAAATAGGATCTTAGGATCTACTGTAAAAAATATTATATAGAACTTACAATTTCCCCCCCTTCGTTGCAAGCCATTTTTTTCAAAGTGTGAGACATCCCACAAAAAAAAGATGATAGTCCATATACAGGAACGGGAAATTATGATAGAAATTTACTAATGGAGGTGGGAAAATGCATCTGAAATCGCTGATGAGGTGATATTGGATCGGTTCTGGAAAAATTTGAAGCCCTGCAAAGGGATTCCCTCTGCGTCTCTGTCATCACAAAGGCGGAACTGCAATTCGGTGTGGAAAAATCATCGAAACCGAAGCAAAATCAAAGGATTTTAGATGCGTTTTTCGTTCGGCTCATTGTGCTTCCCTGGGAGAGCGAAGCCGCGATCGGGCCCTCTTCTCCTTGACATCATCGCTCCGTAGAAGTATATCCATTCTGTATCCTCCCACGCAACCGGAGGACATTTGGACACGGCAGATGACGGGACTTATTTGGGGTCAACAGCAGATTTCAGAAATCACAGGGAGTGCTCAGATATTCCGAACGATTCAATTCAAAGGCTTGATAAAAGAAGCCAAAGAAGTACGGTAATGAAAATCGCCAAAGCAATTCGAAAAGTATACTACCGCGTTTGCGGAGCTTATCCGACAAACATACAGGGAATGAATTTCAAAGTCGATCCCTACCATATCGATTATTGGAGAAAGGTGAAAAAGGGGAGATGGGAACCGCATACATTTAAAGTATTATCCACATTTCTCAAGCCCGACAGTGTCTATGTCGATATCGGCGCATGGATCGGGCCTACGGTGATCTATGCTGCCCGAAAATGCGGTCAGGTCTTCTGCTTTGAACCGGACCCTTTTGCCTACCGCTACCTCTGCTGGAATATCGAGCTGAATGGCTTCCGGAATATCACCCCTTTCAACATCGCCTTTTCCGACAGTTTTTCGATCCAGCGGATGGCAAGTTTTGGAGAAGGACTGGGAGACAGCATGACCAGCCTTCTTGCAGATGACCAGGATCACAATGGAATTGATGTCTTGACCATGACATGGAAGGAATTCATCCGTATTTCAGAAGCGAAGAGGATTGACTTTATCAAGATGGATATTGAGGGAAGTGAATTTACGCTGCTTCCGACAATGAAAGAATATTTATCTCAAAACAAACCGATCTTATATCTTTCCCTCCACCCGCAATTCGTTCAAACCAGCCTCAGAGATAAAAAGATGCAACAAATATTCGAAGTTTTTTCCATCTACAGGGAGTGCCTGGATCAAAACCTGGAGCCAACGACTATTTCCTCATTGGATCATTCCAGGACAGTGGACCGGAATTATTCATATATATTAATGGATTAGATAATTCAGAAACCTACGGCATCCATGAGGAGAGGAATGATTTCTCGAATCGATGATTTTTTCAGCTTTTTTTCAATGGATGAATCGGCCCGGAAATCCGGTATGGCAGCAGCCGCGGCAGCAGCCGAAAGAGCCCAGGGCATGACGCATCTGAAGGATTATGAAGCAATGGCCGCGATTGTGCTGCACTATCGGCCGAAACGGATATTTGAAATCGGGACATATCTGGGAATCACGTCAGATTTCTTCCTCTTACTCCTTCCGGAATCCGAGGTCGTCTCCATTGCCTATCAAAATCCGAGATGGAAAATCCTTTCAAAGATTTACAACAATTCGGGGCTGTCCCGTGATCAGATCGGTTCCGGAGTAGCTGCTGAACGGAGAAGCCGCTTTACCCAATTATACGGAGACTCCCATGAACTCGACAGCCGAACCCTTTTGAAAGAATACGGCCCATTCGACCTCGTGCTGATCGACGGGGATCACTCTGCTCACGGCGTATCTCTGGATACGGAACTGGCAAAGAGTATCATCCCGGAATCCGGAGTGATCTGCTGGCATGATGCAAACCCCAAGCCGAAGTACAGGGATGTCAGGCAATTTCTGGAAAGAGAGCTTTCTCTGCCGGCTGTTGCCACCAGAGATGATTATATCGGCGGGATAGGGGTCTGGAGCAGAGAGATCGAAGGCAGATTGGCATCCTTCATTTTCAGTTAACAAATTGCAACTATCAGTGTCCGATTTTTAAGCCTTTCATTTTTAGAGATATAAATCAATATGAATTTTATGCAAAAAATGATAAACTTTGCTTGGCATTTGACAGTATTCCAAATCGAATGCTCACTCACTCTAACTCAAAACCCCAATAGGAGGTTAAGACGTCGCCAACAGAGCCCCAATACCAAGCCACGCAGCATACGAT
>JAABSZ010000089.1:0-15054 GCA_011390135.1 Desulfobacteraceae bacterium | reverse complement strand
ATCGAGCCCAATGAATACAACCGGTGCTATCTCGAGTGCAAGAAGCTCAAGATGGGCCATCTGCTCAATGTGGATGCCAATCCTTAAATCGTTATTCTAAAGCCCACAGGACACAGCCATGCCCAACACCATCGAAGGCAACCTGATCGCGGAAGGCAAGAAATTTGCGATCATCATAAGCCGCTTCAACGATTTTATCACGGACCGCCTCTACGGAGGCGCGATGGATGCGCTGCTCCGCAGCGGCGCAAAGGATGAGGATATCGACCTGGTCAAAGTTCCGGGCGCGTTCGAGATCCCGCTGCTGGCAAAAAAACTGGCTCAGAAAAAGGAGCACCACGCGATCATCTGCTTAGGGGCCGTGATTCGCGGATCGACGCCCCATTTCGACTATGTCTGTGCGGAGGTCTCCAAGGGCGTTGCCGCGGTCAGCCTCGACGAGGGAGTTCCGGTGATCTTCGGTGTAATCACCACCGATACCATCGAGCAGGCCGTGGAAAGGGCCGGGACCAAGGCCGGCAACAAGGGCTGGTCCGCGGCCATCTCCGCGATCGAGATGGCAAACCTCATGGAAGCCATCGCATAGGAAAGAATATGGGCGCTCGCACCCGTGCCAGAGAATCCGCGCTTCAGGCGCTCTTCTTCATGGATCTCCATGAGGAGATGACCGAGGAGATGCTCGACCGCTTCTGCGACAACTACACCCCGCCGGCGAGAGGGATGCAGTTCTTCTTCGAGCTGGTCCGGGGCATCTTCGCGGAAAGGGAGCGGATTGACCGGATCATCGAGACCTGCTCCGACAACTGGAAGGTTAGCCGGATGGCCTATGTGGACAGGAATGTGCTGCGCATCGGTATCTATGAGATGCTCTATCGCGCGGATATCCCGGACAAGGTCTCCATCAACGAGGCCATCAACCTGGGAAAGAAGTATGGAACCGAAGAGACGGGCGCGTTCGTAAACGGCATCCTGGACCGGGTTCGTGAGGGGGTTGGGGCCGGGGAGATCGAGGTGCGGGCCGGGGCGTGATATCTCTTCGCCTGAAACAGGAATATGGGGTAGAAATTTAAGGACAAGGAGACCCATGGAAGTTCGAAAGATTGTATTGACAGAGGATGAGATCCCGAGGCAGTGGTATAATATTCTGGCCGATATCAAGCTGAACCCACCGTTGGGTCCCAATGGCAAGCCTGTGGGCCCCGACGATCTGGCTCCGGTCTTCCCCATGAACCTGATCGAACAGGAGATGAGTACCGAGCGATGGATCGACATCCCGGAGCCGGTTCTCGACGTGCTATCCATCTGGCGTCCCTCTCCATTGGTGCGGGCCCTCTCCCTGGAAAGGGCAATTGGAACCCCGGCAAAGATATTCTTCAAGAACGAGAGCGTCAGCCCCCCCGGCAGCCACAAGCCCAACACCGCGATCCCGCAGGTTTACTACAACAAAGTCTTCGGCATCAAGCGGATCACCACCGAGACGGGCGCGGGACAGTGGGGCAGCGCGCTCTCCTTTGCCTGCAGCCAGTTCGGGCTGGAGTGCAAAGTATTCATGGTCCGGGTCAGCTTCGATCAGAAGCCGTACCGGAAGGCGATGATGGAGGCGTGGGGCGGAAAATGCGTGGCCAGCCCATCGACCGAGACCCGGGCCGGCCGGGCAGCATTGGAGAAGAACCCGGAGACGCCGGGCAGCCTCGGCATCGCTATCAGCGAGGCCGTGGAGGCCGCGGTGAGCGACACCAGCGGAGAGACCCGCTACTCTCTGGGCAGCGTCTTGAACCATGTGATGCTCCACCAGACCATCATGGGGCTGGAGGCGAAAAAGCAGCTCGAGAAGGTTGGCCTCTATCCGGACGTGATCATCGGATGCGCAGGAGGCGGCAGCAACTTCGCGGGTTTGGCCTTCCCCTTTGTGCTTGACAAGATCAACGGGAAAGAGATCGAGATCTATCCGGTGGAGCCGGCCGCCTGCCCCACCCTGACCCGGGCCCCCTTTGTCTATGACCACGGGGATACGGCCGGCTATACGCCGCTGCTGCCCATGCACAGCCTGGGACACGCGTTTGTTCCGCCGCCCTTTCATGCCGGCGGACTCCGGTACCACGGCATGGCGCCCACGGTGAGCCAGCTTGCGGATGAGGGGCTGATCACCCCCAAATCCGTGACCCAACTCTCGGCCTATGAGGCCGGGGTCAAGTTTGCCAGAACCGAAGGGCACATCCCCGCGCCCGAGACCACCCATGCCCTGGCCTGCGTGATCGACGAGGCCCTGAAGGCAAAGGAGGAGGGGAAGGAGAAGGTGATCCTTGCCAACTGGAGCGGCCACGGCCTGCTGGATCTCGGTGCATATGAGCGCTTCTTTGCCAAGGATCTTTCCGATTTCGAGCTGAGCGATGATGAGATCCGCGCCTCGGGAAAGGATTACGAGAACTTCCCCAGACCCGAGCACCTGAAGAGCCGATGAGCCGAGAGCTTGCCGCAACAGAGAAGGGGGGCGACGAACGATTTGACGGGCTGGAGCGTCGCTGCCCCCGTCTGGGGGGATCGGTCTCCTTTGCCTACTGCCGCATCATCGGATATGGGGGCGGAGATGAGGGCGGAAAAGGGCGCGGAGAAGGGGAGATCAGTTGCTGCTTCAAGATCCTGGACTGCTGGTGGGAGCGATTCGATGTGGCCGGCTATCTTAGGAGCCGCTATTCCGATGCCGCTGTGGAGAAACTGCACGGGGCAAAACCAAAGCCCAAGGTCGAAACCCTTCTGGATCTGATTCAGCAGGCAAAGACCCGGGCCGGTTCCTGAAGCCGTAATCTTACCAGCGCAGCCCAAGAGCCTGCGCAATAAAATAAGGAGGTTCCTTTTGATTATCAAAACCCTTCCGGTAGGCCCCATCATGGCCAACTGCTACATCCTCGGATGCGAGGAGACAAAAGAGGCCGCGGTGATCGATCCGGGCGACGAGGCCGATCGGATTCTGACGGCGCTGGCCAAGGAGAAGCTCACCGTCAAGGTCATCATCAACACCCACGGCCATTTCGATCATGTCGGCGCGAACCGAAAGATGAAGGATGTCACCGGTGCGCCGATTCTCATCCATGCCGGGGATGAGCCCATGCTGGATCAGCTCTCTTCTGCCGCGGCCTCCTTCGGCCTCTCGTCGGAGAACTCGCCGCCGCCGGACAAGACCCTGAATGACGGCGACACCGTCTCTTTCGGTAAGATCACCCTTTCGGTGCTCCACACCCCGGGCCACAGCCCCGGCGGGATCTCCCTGCATACCGGAGACCATGTCTTCGTGGGGGATCTCCTCTTCTCCGGCTCCATCGGCCGCACCGATCTGCCGGGCGGCGATTACAACACCCTGGTGAAGAGCGTTCATGAGAAGATATTTCCGCTGGGCGATTCGGTGACAGTCCATTCGGGGCATGGCCCTGACACCTCGGTCGGAAGGGAGAAGAAGTCCAATCCCTTTGTGGGCTTGCGGTAAAAAGAACAGATCCAAGCCAAAAAAGGCCGGGAAAAACCGGGCCAGACCGATATCCGGTTAAGGGGGCGCGAAGCTGCCCCCTTACAGTCTCCTTTTGTCTATCGGTCCAAAACGGTCAAGGCCGGTAATCGGTCAGCTTCAGCGGGAGATTCTTCTCTTTGACCAGCTTTTCCATGCAGCCCATAAGCGTCTCTATGCCGCCGCTCAGGTTCCGGGATGAAAATCCGTTCTGCACCAGAATCCGGTGGCCGATGTATCCCCGCAATCCGACAGCGCAGTAGGGAATATAGATCTTTTCCCGATCCAGCTCCGATAGCCGGCTCCGAAGCTCGTCAATGGGAATGTGGATTGCGCCTTCCAGGATTCCGAACTTCTCCAGCTCCCTTTTGGTGCGCAGGTCCATGAGTACCTCCTTTTCCGGATCGAACCCCGGCAGCTCGTTCCAGTGAACCACCTCCAGATCCCCCTTCAACTGATTGGCCGCGACAAAGCCGGCGATATTGACCGGGTCCTTGGCCGATCCGTAGGGCGGCGCGTAGGCCAGTTCCAGCTCCTCAAGATCATAGACCGTCATACCGGCCTTTATCGCGGTGGCAAAAATGTCGATCCGTTTATCGACCCCCTTCCCGCCGACGATCTGCGCGCCGAGTACCCGTCCGCTGCCCGGTGAAAAGATGAGCTTGACGGCCATGTTGTCCGCGCCCGGATAGTAGGTGGCATGGGAGCTGGAATGGGTGTAGCTGACCAGATGCGGAACCCCGTTTCTCTCCAGAGACTTGGCATTGGGCCCGGTTGCAGCGACGGTCTGGTCGAAGACCTTCACGACCATCGTTCCCAGAGTCCCTCTGAAGACCGATCTCCCGCCGGCCACATTGTCGGCCGCGATCCGCCCCTGCTTGTTCGCGGGTCCTGCCAGCGCGGTCATGACCGGCAGGCCCGTTACAAAATCTCTCACCTCCACCGCATCCCCCACCGCATAGATGTGCGGGTCCGAGGTGCGCATAGATCCATCCACGATGATTCCGCCGGCCCCCCCGATCTTCAGCCCGGCCTCTTTCGCCAGCCGGTTTTCAGGGCGAACCCCAACGGCCATGATCACCATATCGCAGGGGATCTCGCCCCCGGCCCGGGTATGCACCACCACCTGGCCATCCTTTTTGGAAAAGGATTGAACCCCGTCCGAAAGGCGGCACTCCACACCCTTCTCCAGCAAGTGGGCATGGACAATGGTCGCCATCTCGTAATCGAGGGGTGCAAGCACCTGATCCAGCATCTCCACCAGGGTCACTTTCACCCCCCGCTCCGCGAGGTTTTCGGCCATCTCGATGCCGATGAATCCGCCGCCCACAACAACTGCAGCCTTTGGCTTCCCCCTGTCCAGCCGGGCCTTGATCCGGTCCGTATCCGGAATGTTTCTGAGGGTGAAGAAGTTCTCGTTCTCCATGCCCTCTACGGGAGGCCGCACCGGCTCCGCACCCGGCGAGAGAATCAGCTTGTCATAGGATTCGGTGTAGGTCTTGCGGTCCAGCGCATTTACCACAGTTACCTGCTTTGCGGCCCGGTCGATGGCCGTGACCTCGGAGAAGTTCCGGATGTCGATATTGTACCGGTCCATGAAATCCTCTCTGGTGGTCACCAGAAGCCGGTCCCGCTTTTTGATGATATTTCCGATGTAATAGGGAAGGCCGCAGTTTGCAAAGGAGATATACTCCCCCCGTTCAAAAAGGATCACCTGGGCAGTTTCATCCAGCCGCCGGATCCGGGCCGCTGCAGTAGCGCCGCCGGCAACGCCTCCGACGATCAGTATCTTTTTTGCCATTTCCACTCCTTTTGGGTTCGATTTAGGTTCGATTTGGGTTCGATTTCGACAGATAAAAGATATATTCCGATTAAATGGTAGCCGATTTACGCGGCTTTGGCAAGAACGAGCCCATGCCATTCCTTTTCCGATGATTCCCAAAGGGAGGCAAACCCTTCATCCGCATAAACGGAAAGGAGATCGAGGGCTTCATCCTCCCGAAAGCCGGAGAGAACGAGAACGGCCTTGTCCGCGGTAATATCGCGGATGATCGAAGCCAGACCCGCCAGCGTCGGATATCGCAGATTGGCAAGGATCAGGGAGAAACGGCCCCACCGGGAATCGCGTCCGAGGCCGTGGATGGGCCGGTCGTCGATCTCGATCCGATCCGCCAGACCATTGAGAAGAACATTCCGCTGTGCTTCGTCCCGGGCACAGGGATCTGTATCGAGGCCCAGAACCCTGCCCACTCCCATCGCGGCCGCGGCAATGGCCAGCACCCCCGACCCCGTGCCGATATCGAGGCCGGTTGAATCGGAAAGCCCCGGCCCTTCGGACAGAAGCTCCTTTTCCATCAAAGCCCGTTCCAATCCGGCAAGGCAGAGCCTTGTGGTGGGATGTCCGCCCTCGCCAAAGGCCGCGCCGGCCGCGATCCGTACAGGAAGATCGCCCGGTAAAAGGGAGACGGTTCTTTCCGCGGGTATCAGCAGAATTCTCTTTCCGACCCGGACCGGCCGATTGAAGCAGACCTCGATGAATCCGGAGCCGAAATGGGAAGTGTAGCAGAGCCGGTTCTCTTGGATCAGGGCCCGGATTGCCCGCCGGATTCGTCTTCGGTCCACGGCCAGAGACGAAGAGAGGTGTTTCTCCGCTTGAGGTTGGGTCCGCTTTGTGGTAGAGTTTGCGATATATTCAAAGAGCACTGCCTGTATGGTTCTGTCATCCATGATTCATCTTCCGATTCTTCTCCGCAAACAGTGAAATGATCTGTAACGCTCTTTTTTTTACCAGTAAATATGCTTTTTTCAAAATCGAAAAACAAAAAGGTTGAAAACAAAATATGTATATAGCCAAAAAACGGATGGATGGCCGAATCCGCTACTGGATTCGGGAATCCTATGAGGACGGGGAGGTCCTGAAGAGCCGGGAACTCTTCGACCTCGGAGACGATCCGACCCGGTTCATCGTCTATCCGGGCGGCAACGCCTACTATGTCCATGAGGACCTCGAGGACGCGGTCCGCTCCTGCGCGCCCCAAGGCCCCATCTACGAACAGCTCGAAAACATCCTATGGCCATTTGTCCGGCCCGATATCCGCCACAATGTGGAGCCCTTCCGGCAGCGGGAGAAGCAGATCACGGAAAAGCGGCGGAAGACCAAAGCGCCGGAATCCGTCTCCATGTTCCACCTCTTCGACAGACGGCGGATTCACTATCTTCGCTACGGACAACTTGACCAGGGCCGGATCGGGGGCGTCAGCCCAAAGCTCTTCAGCGGCATCCTGAGAAAGTGCAGAGACGAGATCGAGCAGTACCTCATGGAAAAGGAGGCGATCCTGCGGCCCCATGAAGAGAAGACCTATGTCTATGTGATCTTCGATCTCCAGCGCCTCTTTCCCCAGAACTTCGCGAAGATCATGCCCCAGGCCCTGGACCCGGAGAAGGTGGACCGGTGCTTTCTCGACGAGATCTGCCGCCTCGATGCGGACACGCGGTTCTGGACCGGCATGAAGCGCAACGACAGCCTCCATCACTATCTGACCCGGTATCTCTTCATGCACTTTGACAACGACTTCGGCCGGAGCAGTTTCATGCAGGACTACATCCGGGATTACATAAACAGCCGCAGAGACTATATCCCGCCCCGCGCCCAGCCCGCCATGAGCCGGAACCAAGCCCGTGATGTCCTTGGCCTCACAAAGGACGAGATCGTCGGGATGAGCCGGGTCCAGATCACCCGAATCTACCGGCGCAAAGCCCTAAAGATGCATCCGGACAAGGGCGGCGACAGCAAAAAGTTCATCCGGCTGACCCAAGCCTACCAAGCGCTGATCAGAAACAGGAAATAGCATATGTTCCGATCGATCCGCCAGTGTTTGCGCCTCGGCCTTCTTCTGCTTTTTTTTCTTTCTGCCGGGCTGCTCTGGGTACGGGTCGCACCGCCCTCTCTCGGATTTCTCGCCCCCGCGGTGGAACGGGCCCTGGCCAGGACAATGCCGGGAACCGACAGCCGGATCGGAGGCATCCGGCTGGATTGGCCATTGGGAAGCCTGGACCCAGCTATCAAAATCGACCGGGTGCAGATCCGCAGCCACGACGGCTCGCTTCTGGCCGCATCCCCTGACATCGGCCTGAATCTGCGTCTCTCATCGCTCGTCCGGGGGGAGATGGCTCCCTCCCGCATTACCCTGTACAGGCCCATTCTGGATCTCACCCGATTGAATGTTAATGCACCTCTCCCGGATACCGCCAGGGAAGAACCGGGGGAGGCCGAAAGTATTTCCGAAGATATTACAGGTTTTTTCCAGGAGGGGCTCTCCCGGCTTCGGAGCGGGATGGGCCGGTATGGGGGAGAATGCCTTTTGACCATAAAAGATGCTGTACTTCTTTTTGGAGAAGGTGCCGATGATGTCGCGGTCCGGATCGATACGGGAACCGTCGAACCCGGTGAAGGCCATGTCCGGATTTCCGTAGAGGGTCGGGTGGAATTGGCCTCCGGAGCAACAGGCTTCAAGGGGCAGCTCACCCTTCCGGAAACGGGAGATGTCCATGCGGAGATCGATTTCTTTCACCTGATGCCAAAGGCGCTGGGGAATATCCTTCCGGCCCTTTCCGATCTTCAGGGGGCCGATCTGCCCTTGGAGGGCCGTATCCAAATAACCTTTGACGCAGAAGATCAGTTTGCCGGCGCGGCATTTCACTTTTCCAATGCCGGGGGAACCATCAATCATATCTTTCTAAATGCCCCGATCGCGATCCACTCCATCTTGGCCGCAGGTAAGGTCGGCAGGGATCTGTCAACCCTTACGATCGATTCTTTTTTCGCGGATATGGGAAAGGTCGAACTGACAGCCGCAGGAACAGTGGGATGGAAAAACGGGCCCCTGGATACGGATTTTGCGGCAAACATCACCGGCATCACCTTCGAACTCCTGCCCGATCTCTGGCCTTCTGGGCTGGCTTCCAAGTTCCGGGAATGGTTTTTAACCCATTTTCAGGGAGGAATTGCGGAAACGGTCGATCTCCGGCTGCAGTTGACGCCCGAGGATTTCAAAAGAGAGCACCCCCGTGCCGAAGCCCTTGGAGCGGTGGTCGATTTCAGTGAAGTGATCCTCGATTATCAGCCGCCCCTGCCGCGCCTCAGAAACGGCGCGGGGCAGGCGATCTTTGATGCGGATTCGGTAAAGATCCGCATCGACAAAGGGGTTCTTGCCAGTACCCGTCTCCTGCAGGGAAGAGTGGAGATCACGAAATTCTCTGCAAAGCGCACGCCCATCCGGATTGAGGGAAATCTGGAGGGGCCGGCCCGGGATCTCGGGGATCTGGGGCAAGTCTTTGATGACAAGGAGAATCTTCCCTTTTCCGTGGTCCACGGAAGTGCCGGAACCCGTCTCGGCCTCCGTTTTGACATCTGGAAGGGGCTGGAGCCGAAGGATGTGATTGCCGGAATCGATTCCGCATCTGAAATCCTGGGAGCAACCTTTGCCAATCCCCTTGAGATCTCCCTGGAAAATGGAGCATTTTCGGCAAAGATCGCGGGGGGGCAGATTACAGCAGAAGGGGAGATCATCGCGGACCGATTGCCGGTCCAGGTCCGCTGGGAGCGGGACCTGCTGCTGGAAACCCCCCATCGGATTGCACTGAGCGCGCAGATCCCCACCGATGGGCTGGCGCGGCGGGGCATTCACATCCCCTTTGTGAAGGGGCTTCTGGGGGTTGAGGCTTCGGTTCAAATGGACCGCTCCCGGGTATCTGCGGCCGGATCTGTCGATCTGCAAAAAGCGGCCATTGATCTCGATCGAATCGGTCTGAAAAAGCCCTTTGACCAGGATGCGATCTTTCGTTTCGATCTCCTTGCCGAGGGGCCTGTGATCCGGTTTTCAGATCTTGACCTCTCCGGAACCGGCATCGAGATGAAGGGAACCGCAACCCTGAATACAGATTCTGACCTGCTTACAGCAGCCCTCTACCGGGTCCGGTTCGGCCGGAATGACCTGAACCTCGGCATCCGGTGGCATAAGGATGAGGAATCGAGGATCGACCTTTCCGGCGCTCTTTTCGATGCCGCACCACTGATGGCATGGGAGGAGAAAGAGAAGAATGGGCAGGCCTCCTTTTCCGGGATGCCCAAGTTTCCGATCCGCCTGGTGTTCGACCTGGACAAAATTTCCCTGAAAAACAGCAGGACCCTGAACCATGCGGTGGGACAACTGGTCTGGAACGGTCAGGGGACGCCGGTCGGGGTGCTGGAGGGGCTCATGGATAGTCAATCCCGGGTGCGGATCGATCTGGATCGGGCCGATGGGACCTACCATCTCAACCTCCATGCTCAGGATGCGGGCCTCTTTCTGGATGGCTTCGGGATCTTCTCCAACATCCGGGGCGGACAGCTCCACGCGGAAATCCATCCCCATGATCCTCTGGCTTTTGTGCCGCCTTTTGAGGGCGGGATTAGGATGAAGAATTTCACAGTGACCGAGGCTCCGGAAGTGATCAATCTCCTCTCGCTGGCCTCCTTTGACGGTTTTGTGGAGCAGCTCAATCACCGGGGGATTCCCTTTGATACGCTGGATTCGGAACTGCTCTATGCCGATAAAAAGGTGCTGATCGATTGGGGGCGGATGGAGGGGAGTGCCCTGGGGGTAACGGTCAAGGGGGAGATCGATCTCACCGGAAAAACAGTGGGGCTTTCCGGGATCATCGTTCCCTTCAACACGGTGAATCAGCTTGTGGGATCGATCCCTTTGGTGGGAAAACTGATCACCGGAGACGGCATTATCGCTGCCAATTATACCATTCAAGGCCCCTGGGCTGATCCGCAGATCCGGGTCAATCCCCTCTCTACCCTGCTGGTCGGTTCCCTGCGCAAGATCTTTCGGGGGATGGAATAGCGGGGCCTCTTATTGAAATCCGGCTCTGATTGTGGTAATGGTCATCTTTTACAATCGCGGAAATCTACCCGGAGGCGACACAGATGACCGATGCAATGATCCGAAAGCTCTGTGCTTTCCATATTTTCGAGGGGCTGAGGGAAGGGATCTCCCATTTTTCGGGCTCCAGCCGGGTTGCGGTGATCTATGCGACCCGGCCCGACAGCTCCGTCCGGATCTACGACCCCCAGAGCCTGTTGCGGGGCCATGAGCCCAAGCTCGAGGAACTCTACATCGACTCAGACGGATGGCGGCGAGAGGGGACCGACAGCCAAGCCATGCGCAGCTACGGCCACCCGATCCCCGAAGGGAATCTGGGGCTGACGGGGCTCATCTCTTTCGGGGGCCGCTCCCATTCCATCTTCTACCAGATGTGGTTCACCGAACACCATCCCGACATGCTCTCAACAGGCCCGACCGAGCGCTGGATGGAGCATGCGGTCTGGCTTCTCTCCCACGATGTGGTTTCGGAAAACTCCTGCTATATCGGAACTTCGGGGTATGTACTCCAGGAGTATGCCACCCATGCGGTGCGGGATCATATCGTGGATGAGCTGAACAAGGTTCTGGGAATGGATGTTCCCATGCGCTGCTACCCGATTCTGGATGCGGTGCTGGGGATCTCGAAGACCTTGGAGGAGGGGTCATGGCCCCAGGGAACATTGGTCTTTGTGCCGCCGCCCTTTATCGGCAGTGTCGATTTTGCTGCCCGGTTTCCATCGGACGAGCAGCCCAACATCGACAATTTCAAGCATGTGCGGAAGCTGCTGCAGGCTACGGAAAATCCTAAATACAGCCTCATCTCCGACGGCCGCAGCATATTGGGCATCGCCACCGGCGCGATGCCTGAGGGCAATATAGCGGCCCAATTCAGAAGCGGGCACGGCTTTCTGCATCTCAGCGGAGATCCCATCTGCAGCTTCTTCGACGGCCGGTTCCACTCCTCCACCCGCAAGGCCAATCTGGTGGAGTTCGAGGAGATCCTGCTGGAATCCCATCTCGATCCTGCGGTGCAGCACCAGTTGTTCAAAATCGTGATGCAGCTCGTTCACAACGCGGAGGAGTGCAAGTTCGGCTGCACCCTGGTCATCGATCTGAACGACCCGCCCGTCTATATCGCGGGGCAGAACCTCGAAAAGCCCCTGGATCTGCAGGACTCGAATCAGATGGAGCTGACCCTTTCCCTTTCCACGCTGGACGGCGCGGTTCACATCGGTGCAGACCTGAAGCTCCACGGGTTCGCCTGCCTTCTGGATGGACGAACGATTCGAGGGGAGGACCGGGCACGGGGCGCAAGATTCAATTCGGCCCTCCGCTTCACCGCAGAGCATAGGGATGTGGTGGTTGTGGTGGTCTCAGCCGATCGGCCCGTCTCCCTCATCCAGGAGGGGGTGGAGCTGAATGCCCAGTGCTACTGGAATCCGGTCTCATCGTGTGTTCCCTTTCCGCCCCGGCTGGCGGAGTGGATCAATGGATAGTTGTCGGGGATAATTGCCGGGGATAATGCCGGTTTGCCTTTCATGCCTCCCTTCATCAGCACCACCAGCTCATCCGTCATCTCCCGAATCTTCTCCACCTCCCCATTCATATCTTCGGATGCCGCAGCCGATTCATGGCTGTGGCCTCCCATCTCCTGCACCACCTTATCCATGCGGAGAACAGCGTCGTTGATCTGCTCGATGCCCAAAGCCTGCTCTTTGGAAGCGGCCGCGATCTCTCCTAAAAGGTTTTCGATTTCCGCGGTGCTGTCCACAATCTCGGAAAACCCCTTGCCTGTAATCTCCACATGCTCCGATCCGTCATGGATGAAGCTCACCGTCTCTTCGATCAGTCCGGCAGTCTCTTTTGCCGCTTTGGTTGCCCGCATGGCCAGATTCCGCACCTCGTTGGCCACGACCGCGAATCCGGCCCCGGCTTCACCGGCTCTTGCGGCCTCCACCGAGGCGTTTAAGGCCAGAAGATTGGTCTGAAACGCGATCTCATCGATGGTCTTGACGATCTTCGATATCCTCTCGCTGGCATCGGAGACCTTTGACATGGATACCTTCAGTTCATCCAGAGTCCGGCTCCCCTTCCGGATCACCTCTCCGGCCTCTTTCATCAGATGATCGGCATGTCCGGCATTGTCCGCATTCCGGTTTGCCATAGCAGATATCTCCTCAAGAACGGTCGAGGTCTCTTGGATGGCTTTTGTCTGGCTTTGGCTGCCTTTTGTCAGTTGCCGGCCCGTTTCCAGAACCCTTTCCGAAGTTTCGTCAATCCGCAGAGCCCCTTTGTCCAGCCCGGTGATCAGCCTATTCAAAAGAGCGGTGAGGGAAAGGATGAAGAGAAAGCTGATGACCCCCAGCAGCAGGATTCCCCCAAGAATGGCCGCGGAGCTGATGATCCGTTCGTTTCGGTTGATGGCCTCGATCTTTTTCCCGGCTTCGGCAATGACGGCCTGGACCTCCGCCTTCGATCCGATGCTGTCTTCTTCCAGTTGCCGGGTCAACTGTTGAAGATCCTTCCAATGGGAAAACATCTCATCCTGAACCCGCTGGATCACCCCATGCTTTTCCACGATATTTTCCCACAATCGGGTATAGTCGGCCTCATCGACCGAAAGAACGACCCCTTGCGTATTGTTGAAGCTTACCTCCATTTTTTCCCTCAGCTCCTGTTGCCTCTTCTCGAATTTGTCGATCTCCTTGAAGGTCATCAGCTCGTTCATGTTCAGCATGGCCGATGCGTGGAAGCTGAGGATCTCCTTGAGGCCGCTTCTCAAAGCCATCTTCTTTTCGGAAAGATCGATGCCCATCATGATGGTCAGCCGGGTCTCTTCATCGACAATGGCATTGATGGCCTGGTTCAGATAGGTGTCGCTCTCATCGAACAGGGTCTGAAGTTCTGCCCGATTCCCGGAAAGGTTCAGGGCTGCGGCCGCCGCGTCTTCAAATATCTGCTGATGCCCCTTGAAATGATCCGCCAGATCATCCATCTGCTTTCGGATCTCCGCTTTGTTGTAAACCGATTCGGCCTTTTGAATCAGGTTCTCTATTCGGACCGTCTGATCGGAGATAGTGCGGAGCAGATCCGCCTGCGGGTTGTTCAGGTACTGGTTTTCCAGCAATCTCCTTTCCGTGAGATGCCAGGCGATATCACTGCCGTACTGTCCCATGACAAAGGCCCGGTCCGCCTGAATGTCCACATACATATCCAGCCCCTTGACGCTCAGCAGAACCAGAACCCCCAGGATCGGAAGAAGGGCGATTCTTGTCACAAGGCCGTATTTCCTGCCCGAAAACCTTTTCCGCACTTCCGCTCCCATTACTGATTCACCACCGCTTCCACTTCTTCCTTGGTTATGTCGTACACCCCGGCTCCCACAAACAGCTCATGGCCCGGCACTTTCATGATGAAACTGACCTTTACCGACAGTTCACCGCTGCCGGGCTTGGGCCACCAGTACTGGGACCAGCCCTGCCCCTCCTCCTTGGCGATCCGGACAAAATCACAGGCCAGGCATTTCCCCTCCTTGTCCTTGATGTTCATCATGTTCTTTCCAACCAGTTTGGGGCGCAGGTGCTGGATGATGGCTCCGTCCATGTTGTAGGTGAAGACATAGAGATCCCCGTCCACATAATCGCCCTTGGGATCGCTCAGGAGCGGAAAGGCCGTATCAGGCCCCTTCTCCTCGATAAGTTGTACCGAACGCTTCACCAGATCGACCACCTGCTGAGGCGTGATCTTCTGCTCCTCTGCATGAACTCCGTTGGCAACCAGTGCCGTTACAATCCAGAACATGACCGATAATCTGCTTTTGCTTTTCATCCTGATTTCTCCTCTGTTGAATCTGTTGGTAATGATCTTCAGGAGCGGCTGCCGGTACATCCGGTATTTACCGGTATATAATGGATGCTGCTCGACTTTATTTTTTTTGATATATATAAAATAAATCCGATTGTAAAGATGAACTTGAAAAAGCGCGGCAACACTTCAGGGAGGAATCGCTTGACAGTACAAATGGCCTATGATAGCTTTTTCAAGATATTGTAAATCTTTAGTATCGCTTTTACATCCATTGAGCCGCTTCAGCCGGAATGCGGGGAGATCATCATGGAAGATAAAGAGAAAGGCAGACCAGAGGAAGAAGGGAAAGAGGAAGAGGATCTTAACCTGTTGTCCGAGGACTGGGGGGATGACTTTGAAGATGACGAGATTCTCGATTTGACCGATCTTCTTGAGGATTCCGATGAGGGAACAGTTATCACTCCCCGGAATATGGAGGAGGCGATCGGGCTGGGCCCGTCAGAAACGGAACCGCCAAAGCCGCCGGCGGACCCTGTAGAAGATGACGATATTCTGGATCTGGATGAGGAGACACTGATCATCCCCAAAAAGGATGCCGATGAAGAGCCCTACGAGGAGACCATCGGTGTAGGCAGGCTCTTTGAAGAGATGGAAGAGGGGGTTGCTGCCGAAGATGAAGGGACCATGATCGCGCCGATGGATGCGGATGATGATGACGAGGAGATCCTCGATCTGGAGGATGCGGATGATGATGACGAGGAGATCCTCGATCTAGAGGATGCAGATGATGATGACGAGGAGATCCTCGATCTGGAGGATGCAGATGATGATGACGAG
>JAABSZ010000088.1:0-15072 GCA_011390135.1 Desulfobacteraceae bacterium | reverse complement strand
GGTGGGCAATGTCTGCCCATAGAGGTATTGTATCATATATCTCAATTGTAGATCAGGGAAATGTCTGGAAATAGAAGTGCAAAAGATTGACGACGCTTCTTTTTCTGCCGCGGAGCGGCTTACTTGAACCCAACGCTCAACCGGATTTTCAAAATGCTCCACTTCGTTCCGCATTTTGAAAACCGGTTAGCTAATCGTTCGCTAAAATAGTTGAAAGAAAAAGGGGCTTTGGTAGATTGTGGTATGACGGTAAAGGATCAAGTTTTGCAACGACCGGGGGCCGGGGGATGTTCACCCTGGAGTTCTCTCACTATGACGAGCTGCCGGCCAACCTGACGGATAAGGTGGTGGCCGAGGCCAAAAATCGGGAGGATTAGTTCCGGGCTCCTCCGCAAGTCTTTGAACAAGGTTTCGATAGAGAAGGGGGATGCCCTCTTTGGGTTTCCCCCTTTTTGGTTTTTTCCGGCCCCGGATTCCCCTTAGAAATCTCAATTCTTCACTCGGTACAGACGGCAATGAAAAACCTGCTTGTCTTTTCTTCTTTTGGGTGATACTCAAAGAGGAGATGGCAACGCAAAAGAAGGATCAGGATATCCATGCAGAGGCATCATCCAAACAGAAGATCATGAGGAATCCGGTTTGTCCTTTCCCCTGAAAAACATCCTCTGCGCCATAGATTTCTCGACCCCTTCCTGGATGGCCCTCGATTACAGCACAAAACTCTCCCGCCATTTCAATTCCCGTCTGCTCATCTTTCATGCGGTCTGCGCCCCCAGCAGCCAGATCTACGGAACCCCGCTGGCCGAACGGTTTCGGGAGCGGAAAGGAGCGATGGAGGAGGCAGCCGCAAAAATCAGAGCCCGAATGGGGGAGCCGGATATCGAGTGGGAGCCCCTGGTGATCTTTGGCGATCCCATGGAGGGGATTTTCAAACTTGCCCGAGAGCGGCGTCCCGATCTGGTGATCGCCGGCAGTTACGGCCTTTCCGGTATCGGCCGGATGATCTGCGGTACTCTGGTGGAGCGAATGGCCCGGAACCTCTCCCTGCCGCTGCTGGTGATCGAGCCGACCTCGCCAAAGGCTTTGGCATACAAATTTCCCCTCTTCAGCCGAATCCTGGTGGGCGCAGACATCCCTGAAACCGGCGCATCCCCGAAAACCATAGATGCGGCTCTTTTTCTGGCCAATGCATTCGGCGCGAAGCTCCGAATCGTTCATGCCATGACTTCTCCTATGGAAAAACGGCTGTTGAACCCAGCCGAGATGAGCTATTCCAAACAGGAGCAGATGCTTCAGGAGCGGCTCCGTGAGCGTTTCAGAGAACGCCTGCCCCAAGCTGCGCGGGAGGCGAAGATCCTCTGTTTTGCCGGCCCCTCCGGAGAGGTTCTTTCCGATTATGCCCGGATATGGCCCGCAGACCTTCTGGTCGTGGGCATCCGTCCCCGCGGCCTAATTGAAAAGCTGATCCGGGGCTCCACCACCGAA
Organism: Desulfobacteraceae bacterium; assembly: GCA_011390135.1. Lineage (GTDB taxonomy): Bacteria > Desulfobacterota > Desulfobacteria > Desulfobacterales > JAABSP01 > JAABSP01. The sequence continues at coordinate 13,587 of JAABSZ010000088.1, read as the reverse complement.
GAGGTGATCCGCAATGCCCCCTGCCCCGTGCTGGTGATCCCGGAGGGCCTGAAGCAGCAAAAATCGAAAAGAGAGGAAAAAGGGAATGAATAGTCCCGTCGGCATCATTCGGGACAGCCGGTTTCTGGATCATGTCACCGGAGAGGGGCATCCGGAAAGCCTTCGGCGTCTGGCAGCGATCTATGATATGTTGGATCGGGAGATGCTGGATCGGAACATACTGGATGGGGAGATATCGGATGGGGAGATGTCGAAAAAGGCGATCCGAAACGGCCATTTTATTCCAGTGACTCCCCGCCCTGCCGAGGAGGCCCAAATTCTTCTGGCCCATTCCCCCGAATATCTGTCGCTGATCAAAAATACCGCGGGAAAAGAGCTTTTTGCGCTCACCGCGGATACCCATGTCTCAGAAGGCTCCTATGCCGCGGCTATGCTGGCTGCAGGAGGATTGATCGAGGCCGCGGCCCGTTCCGTAAAGGGGGATCTGCGCAGGGCATTCTCCCTCAACCGCCCCCCGGGACATCATGCGGAACGGAGCCGGGCAATGGGATATTGCCTCTTCAACAATGTCGCGATCGCGGCACTGGCCGCGCGCCGGGATCTTGGACTGAAACGGGTGATGATCGTGGACTGGGATCTCCACCACGGCAACGGAACCCAGCACATATTTGAAAACGACCCTTCCGTACTCTTCTTTTCCATCCATCAGTATCCTCTCTTTCCCGGAACCGGCATCTATACGGAAGTCGGCAGAGGGCCCGGAGAAGGATATACCGTCAATATCCCCATCTCCAAAAAATATGGAGACGCGGAGTATGTCGCAATTTTTCAGAAGTTGCTGCGCCCCATCGCGCTCGCCTTCAGACCGGAACTCCTCCTCGTCTCGGCAGGTTTTGACACGCACCATCTGGACCCGATCGGCGGTATGCGGATGACCCCGGAAGGATTTGCCGGTCTGACCCGTTCACTCATGGAGATCGCGGATCTCTGCTGCTGCGGAAGGCTTCTTCTGACCCTGGAGGGGGGATACCATCTGGCAGCGCTGACGGAATCGGTAAAGGCCGTTCTGCTGGAGATGGCCGGCATCACCCATACCGACCCGGAAGAGATGGCTGCGTCTGCAAACCCCAGAAAAGTCGCGTACGCGATCCTCCGGTGCAGCCATGTGCATGGCAGGTTCTGGAAGAGCCTGAAGGAATAGACATGTTGTAAAAGAGGGGAGATCATGAACAAACTCACCATTATGGAGTCATCGGTTCAGAAGTGGAACCGGATCATCGCAGGCGAAAGGTCGGACGGCGGGGTGATCGACTGCCCCCCCTGCCGGATCTTCTATATGCTCGTCTGCATCGGATGCCCCATTGCGGAATATACCGGCCACAAGTTCTGCAAGGGAAGCCCCTATGGCCGCTGGCACCACCACCAGATCGAAGCCCATGACAAACTCTTCAAGAAGATCTACTGCGACGAGTGTCTGCAGTTGGCAACGGAGATGCGGGATTTCATGATCGAGATCGTCGAACACCTCAAAGCCAAACAGGATGGAAAATGATCCCTATATGACAGCGGCCTTTGGAGCAGAGCTGCTGCTGCTCTTTTTGGCCGCGTTTGGCGAACTCATCAGAAGAAGATTGCCCCTTGCAGAGGCGGCCGCGTACGGATGGATAATCTCTTTGATGTTCGCCGCCTTCTTTGCGGAGATCTCTTTTCTCGGGCCGGTCCTCCAAAATCCCTGGCTCTCCCTCCTCTTCCGGATTGCAGAAATCGGAGGATGGATCGGGGCCGGAGTGCTGATCCTGTTCCGCCTACGGAAGACTCTGGATGGGGCGGTTTGGACCATTCTCCGGTTTCTGCGGGAGCATCGATTTGCAGGGCTTATGGGCATCGGATGGCTCGTTCTTGGGAAATATGCCTTTGAAGCCTCCCCGGGCGCGATCATCGGATTTGCCGCGTATCTCTCCATCGGATTTGCCACCTACGCGCTCTCCCGTCGATATGCATGGCCTCCGACCGCGCTGACAGTGGCGATGATCATCCTCACCCTGCCCCGGCTGGTGCTTCAAACCCCGACGCCTGGCGGAGAAGTGGTCTCTGCTGCCGCCGCGCTCTTCTGTCTTCTTGCCATCTACCGTTCCGTGGAGGAGCCCCGCATCTTAGATCTTGCCCTGCTCTTCGTCGGCATCCCCTTTTCCATCCGGGGAAATCCATCAGGAGGAATTTTTCCTCTGATCCTGGTTCTCCTCTCAGGGGTTCTTCTATATCGGCGCCACGGCGGAGCCCTTTGGAAATTGATGGTCATCGACAACTGGCCGATCCTGCTTGCGGCTTCGATTCCGGCGATCATCTTCTGGCGGACATGGCATCTCTTCAGCGCGAAAATCGTACAGCATTCCGATGGCCTGGCAGGGGCTGGGGCCAATCTGCTCCGATATCTATTTCAGAGCGCACATTTCACCCTTCCTCTGGATCGGCTCTTCGAATGGATGTTCGATTTTCGGATCACCGGTTTTTTAAACGGCCTCTATAAAAAGACCGTCAGCCCGCTTCTGGGGGAGGCCGGTGCGGCCGTGCCCTTTGATCTGGTATGGTTTCCCGCAGCCGATACCACCTGGTTCGGCCCCTTTGGATTTCTGCTGATCCTGCCCGCGCTGCTCTTCGGCCTTTTCCGGGGCCATCGCCGCCTCAAGGCCATTGCTGTGGCACTGGCCGGGTATGTATGGATCATCGGACTCACGGCCTCATGGGAGCGGACCAATGGCGCGTTTTTCACCATTTTCTTTGTCTGCGCCGGAGTCGAGGCCGCGTTTCTCCTTCCCCCCTGGCGCCTGACCCGAAGGGGCCGGCGCTGGATACAGACACTCTGCCTGCTCCTTTTTTTCTATTCCCTCTTCTCTCTCTGGAGCAAGCCGGTTGCGGAACTTCTCCCCCTTTCCTGACCATTCCCTGAAAAAGCTTGACGAAAAGGGCTGAATAGCGCAAATTATCCATCGACTTGTCGGGCCCTGCCGGGGCTCGTTTTTTTTGCATCAAAAGTTTTTTTCAGATGAGAGGAGGAAAAATGATGCAGGGCGCATTGAAGGAGTGTCTGGTGATCGATCTCTCCCGGCTGCTGCCGGGCCCCTACTGCTCCATGGTCCTGGCCGATCACGGCGCGCGGGTGATAGCGATCGAGGATCGACGTTTCCAGGCCGAAGGATATGCGGTCTTCCGGTCCATCAACCGGAACAAAAGCCATATGACCCTCAACCTGAAAAGCGAAGGGGGCAAAGAGATCTTTTTCAAGCTGGCCCAAAAGGCCGACGTGATCCTGGAAGGGTTTCGGCCCGGGGTGACGGACCGGCTCGGGGTCGGATATGAAGATGTGCGGAAGATCAATCCGAAGATCGTTTACTGCTCCCTCACCGGATTCGGCCAGACGGGCCCCTACCGGGACCGCGCGGGCCACGATGTCAACTTCGCGGGCTACAGCGGCGCGCTCAGCCTCATCGGGGAGAAGGATGGCCCGCCGGTGATGCCGGGGCTTCCACTGGGCGATATCTCCGGGGGGCTGCAGGCGGCCATCGGGATTCTTCTGGCCCTGTATGAACGGGAGAAGAGCGGAGAAGGCCAGTATATCGACGTCTCCATGACCGACAGCATCTCGGGATTCATGTCCATGGCCTTTGGATGGCTCCAGGAGACGGGCGCGCCGCCCAAGCGGGGAGACTTCACCTTCTCCCACCGGTATGCCTGTTACAACCTCTTCGAGACCAGAGACGGCAAATACCTCACTGTGGCCCCGCTGGAGCCGAGATTCTGGAAGCTGCTCTGCGAATATTTCGAGGTTCCGGAGTATATTCCCCTGCAATACGATGAAGCGCGGCGGGAGGAGATCCAGGGATTTTTCAAGTCGGCCTTTCTGCGGAAGAGCCGCGATGAATGGATGGAGATCTTCAAGGACAGGGATATCTGCATCGGCCCGGTGCTGGACGCGGACGAGGCCCTGATGGGGGAGAATGCAAAGGCGCGGGAGATGCTGGTTCAACCAGATGGATTTGATGCCCCCGTCATCGGAACCCCGGTGAAATTGAGCCGCACCCCGGGCTTTCCCCAGGCCCCGCCGCCGGCATTCGGGGAGAATACCGAAGCGATTCTTCAGGAGCTGGGTTATTCGGACGAGAAGATCGCGGAACTGAAAGCAGAAGGCGTCGTCTGATGGATTTTGAAGTTCCGGACCGGCCCCTGCGGATCGGCCTGGTCAGCTACCGGAGCGCTCCTCACTGCGGGGGCCAAGGGGTCTATATCCGGCATCTGAGCCGGGCTCTGTCCAATCTGGGACATCAGGTGACGGTGATCACAGGCCCTCCGGCCCCGATCCTGGACCCGATCCTGGGCCGGAATCTGGCCCCGACCCTGAACCGGAAACTGGCCCCGACCCTGAACCGGCCTCTGCCGGTTGAAAAGATCGAAAACCTGGATCTCTACAATCCAGAAGATCCGTTCCGGGTTCCCTCAGTCCGGGAGCTTCTGGACCCGATCAACCTGCTGGAATGGATCGGCGTCTCCACCCAGGGATTTCCCGAGCCCTTCACCTTCGGGATTCGAGCCTACCGATTCCTTCGCCGCAGGCTTTCCCATTTCGATATTCTCCACGACAACCAGAGCCTCTCCTACGGAATTGCCGCGCTCTGCCGGATTGCGCCGACCATTGCCACCATTCACCATCCCATCACCCGGGACCGGGCCATCGCGATCGGTTCGGCTGAAGGGTTCATGGAGAAGCTGAAGCAGGCCCGCTGGTTCTCCTTTCTTGGAATGCAGAAGCGGTCTTCCCGGGTCTTTTCCAGAATCCTGACCGTTTCAGAATCTGCCAAAAAGGATATCGCTGCCGATTTCAACATCCCGGAATCCCGATTTCGGGTAGTTCCCAATGGTATCGATCTCGATCGGTTCCATCCCATGTCCGGTATCGAACGGGAAGAGAACCGCCTGATCGTCACCAACAGCGCGGATGTTCCCCTGAAAGGGCTATCCCACCTGCTGATTGCCCTGAAAAAAGTCTCCGGGAAAAGGGATGTGAAGCTGACGGTAGTCGGAACCCCGAAAAAGAACAGCGCGATCACCCGGCAGATCCAAGCCCTTGGCATCGGAGATCGAGTGGAATTCACCGGAAGGATCGACGATGATACCTTTGTCCGGGCCTATGCCCGATCCGCGATCGCTGTGGTCCCGTCGGTCTATGAGGGATTCGGACTGCCCGCGGGAGAGGCCATGGCCTGCGCGGTTCCGGTGATCAGCACCACAGGCGGTGCGCTTCCCGAGGTGGTTGGGGATGCGGGCATCCTGGTTCCGCCCCGGAACCCGGATGCCCTGGCTAAAGCCATCACAGACCTTTTGGATCATCCGGAAAAGGGAAGAATACTGGGAAGTGCCGGATTACGGCGGGTCAGGGAGCATTTTACCTGGGAAAAGGCCGGGGAAAAGACCCTTTCGGCCTACAGGGAAGTCATGGCGGAATATTATGCAGACCATCGATTTTAATCGGCTGAAAACCCTCGATCCGGACGGGCTGAAGGGAGCCCGGATTCTCGACATCGGCTGCGGAACGGGCCGCCACACCTGCGCGGCCATCGCGCTTTCAGATACTTTTGTCGCAGCCGCGGACCGGGGAATCGAAACCCTCGATGCGGCAAAGATGCAGATTGCAGCCCATCGCAATCTTATCCCCTGTCCCGGAAAGGATGCGCCTCTGGCCGCGGACATCACCGCCCTCCCCTTTTCCGATGCAGCTTTTGATCTGGTCATCTGCTCTGAAGTTTTGGAGCACATTCCAAATCATGGTCAGGCACTTTCCGAGGCGGTTCGGGTGTTGAAACCCGGCAAAATCCTTGGGGTCAGCGTGCCCCGGGAATGGCCCGAGCGGATTTGCTGGGCCCTGTCTGAAGCCTATCACCAGGAGGCCGGGGGGCATGTGCGGATCTATGGGAAAGCGGAACTGCTCCGGATGACGGAAGAAGAGGGACTGCATTATCTGGGGGGACACTATGCCCACAGCCTCCATTCCCCCTTCTGGTGGCTGAAATCTCTGCTGGGAGAGCGGGGGGGGAAATCCTGGCCGATCCGGCTCTATCATCGGTTTCTGGTATGGGATCTTATGAGAAAACCGGTCATGACCCGCGTGTTGGATCGAATCCTCAACCCGGTGATGGGAAAGAGCCTTGTCCTCTATTTGAAAAAGCCGAATCTCCCTGAACTGCCCGATTCATAAGAGTCGTCGTCCGGATCACCATGATCGGGATCACCATGATGGGATCACCATCATCCGGCTCTCCGTCGTCCCATTGCCCATTCATCTCCGCTTCGAATTGATCGGTATCCTCTTCCGCCTCTTCTTCTTCGAAATCCGCTTCCGCCTCCTCTTCTTCGAAATCCGCTTCCGGATCATCGTCGAAGAGATCATCTTCGAATCGGTAGATGACCCTCGGGTCATAATCCTGCCGCACGATCCGGCTCACCTCTGCATTCAGCACCCCTCCCGGCTTCACCTCCAGATCCCTGCAGAGCACCCTGCCTTCACAGACCCCGGTGGGAAGAATGACCAGGCCGTGCATGGCCCGGATCTTTCCTGCAAACCTTCCGCCGATGGTGACGGTTCCGGCCCGGATCTCGGCATGGACGCGGGCCCCCGCCTCTACCACCACGGTTTCACCGAACAGGGTCCCCTTCACATCCCCCCGAACCACCAGCTTTCCGTTGAAGACCACCCTTCCCTCCAGGGTGAACCCCTTTTCCAAAACCGATACCGGGGACTTCTTCCGCCTCAAGCTTCTCTCCGAATCATTGAACCAGAAGGCATCTGCACTACATGTGCTCCCGAAAGATCTTCCACTCGCCATTCTCCTGCTTCAACTGCAGATGCTTTGTGCCCCGGCCATTGAACCCGCTGGAGCGGTACTCCTGGAGAAAAGAGACATCGGCCCCGCCATCTCCGTCCGAGCGAGCCCTGATGTTCTCGCCGGTCACTTCGATGTAGTCATAGATTTTGTTGAGACTCTCCTTGTATCGAAGCCACGCATCCCGGCCTTTTCCCCGGGACCGGAAATCGGCGGCGTAAAAACGGCCATAGGCATCGATATCCTGAGATGACCATGCTAAAAGCCACTCTTTGATCATCCGCTCGATCTTCTTCTCCTCTTCGACCGCCAGTCGTAGATCCGGTTTTGCGGCTTCCGTCACAGCTTCCGATACAGTCGTCTTCGGCTTTACCGGAACCCTCAGCAGATCCACGGCTGCCAGAAGAGGATTCACATCCTTTTTCGCCCTCAGGCTGGCAGAGACCTGCTGATAGTCATCCCCGACAATGGCCCACCGGTTCTCCCCCTTCTCCCCTTCTTTCTGACCCTTTTTCTCCCCCTCCTTCTGCAGGAAGAGCTTACGGATGCCGGTGAAGACCTTCCGCTTTCCATTTACCGCATACTGATCAAAGACGGCCACATACAGATCATCATGATTGAAGATGGAGAGATGCTCCATGTCGATGCCCATTCTCTGCCCCGGATTATCCTCATTTTCCCCTTTCTCCCCGTTTTCCCGGTGATCCCGCCACTTGGGCCACCAGGTGATGGGCGGCAGATATCGGGCATCATAATGTCTCAGATATTCATGGTATGTCCCGCCATTCAAGGCTTTCTGCCATTCCCCCAGAAAAGAGATTACCTCGGCTTTGATCCGGTTCCGGTATTCTGCATCCGCATATTCGACCTTCCCGGCCACGATGATGGGGGTCCGGTTCAGGGTGATATAATTCTCCACCTGCCGGATATCGGCATTGTCCAGTACGATGCAGCCGTTGGAGTCCGTCGGCTTCAGAGGCTTGTTGGTCCCGTGGAGCCAGATGGCATTTCCCGTCAGCCCCGCGATCCGGTCCATCAGGTTGGGATAGTCCGTGGGAAAAGCCTTGATCCCGTAAATGGGAGAGAGTTCGGAATCCTGATGCTCCTCGATGAAGAAATAGATCCCCTCCGGGGTTTTGCTGTCCCCGGAGACCCGCTTGGGACCCGCGGCCTTTCCCGTAGAGCATGCGGTATCCCGGAGCAGCCGGTAAACATTTCGCGCCTTGTCATACCCATAGAGCCGCAACTGCTGGGTCGATTTCTCCACAACCACGGCATATGCGGCATTACCGCCGCCGGAATCCATCGCGATCAGCGCTTTCGGAACCGCATCGGCTCCAAGTTCCGCAGGCCTGTTCTGCGGAGAAGCCATAGCCGGCCGCGCCCGCCCTTCCGCGGCTTCCTGTACTGCAAAAACACCGGATGCCCAAAAAAAATATGCAAATATCCCAACCAGCAGGATCGAAATGGTGTTGAAGGTTCTGTTATGCTGAAGTTTCCGCTGTCTGGCCATCTACTGAATCCTGTTTCCTTTCCGGTTTGATGATACGGATTTCATACTGTTGCCCGTCCCTAAGACGGTTTTCTGGAATCAAAATCCCACTAAAAAAGGACAAAAAAATGGACGGAGTGGACAGAATGGACGGAGTGGAGGCTAAAACCCCAAGACCTTTGCCGGGATCTTCATTTCCAAAATTCACCTAAGACGAACGGCAACCGAATCCTTTACCGTCCACTCCTCTATGTCTTCTATGTCCCTTTGCTCCTTTCAACCACAATCCCCAGATGCGCATACGCCCCCGGTGTAGCCCGCCGCCCCGCCGCGGTCCTAATCAGCAGCCCCGTCTTCAGCAGATAAGGCTCCACCACATCGACCAGGGTATCGGTCTCCTCCTGCAGAGTCGCGGCAATAGCCTCGATCCCCACGGGCCCCCCGCCGTAAAACTTGATGATCGTCAAAAGATACCGCCGGTCCAGCGGCGTCAACCCCACCTCATCCACCCCTTCCAGGGCAAGAGCCGCATTCACGATCTCCCCGGTGATCACCCCGTCGGCCCGCACCTGCGCGTAGTCCCTCACCCGCCGGAGCAGCCGGTTGACAATCCGGGGCGTCCCCCGTGACCTCCGGGAAAGATCCCCTGCCGAGGCCGCATCGATGGGAATCGAAAGAATATTTGCAGACCGCCGGACGATCTTCACCAGATCCTCCTCTCCGTAGAAATCCAAAGACCTGAAGATCCCGAATCTGTCCCGCAGCGGCGCGGTCAACAGCCCCACCCGTGTGGTGGCCCCCACCATCACGAACCGGTTGAGCCGATACCGGTGGCTCCGGGCATGAATCCCCTTGTCGAAGACGAAATCGACCGCAAAATCCTCCATCGCGGGATAGAGAAACTCCTCCACGGCCCGGGGCAGCCGGTGGATCTCGTCCACAAAGAGAACATCCCCCTCCTCCAGGTGCGTCAGAATCCCCATGAGATCCCCGGATTTCTCGAGGGCAGGCCCTGCGGTCACCGTCAGCCGCCCCCCGGTCTCGTTTGCGATGATATGGGCAAGCGTCGTCTTACCCAGCCCCGGCGGACCATGAAGCAGAACATGATCCATCGGCTCCCCCCGCCCCTTTGCCGCGGCCAGCGCGATGGAGAGCATCTCAACCGTCTCGGGCTGCCCCACATAGTCGGTCAGGCAGAAGGGCCGCAGAGAGAGATTTTCCGTTCCCAGATCCTCGGAGACGGACGCGGCAGTGACAATACCCTGTTTGACTGAGCCTTCCTTCATAAATGATTACAGACCGGAGAGAACCTCATCAAAAAGCGCCTCGGCCGAGGCAATGGAAGGATTGCGGACCAGGGCATCGTCGATCAACCCTTGGGCATCCGCGGTCTTGTGACCCAGTTGATCCACCAGCACATCGAGCACCTGCGCGCAGACAGCCGCAATTCCGCGGGCCGTCCGGGGCCGCTGCTCACGTTCCCGTTCCTCGGAAAGGACAAAGGCGCCCACCTTTCCTTTGAGCGTCGCGATCATCTTCTGTGCGGTCCGCTCACCGATCCCCTTGAGCCGCTTCAGGCTACGGACATCCTCCGACTCCACAGCCTTTGCGATCTCATGCACCGGCATCGTCAGCGCCTTGACCGCCTTCAACGGCCCGATATCCTCTACCGTGATGAATATCTGAAAAAAGTCCTTGATCGATTCCCTGTGAAAGCCGATAAGCTGGGGCCGCGGCTGGCGCTCACTCTGCTGAAAGTAGATATAGAGATTCAGCTCATCCCCCACGCTCTTTTCCATCAGGGTTTCGGCAACAATCGGCGGCAGCAGCACCTCATAACCGACCGATCCAGCCAGCAGCAGAATCCGGTCCGCCTCCTTCTTCAAAAGCCTGCCCTCGAGATAGCCGATCATCTCCCCTCTCCGAAGGCCCCTGTACCGGCCGCAGAAATCCTCCCCTGTATCGGGTTCCCTTCCCGCTCATGGCGGTATAACCCGATCAATCCCAGAGCCAAAGCATCCGAGGCATGTGCGGGACTGATCTTCCCGGCCAGACAGAGGCGGCTGCGGACGGCCCGCTCCAACTGGGCTTTGGATGCGTTCCCGTTTCCGGTTAGCACCTGCTTGGCCTCCCGCACCGGCACTTCAATGGCCGGAACCCCCTTCCGGCACGCCGCAAGCAGGATCACCCCGATCACCTTCCCCAGCAGAATCCCCGATTTGGGATAACGCTGTAGAGAGAAGACATCCTCGATCACCATCAGATGGGGCGCCTCCCCTTCGATGATCTCCGAAACCCGGGTGTAGATGAGATCGAGCCGTTCCGGCGTCGGAAGATTTGCCGCTGTATGGATCGAGCCGTAGGCATAGCTCTCGGCCCTGCCCCTCGCTCCCCGAATGATCCCGATGCCGGTATCGGCAAGCCCCGGATCGATGCCCAGCACCCGAACCATCAAAGCCCGGCCAGCTTCTCCCTTGCCATCAGGGCTTCTCTGGAGCCGGGATGGCGGCGGATCAGATCCTCTAAAATCAGCCGGGCATTGGTGGTATCGCCGATATTCATGAAAGAAAAGCCCTGTTTCAGCAAAGAGGCCCGAACCTTGTTCCCGTCCGGATACTGCTCGATCACGGTCTGATACTCCAGGATAGCCTCTTCATAGCGCCGCTGCCGGTAGAAGATCTCCCCGATCCAGAAATGGGCGTTGTCAGCATGGGGGGAGCGGGGATAGAGTTCCAACAGGGTCTGAAACCCCTTCTGGGCCTGCTCATGGTTGTTTGCATCAAATGCCCGCTTGGCTGCGACATAGATATCCTCCGCGCTTCCGTACCGGCCATCCGAAGAAAAGGTTGGAGAAGAAGCACCTGCCGGGGAGGTTGCAGGCTGGTAATCTCCTTCCGGAGTTCCGGATGCCCCATAGGTTCCGCCGTAGGCAGATCCGCTGTATTCCGGCGATGTACTCTCCTGCCCCCCTGCCGGCACTGGGCCGTAGCCGGGCATCGGTTCAGAGCCCGGCGTGAAGCTGCCCCGGGAAGCACTCCTGGTCTGGAGGGATTCTACCGTGATCTGCATCTGATCCATTCGATGGTTCAACTCTTCGGTGCGGCCGTTGAGATCCCGGATCTGCTCCTGAAAGCTCTCCAGGGTCGCGTGCAGCCCGGCCGAACGGTCCTGAAGCTGACTATCCGTCTTCTCCCGGGTCAGGGAGTACTCCTCCAACCGGGAGCGAAGGGTCTGATTCTCCCGCTGAAGCATCTCGCCCCGCTGCCGAAGCTCCATGGAACCCCGCTCCAGATCGATCAACCGATCGTTCAAAGCTATCACATCCCTCTGGGAGGCGCACCCCCCAGCCAGGAAAAGCATGACCAAAAGTCCCGGCAAAAGCCCTTTTTTCATTCTGGTGATCCCTTCCATCGATACTCGTTTCCCTTCAACGACAATTTTGATCATTTCTCCTGCTGAACTTCTCCCACTGAACAATTTCTTCTACTCAACTTCTCCTGCTGAACTTCTCCTACTGAACCACAAAGTGAGCCCGACGGTTTTGAGCCCACGCCATCTCAGTGTGCCCTGGATTTAAGGGACGCTCTTCCCCATAGCTGATGGTGATCAGCCGGGACGCGGGAATCCCCAGATTCATCAAAAAGTTCTTTGCGCTCTGGGCCCGCCGGTCCCCCAACGCGAGGTTGTATTCATTGGTTCCCCTTTCGTCGCAGTGGCCTTCGATCACCACGATGGAATTGGAATACTGGCGCAGCCACTCGCCCTTCTGCCGGAGAATGTTCTGGGCCTGGGGGGAGAGGGCCGCGCTGTCAAAGGAAAAGTAGATGTCACTCTCTTCCAGACGGCTCTGATCTGTCAGCATCTCTCTTCTTCCGGCCTCGGTCCGGAGTTCATCTTCTCTGAGACGATCCTCCCGCTGCTGTCGAAGACGCTCCTCATCGGTCGGCTGGCGCCGCACACGCTCCCGGTCAGAGGGGAGCTGCCCCGCACCCTGATCCGAATAGATCCCCTCCCCTGCATCCGGCTGGATGGCCTTCTTCGCACAGGATGCGCCAAAGATCAGCGCGGGAATCACCAGCAACAGGGCCAACCTTCGAAAACGCAACTTTACTGGCATCTCTCCTCCTTTTTCATTCTCCTAAGACAATTAGCGTTGGGTCATCCGCGGGGACCATGCCGGGTCCGTCTGCGCACCCGGCAGGGAAAGCAACCGCCGCTGATCCGTTCCATAGGCCGTCATGACAAAGATACCGGGCGCTCCCTCCCGGGTCGAGCTGAAAACGATCATGCTCCCGTCCGGGGACCAGGAGGGGGATTCATTCAGTCCCGCGCCGCTGGTCAGCCGAACCGGGTTGCCGCCATTCAGCTTGATCACATATATGTTGATTTGATTGCCCTCCATCGAGGAGTAGGCGATCTGATCCCCTTTGGGGGACCAGTCGGGCTGGGTGTTATAGTTCCCCTTAAAAGTGAGCCTGCGAACGCTTCCCCCATCTACATCCTCGATATAGATCTGGGGATTGCCGGCGCGGTTGGAGACAAAGGCCATCCGACTCCCGTCCGGGGACCAGGTCGGCGAGGTGTCGATGCCGGGCTGGCTGGTCAGCTTCTGGGTCATCTTCCCCTCACGGGTCAGGAGGTAGATCTCCTGATCCCCTTCAAAGGAGAGGGTGGCGGCCAGCATCGCCTTGCCCGGATACCAGGCCGGGGTGGCATTGAGCCCCTGCTTGTTGATCACGGTGCCGGCGCCGCCTTCGATGTCGCGGATATGGATAGAGGGGCGGCCCGTGGTGTAGGACATGTATGCGATGAGATTGCCGTCCGAGGACCAGGCCGGAGACATGCTGATGCTGTTGTGATTCGTGAGCTGCAGAGGATTGGAGCCGTCATAGTCACAGATGAAGATCTCCTTGGTGCCGGTTCCGTTCGAGACCAGTGCGATCCGGGTGTCGAAAACGCTCCACTGGCCAGTGAGGCTGTGGATGATCTCGTCTGCAAATCTTCTCACCATCCGGGGCAGATCCTTTTCCCAGCCCTTGTACCGCTTCCCTACGATCAGCTCCCCCCGGACCGTGTCGAAAAGACGCATCTCCATCTCCAGGATGTCCCCGTTGACCATCACCCCGCCGGTCACCAGGAGTTCCGAGCCGATCTGTGTCCACTGCTTGAAGCGGACATCGGCCTCGGTGATCCCGCCGGACTGGAGATCGTCCAGATAGAGAT
>JAABSZ010000087.1:0-15396 GCA_011390135.1 Desulfobacteraceae bacterium | reverse complement strand
ACCGCATCGGAGCCGGATAGGATCCGGGAGATCATGGCCAGTCAGCTCTGCAGCCCGGTCCGCTGGTATGATACAATGCAGCGGCTCGTTGAAGAGGGCGGAACCGTCTTTGTGGAGGTTGGACCCGGAAAAGTGCTCTCCAACCTTCTAAAAAAGAGTCTTCCCAAAAAGACGGAGATCCGAATCTATTCGGTGAATGATATTAAGGGATTGGAAAAATTTGCCGAGGAGGGGGCCGAGTAATCAAAGGCGAGGAACCAGAATTCGAATCGGCAGCGCCAGGAGATCAGGCATCATCGGAATCGGTGGAGGAGACCGGGACTTTGAAATACTGGATGCCCTCCTCTTTCAAGGTCTTCTCCTCCTCCTGCGTGGTTACGCCGCGGATGTTGCGCGGCTCTGAAACCCCGTAATGGATCTTCAGCGCCTCTTTGGCAAACCCGCAGCCGACGTTTTCAAAGTTCTTCTCCACAATGTCGGAGATCTTTTCCGCAAGGGCCATGAGCTGAGCCTCGGTATTGGGAGCCGATGGGGCCGGCTGTGACGATTTGATGGCAAATGCGGTCGGGGCTTTGGAGATATGGGTATCGCTGCAGATCGGACAGGCGATCAGGGAACGCTGATGCTGATCCTCATACGCGTCGCTGTCGTCGAACCATCCTTCGAATTTATGTCCGCTGCTGCATTGCAGATCGAATACAATCATGAATAGGGGTATCCTGTTTGTCATTCAACAAATTACAGAATTGGAATCATAGCATAACCGCAAAAAAATGAAAAGAAATTATTGACAGATTCACGGTTCTCCGAAGTATAATACGAACCTTTTTTATTATGACGCAGAAGAATACCGGATACATCCGGACGAAATCCGAATGACGGAGCCATAAAAAAAATGAAATCAATAAAGATTGCAGGCATCTTTCTACTTTTCCTGCTCTTTCCCGCATGGGGATTGGCACAGTCTCGATATGTCAATGATATCATTAAAATCACCTTCAGAACCGGGCCCGGGGTCGCGCACAAGGTTGTGGACGAACTCGAATCAGGACAGCGGGTGGAGCTGATCCGTACAGAAGGAAGCTGGAGCGAGGTGAAGCTTCCCAGCGGCAAGACCGGCTGGGTCCTCAGCCGATTTCTGACGGCCCAGGTTCCCAACAAGCTGGAGCTGGCCAAGGTGAAGGAGGAGAAGCAGCAGTTGGCCGGGGAGATGGAGAAGCTTAAAGGGCAGAACACGACCCTGACCGAGGAGAACAGCCGCCTGAGCGATGCGCTTCAGAGCAAGGCGGACCAGCTTGAAAACCTGAACACCTCCTACCAGAGCCTTCAGACCGACTGCGCGGATTACCTCAAGATGAAGAACGCATTCGAACGGAGCGCAACGGAACGGGACCAGCAGGCACAACGCCTGGAGACCCTGGAAATCCAGCTCAAGAATCTGGAGCGGCAGCGGAACATCAAATGGTTTCTGGCCGGTTCGGGTGTGCTGCTGCTGGGGATACTCATCGGGGTTCGAACCAGGCGGAACAAACGCTCCTCTTATCTATAAAAAAAACCGGTCCGTAAGAAGCCGGAAGATCGGGAAACCTATGGAGATCAAAACAGACTTTCTGGTGATCGGCAGCGGTGTGGCTGGTCTCTCCTTTGCATTGAAGGCCGCACAGGCCGGGACCGTGGCCATCGTCACCAAGCGGGGGATTGCAGACAGCAACACGAGTTTGGCCCAGGGCGGGATCGCATCGGTTTTCGACACCCTCGACTCCTTTGACCTGCATATCCAGGATACCCTGGACTCGGGCGACGGCCTCTGCAATCGGGATGTTGTGGAGATGGTGGTCAAAAACGGTCCGGACCGGATTCAGGAGCTGATCGAACTCGGGGTGAAATTCAACCGGAAAGAGGAGAATGGAGAGGATCTCGATCTGGGCCGGGAGGGTGGGCACTCCCGCAAGCGGATCGTCCATGCCGAGGATATGACAGGCCGGGAGGTGGAGCGGGTGCTGGTGGATCATGTCCGGGCTCATCCCAATATCGAGATCCATGAAGAGCATATCGCCATCGATCTGATCACCGTCTCAACCCGGATGAATCGTGGCCAGGTGACCACCACCCACGAGGATCACTGCTGCGGGGCCTATGTACTGGAGAACCGGACCCAGCATGTCAAGACCTTCTGCGCGTCGATCACCCTTCTGGCGACCGGCGGCGCGGGCAAGGTCTATCTCTACACCAGCAATCCGGACGTGGCCACGGGCGACGGGATCGCAATGGGGTATAGGGCCGGAGCAACGGTGGCCAACACCGAATTCGTCCAGTTCCACCCGACCTGCCTCTACCATCCCGAGGCAAAGAACTTCCTCATCTCCGAGGCGGTCCGGGGAGAGGGCGGGGTTCTCATCGACGCCAAGGGGGAGCCTTTCATGGAGAAGTATTCCCCGCTGAAGGATCTGGCGTGCCGGGATGTGGTGGCCCGGGCCATCGACAGAGAGATGAAAAAGAGCGGTGACGATTCGGTCTTTCTCGATATTTCACAAAAGGATGGGGAGATTGTCCGGCGCCGGTTCCCGAATCTCTACGAGAAATGTCTTGAGTTCAACATCGATATGACGGCAGAGCCGATCCCTGTCGTTCCCGCGGCCCACTACATGTGCGGCGGCATCGCGACCGACATGTTCGGCAGAAGCGACATCCAGCGCCTCTATGTGGTGGGGGAGAGCGCCTGCACGGGCCTGCACGGGGCCAACCGGCTGGCCAGCAACTCCCTGATCGAGGCCCTGGTCTATGCGGACCGGGCCGCAGAAAAGGCCATCGGAGAACTGAAAAGGCCCGACATCCGCCAGACGCCCCACCCGCCCCTATGGGATGAATCGGGAACCACCGACAGCGACGAACTGATCATGGTATCCCACAACTGGGACGAGATCCGCCGGCTCATGTGGAACTATGTCGGGATAGTCCGATCAAACAAGCGGCTTGCCCGGGCCCGCCGGCGCATCAAGATCATCACCAGCGAGATCCACGAGTATTACTGGAACTTCAAAGTGGCCTCGGACCTGATCGAGCTGAGGAACATCGCGACCGTGGCAGAACTGATCATCAGGGGTGCGATGCATCGAAGAGAGAGCCGGGGGCTTCACTACAACATCGAATATCCGAACAGAGACGACCGTCGCCGGCAGAAAGATACGGTCATCCGACGCCCCTTTGTGGGTTGAGAACCATTATTGACAAGGGCCGATTTTGCATTATCCTATCCCAAGGGTGGTCTGTCAAATTCTAACTATAAGAAAGCACTAGGAATAATCAGGAACTTTCATGGCGAACAAAAGGGACTATTACGAGATCCTTGGCATCAGCCGGACCTCAACGGACGGCGAGATCAAGGCAAACTATCGAAAACTGGCAATGAAATACCACCCGGACAAGAATCCGGGAGACAAAACGGCCGAGGAGAAATTCAAGGAGGGGGCCGAGGCATATGAGGTTTTGAGAGACCCGCAGAAGCGGAGTCTATATGATCAGTACGGCCATCAGGGGCTTGAGGGAACCGGCTTTTCCGGGTTCGGCGGCTTTGATGACATCTTCTCCAGCTTCGGAGACATCTTCGAGGACTTCTTCGGCTTCAACACGGGTCGGCGTACCCGAAGCCGTGCCAACCGTGGATCGGATCTCCGGTATGATATGAAGCTGAGCTTCATGGATGCCGCTTTCGGCAAGGAGACCGAGATCTCCGTGGACAAGATGTCCGGCTGCCCCGAATGCAACGGAACCGGCACCGAGCCCGGAACCTATCCGGAGACCTGCAGGCAGTGCGGCGGCAGCGGACAGATCTCACGCTCTCAGGGTTTTTTTACGGTACGCACCACATGTCCCGGGTGTCGGGGCGCGGGCCAGGCCATCACCCACCCCTGTCCCGAGTGCCGGGGCATGGGAAAGATCCGGACCACCAAAAAAGTCTCGGTGAAAATACCGGGCGGGGTGGACAACGGCTCCAGGCTTCGCCTCACCGAAGAGGGCGAGCCCGGAACAATGGGCGGACCTCCGGGGGATCTCTACGTCTTTATCCATGTGGAGCCCCATGACTTCTTCCAGAGAAACGGCACGGACGTCATCTGCCAGATCTCGATCTCCTTTGTCCAGGCCGCGCTGGGCGACAAGATCAAAGTTCCCACCCTCGAGGGGGAGAAACTCTTCGAGATCCCCAAAGGGACCCAGGCCGGAGAGATCATCCGGATGCGCGGCGAGGGCATCCCTTCCCTGCGGACCGGTGACAAGGGCGATCAGATCATCCAGGTGATGGTCAAGACCCCCACCAATCTCAGCAAGAAGCAGGAGGAACTGCTCCGGGAGTTTGAAAAGGCCGAGGCCAGGAAATTCCGAAGCAAACTGAAAAATATCTTCAAAGGTGACCGCGCGCAGGCGGCCAACTGATCCATCAGTATCCATCAGGACCCATCGGGCCGGGCAACCGGTTACGGCTGATATAAGGGAGCGACCATGTACGAACTGACTGTAGTAACCCATTTTGCGGCCGCGCACCAACTGAAGATGGTGGCCCAAAAATGCGAAAACCTCCACGGCCACAACTGGAAGGTGGAGGTGCAGGTTCAGGGGGATCAGCTCCAACCGAAGGCCGGCATCCTCATGGACTTCGGGGTATTGAAAAAGCATGTGGCCGGGATCATGGAGACCCTCGACCACAAGTTCTTGAACGAGCTGGATCTTTTTAACGATGCAGTTGCGCCCTCTTCCGAAAACATCGCCCGCTATATTGCAGATGCCCTTTCCGAACGCCTTGTCGGGAGCCCTGCCCGGGTGAGCCGGGTCCGGGCATGGGAGTCGGAGAATGCAGGGGCCGCGTACATCCCTCCTCAGCGACCGTAATAGTCGCGATACCACTCCACAAACCGGGCAACGCCCGTCTCGATGGGCGTTGCCGGTCTGAATCCCACATCCTTTTGTAAATCATCGATATCGGCATAGGTCGCGGGAACATCCCCCGGCTGCATCTCCATCATATTCTTGACTGCCTTTTTCCCGAGCGCCTCCTCGATCACCTCGATGAACCGGGTCAGCTCGATGGGCGCATTGTTTCCGATGTTATAGACTCGATAGGGTACATAGGAGGTTCCGGGGTCAGGGGCGTCCCCGCTCCACGCCGGATCGGGCTCGGGATATCGGGCCATGACCCGGACCACCCCTTCGACGATGTCATCGATGTAGGTGAAGTCCCGCCTCATCTTCCCGTGGTTGAAGACCTTGATGGGCCGGTCATTCAGGATCGCGTCCGTGAAGAGAAAGAGCGCCATGTCGGGCCTTCCCCAGGGGCCGTAGACCGTAAAAAACCGGAGACCTGTGCAGGGGAGCCCGTAGAGATGGCTGTAGGTGTGGGCCATCAGCTCGTTGGATTTTTTGGTGGCCGCATAGAGGGAGACCGGGTGGTCGATATTCTGGTGGATCGAAAAGGGCATCTTTGTATTGGCCCCGTAAACCGAGCTGGAAGAGGCAAAGACGAGATGCTTTGTCTTGTTGTGACGGCAGCACTCCAGCAGATTGACGAATCCGACCAGATTGGCCTGGACATAGGCGTGGGGATTTTCCAGGGAGTAGCGGACCCCGGCTTGGGCTGCAAGATTGACGGCCACCTCGATATCTGATTCGGCAAAGACCTTCTCCATGGCCGAAAGATCGGCAAGATCGATCTGATGGAAGGTGAAGCCTTTATAATTCCTCAGTTGGGCCAGCCGGTCTTCTTTCAGCTTCACATCGTAATAGGGGTTCATATTGTCAATCCCGACAACTCCAATTCCTGCCTCCAGAAGCCGTTTCGACAGATGGTACCCGATAAACCCTGCAGCTCCTGTCACAAGCGCCCGCTTGAATTCCACTTTCATATGCTCTCTCCTTTTTGTTATGCCAAACCCTGATACCAGGCCAGTGTCCTTTTCAACCCCTCATCCAGTGAGATCTTTGCTTTAAAGCCGAGGATCGATTCGGCCTTCTGCACCTCGGCAAGGGATGCATAGATATCCCCCTCTCTTGCCGGTTCATATTCCGGTTCGATGCCGGCCGCACCTGAAATGGTTGCGATCCTCTCCCAGAGTTCATTGACCGAGGTCCGCCGCCCCGTGCCTATATTGAAAGTATGGCCCGGGGCATCTTCATGCCCTGCTGCAACGAGATTTGCTCTTACCACATCCGAGACAAAGATGAAATCCCGGAACTGATTCCCGTCTCCGTAAATCAGCGGCCTCTCCTTTGCACCGGCTTTGGCGGAAAAGATGGAGATCACCCCGGAATATGGAGAGGAGGGGTCCTGACGGGGGCCATAGACATTGAAATACCGGAGGCAGACCGTCTCCATCCCGTACAGTTCATTGTAGAGATCTGCATAGAACTCGAGAGTCAGTTTTTGAACCGCATAGGGGCTCGTGGGGCGTTTGCGGGCTTCTTCAGTGATAGGAACCGTCTCCGGATCACCATAGACCGCGCTGGAAGCTGCCAGAACCACTCTTTTGACCCCGACGTTCCGGGCCCCCTCCAGCACCGTGAGGGTTCCGATCTCATTGATGCCGGCCGAAAGCACCGGGTCCTGCACCGACGCGGGAACCGAGACGAACGCGGCCTCGTGAAAGACCAGATCGCAGCCGGCCGCGGCCGCCTTTACGGTCTCCATGTCCCGGATGTCTCCTTTGACAAATGTGATCCGGTCTTTGAACCCATCGAGATTGGCCATCTTTCCGCTGCTCAGATCATCCATCACAACAGTTTCGACCCCTTGCCCCGAGAGGGTTTCGGCGATATGGGAGCCGATGAAACCGGCTCCACCCGTCACCAGCGCCTTTTGAATTCGATGTGCCAATAGACCTCCTTTCCCAATGATTTTAGAATTATGAATATCCTCCTTGTTCTATTCGGACTATATTCGGACTATATTCGAATGTTGAGCCACAGAAAAAAGGTGACCGCAGACAATAGCGTGGTTCCCGATATGGCGGCCACCGCGAAATCGGCATCCCCGTTCATCTCCTTGGCCATGACATAGACCACCGTGGCCGTGGGCGAGGCCAGCAGGATCAGCCCCGGCAGATATACCTTTGCCGGAAGGCCGAAAAGCGTGAAAAGCCCAAGCCCCAGGGCCGGCAGCAGGAGCAGTTTCATGGCCGCGGTCCAGAGCACCGGCCCGATCCGGCTTCGGATAAGTTCCGTAGAGAGGGAAGCGCCGATGATGAGAAGCGCCAGGGGGAGGGCCATATTGCTCAGGATATCCAGGGACCGATCGATGATCTTCGGGATCGGCAGCTCCGACAGGGAGTAGAGGATGCCCCCGACCGCGGAGAGGATGATGGGATTGCCGAAGATCCGGAAAACCAGCTTTTTAAGATCCTTTTTTCCTTTGGCCTCTCCATCCCGGCTCTCTCCGTAAAAGGAAAGCACCAGCACCGCCAGCAGGTTCTGCAGGATCATCAGTGAGCCCGCGATGATGCTCGCCTGCACCAGCCCCTCGTCGCCCAGAAAATAGAAGGCCACCGCAAGGCCGATGTAGCCAAGATTCCCGTGAAACGCGCTCTGGACAAAGGTCCCCATCTCCCTTTTCCGCAGATGAAAGAGCAGGCCCATACCCCAGGCCGCGCCGAAGATGAGGGCCGCGGAAAAGAGGGTGATGGCAAGAGCATATCCGTTGAAATGGGCCTTCAAAGATGCCCCGGCAATCGCGCTGAAGATCATGGCCGGGATCGCCAGATAGAAGACGAGACGGTTTGCCGGCTCCAGAAAATTCGAGGGCATAAAACCCTTCTGCCGGACCAGCCATCCGGTGAGGATGACCGCGAATATCGGCAGGATTGTATTGAGAATCTCCATTGTCCGCTTGACTTATCCGATAATTTCCCAGTACACTTGCATATAATTGAAATGTTATACTCCCCGTTCCGATAATGCAATGGGAAAGAATATAATGGCCAATCCTGAAATCCAGATCAAACTATTTGCAACGCTTAACAAATTCGCGCCGGAGAATGGGGATCATTATCCGATTCCCGATGATGCGACCGTTGCCGACGTTGTAACGGCGCTTTCGATTCCCCAAAAGGAGGCAAAGCTCATCTTCATCAACAATACACGGGCAGACCTCGACTCCCCCCTGAAGAGCGGAGACCGTCTCGGGATCTTTCCGCCGGTGGGGGGCGGTTAGTCATGCCTGTTGACAATGGTTCCGAGATCCGCAGTGCGATCGAAAAAAGGGCCGTTGATGCCGTGTTTCAGGACGGAACCCCGTGCCGGAAGATCTCTGTTGCGGATGTGACCGATCTGGCCGGTCAATACAGTCTGCCCGGTTACAGAATCGAGATCCAAGCCTTGGAAGCCGGGATCATTCCGTGGCGGTATGTACGAAACTTCCGCGCCCTCTCCTTTGCGGATCAGATCGCGCTGCTCCGTGCCAAAGTCTGCGTGGTCGGCCTGGGTGGATTGGGAGGATCGGTGATCGAGAATCTTGCCCGGGCCGGGATCGGCTCTCTGATCCTCATCGACGGTGATCTCTTCGACGAGACCAATCTGAACCGCCAGTTCCTTAGCCAAGAGGATCGGTTGAGCATGCCCAAGGCCGATGCCGCGGCCGAGCGGGTCAACCGGATCAACCGATCTGTAGCCGTTTCCGCACACCAGCACTTTGTCCGCTCCCCCGGAGAGGATCGAAAGCTGATGGAAGACGCGGATCTCATCATGGACTGCCTCGACAACCTGGAGAGCCGCTTTGTGCTCGAAAGAATCGCAAAAGATCTGCAAATTCCCATGGTCACCGCCGCGGTGGCCGGGGCCTGCGGCCATATGACCGTCATCTGTCCCGAGGATGAGGGATTGGAACGGATCTACGGCCCTCCGGAAACCGCGCCATCAAAAGGTGCGGAAAAAGCCCTTGGCTGCCTCTCTCCCATTGTGGCCATGATGGGAACATTGGAGGCATCGGAAGCCATGAAGATTTTGACAGGCCGGGGAACCGTTCTGCAAAACCGGATGCTTGCAGCAGACCTGATGGACAACACCCTGCAGATACTCGATTTGGGGTAGATAGATCCGGAAAGCGATCGATTAAAGGATTTTCTTATGGAAGAGCTGACCGAACTGAGAAACCATATCGCAGAGGGGCGCTATGCCGCGGCAATGGCAATCGTTGACGAGCTTGAGGAGATGAGCCGGGACGACAAGATCAACCGGATAGAAAGCCATCTGGAGATCCTTCTCCTCCATCTCATCAAGAAGCATGCGGAAAAACGAACCACCCGCTCATGGGACATCTCCATCTACAATGCGGTGCATCAGATCAACAAGACGAACAAGCGCCGGAAGTCGGGCGGGTATTATCTGAAAATGGAGGAGTTGGCCGATGCCGTGGCGGAGAGCTTTCCCCTGGCGTTGAAATTTGCCGCTATGGAAGCCTTTGGCGGCGCGATCGAGGAAGAGGAGCTGGCGCAGAAGATCGATGCGGAAGGGGTCAGAACCCAGGCCCTGAAGCTGATTGCGGAAGCGCAGCAGGAGAACCCTCCCGGTTGAAGATGACAAATCCCAGCAGAATCGGAGAAAGCTGAAATATGGCACGCAAACGGCTGATCATGATGGACACCGGATCTGAACCCACAGAGGAGATCATCGGCAAGTATGACATCGAACTGATGGGGATGAAGCTCTTTCTGGACGACAAGACCTACATCGACGGCGCAGACATGGACAAGGAGACCTACTACTCGATAATCGACAAGGTCAAAGACTTCAACACCAATCCGCCGCTGGTCTGGGAAATCCGGAAGATCTACGAGGAGATCAAGCGCAGGGGCTATAACGAGATCATCGGGGTCCATGTCTCTTCGAAGATGTCCAACCTGATCACCACCTGCAACAACGCCCGGGGCATGGTCAGCGGCCTGGATGTCCGGATTCTCGACACGGAGAACATCTCGGCCGGAGCCTATCTGGTGGCCGAAAAAGTCATCGAGCTTCTCCATGCCGGAAAGCCGTATGAGACCGTGGTCTCCCTCATGCCGGAGATCCGGAGTTCGACTTTGATGCAGGTCTCCCTCTCGTCGCTCAAATATCTGGTAAAGAACAAGCGAATCGGCCGGGCCCAAGCCCTTGTGGGAAACCTGCTGGGCCTTCGCCCCATCCTCAGCATCGATGAGGAGGGATATCTCACGCCTCTGTCCAAAGAGCGGGGCAAGGAGAAGATGATCCAAAAGATCTCTGAAAACGCGCTCCGGTTTCTGGAAAAGCGGCCCTACAACGTCAAAATCTATCTGATCCACGGCCTGGATAAGAACAAGCGGCAGGTGGAGGCGGTCTATACCCGATTTATGGAGGGTTTTGAAAAGCTGGGCATCGAAAATTACCGGGTGATCCGAAACCGCATCTGGCCAACGGTGGCCAATCTGAGCGGCCCCGAAGCCTATGCATTCGCGGTCTACGGGGAAGAGCGACCCCTCGAATGACCCCGCCGAAGAAAAAGGGCCTGACCGTCATCACCACCCACACCAATGCGGACTTCGACGCGATGGCCTCCATGCTCGCGGCCCAGAAGCTCTACCCTGATGCGCTGGTGGTCTTTCCCGGCTCCCATGAAAAGAACCTCCGCAACTTCTTTGTCCAGTCCATGGTCTATCTCTTCAACATGGCCGACATCAAGGAGATCGATTTTTCGGCCATCCAGCGGCTGGTGCTGGTCGACACGAGACAGCCGGGCCGGATCGGCCGCTTTGCCGAGATCGTGGAACGGCCCGATCTGGAGATCCACATCTACGACCACCACCCCTCCCTTCCCGAGGATATCCGGGGCCAATACGAGGTGCAGGAGTTGGTGGGGGCCACGGTAAGCATTCTTACCCGAATCATCCGGGAGAAGGCGATCGTCATCACTCCGGACGAGGCCACCATCCTGTGCCTCGGGATCTACGAAGATACCGGCTCCTTCACCTTCACCTCCACCACAGAGACCGATTTCATGGCCGCGGCCTTTCTGGTCTCCCAGGGCGCAAACCTGAGCATGGTCTCCAACCTGATATCGAGGGAGATCAGCCAGGAGCAGGTCTCCATCTTGAACGACATGTTTCAGGCCGCGACCCGGTACCATATTAAAGGTGTAGAGGTGATGGTCACCAGCGTCACCTCGGAGCGGTACATCCCCGACTTTGCCTTTCTGGTACATAAGATGGTCAAGATGGAGAATCTCAACTCCATCTTCGCGGTGGCCCGGATGGGCAACAAAGTCTATGTAGTGGCCCGGAGCCGGACCTCGGACGTGGATGCCGGCGCGATCATTCGGGCGCTGGGGGGCGGGGGCCATCCCTATGCCGCGTCCGCGACCATCAAGGAGCGGACCCTGGCCCAGGTGGAACAGCAGCTCCTGGATGTCCTGCACCAGACCCTCCGCTCCAGCAAAAGAGCCAACGATCTGATGTCCTCCCCGGCCATTTCGGCTGACCCGGATCTCTCCTGCGAAGAGGCCCGAAACCTGTTGACTAAATACAATGTCAACGCCCTTCTGGTGGTCGAAAAAGATCTGTCCGGAAAAGAGCGGCTGCTGGGCTATATCACCCGGCAGATCATCGCAAAGACTCTTTACCTGAATCTCAATCCCAAGGTCAGGGAGTACATGATGACGGAGCTGGGCACAGTGGGGCCCGATGCCGAGATTGGAGAGATCCAGGAGAAGATCATCGACAACAAGCAGCGGGTGCTGCCGGTGATGGAGGCGGATCGGATCATCGGCGTGATCACCCGCACCGATCTGTTGAATATTCTGGTGCAGGAATCCCGGTACAAGGGCGGGGATCTGCCCAACCCGTACAAAGAGGAGGTGAATGCCAGAACCCGGAATATCCTCCGCTTCATGCGGGAGCGTCTGCCGGACCGGCTGATGGAGCTGATGAAGACCATCGGGGATGTAGGGGATGATCTCGGCTGCGGCGTATTTGTGGTGGGCGGATTTGTCCGGGATCTCTTTCTCTTCCGAAAGAACGAGGACATCGACATCGTGGTGGAGGGGGACGGCATCGAGTTCGCGCGCACCTTTGCAAAGATGCAGGGGGCCAGAATCCACTCCCATGAAAAATTCGGCACGGCCGTGGTGATCTTTCCGGACGGATTCAAGATCGACGTGGCCTCGGCCCGGCTGGAGCACTACCGGTTTCCGGCCGACCTGCCCACGGTCGAGATGAGTTCCATCAAGCTCGACCTCTTCCGGCGGGATTTTACCATCAACACCCTGGCGATCCAGCTCAACGAAAAGCGGTTCGGAACCCTCATCGACTTTTTTTCGGCCCAGAAGGACATCAAGGAGAAGGTTGTCCGGATCCTCCACAATTTGAGCTTTGTGGAGGATCCGACCCGGGTCTACCGGGCCATCCGGTTCGAGCAGCGCTTCGACTTCACCATCGGAAAGCTCACCTCGAATCTGATCAAGAATGTTGCCGAGATGGACTTCTTCCGCCACCTCAGCGGCCGGCGGATCTTTGCCGAACTGCGGCTGATCTTGGAAGAGGAGAACCCGGTCCCGGCCATCGGCCGGCTAGACGACTATGGGCTGCTGGCCATTCTCCACCCGAGCCTGAAGCGGGACAAGCATTTTGACGCCCGCCTCTCCGGGACAAAAAAGGTGATCGACTGGCACGACCTGCAGTTTACCGAGGAGCCTTTCTTGCGCTGGGTAGTTTATCTGGCGGCCCTCTTCCACGGATGCGACCCCAACAGCACCGAAGAGATCTGCGAGAAGCTGGAATTGGCCCCCCGTTACCGGAGCATCTTCACCGAGGAGCGATTCGAGGCCATGCGCTGTCTCTACCGGCTGAAGCGGGGCCTGCCCATGGAGAACAGCGCCCTTTACCGGGCACTTGCCCCTTTCCGGATCGAGATCACCCTTTATATGATGGCCGCGGCGGGCCAGCAGCGGACCAAAAAGGCCATTGCCCACTATCTGACCCGCCTCCGCTTTGTCGAGACCTCGATCCGGGGCAAGGATCTCAAGGCGATGGGTCTTCCTCCCGGGCCATTATACCGGGAGATCCTGGATGCGGTACTCGAAGCCAGGCTCAACGGTCGCGTGAAGACCCGGAACGACGAGATCAACTTTGCCCGCAACTACACGGCCTGATCCTCGATCTTTTTCATAGCCGCTTCGATCTCCTCGGCAATGGCCTCTGCGGCCGCGACCGGATCATCGGCATCCCGGATGGGACGGCCGATCACCAGATAGTCCGCGCCGTTTTCAATGGCCCGGGCCGGCGTCACCACCCGTTTCTGATCATCCCCCTCCCCTTTTCGAAAGGGCCGGATGCCCGGCGTCACCGCCAGAAAATCTGCGCCATAGGCCATTTTGATCTGGGCAGCCTCCAATCCGGAGCAGACCACACCGGCACAGCCCGCGTCCTTTGCCATACTCGCCCGTTTCATCACCAGTGCCGAGAGATCCTTTGCATAATCATCCCGGAATCCGGCCATCGCGATGTCTGCGGCCGAGACGCTGGTGAGAACCGTAACGCCGAGAACCCCGACTTTCCCATCCGCGCCTCTGACTGCGGCCCGCAGCATCTCCTGGTTCTCTCCGCAGTGAACCGTGGCAAGGGCGACATCGAGATCGGCAACCCGCCCCATGGCCCGGCGGACGGTCTCGGGGATGTCATGGAGTTTGAGGTCGAGAAAGACACGGGCTTTCCCTTTTTGATTGATACTGCGGATGATGGCAGGCCCGGCCTGGATGAAAAGCTCCAGGCCCACCTTGAACATGCCGACATGATCCGAAAGGCGGTCGATCCATTTTTCCGCGTCCTCCTGGGAGGGGACATCCAGGGGGAAGATGATCTTGTGATGGCTCTGTTTCATCGGTTCCTTTCTTTGGCTCTTTGGCTCTTTGGGATTCTAATCGTTTCCGGATGTTCTCCGGATGTCCCTACTATAAATTTTTTTTATTCCCGATGAAAGAATTTTTCCGAAGCCGTCAGAATAGCGAGGATATCCATTTTTGATACAGGATAAGGCTATCCGTTGCCTGACATGGAGAGCGCCTTTTTTCGATCATCGCCGACAAGGATAACAGGCATAGTTTTTGCAAATGTACATTTAGCTTTGGCGTTCCTGCCTGCGGAAGCCTCTTTTCAGTCTCTATGATCCAAAAAGGGATTTTTGCTTGACAGGGAAGCCCCTTATTATCTATAGTCCAAATAGGATTTTTTCGATTATAACGGGGATTCATCAGATTTATTCAAACGTAGCAACATCGGGAAATTTGATCTGAAACAAGGATGATAAAGGAGGTTTCAATGATGGTAAAGGCATTTCGGTATTTCACCGGATTTACGCTGTTGTTCTTGGTAATGATGGTTTTGATTCCAGTACAGGCTTTTGGGCAGGACCAAACAGGACCAGTAATCGCTGATACGCCTCAGCCGGATACGGAGATCCTGCAGAGTACTACCTCAAACACCACAGAGTATTTTTTCGAACCGGTTTTAGTGAGCAGTGGTGCCGGTGGTATAAAATGGCACATGACTTATTATCCGACTACAGACCCGACAAAGTGGTTATCAATAGATCCGGTTACAGGTATCTTGACAGGTACACCGACTAATGATGACGTGGGAGTCTATACAGAAATCGAAATCTTCGCAACCGATGATAAAGAAAAATTCGATAAAATCGGCCCTTTTCAAATTGAAGTCGTTAATGAAAATGACCCTCCCGAACGGATAACAACTTCTGATCCTGGAGAGGCCAAACAAGGAACACCTTACACATATTCCCTTCTTGTAAAAGATGTCGATGGGAAACACAATCCGGCTTATGAACTAAAACTCACACCAACTACCAAGCCATTTTGGCTTGGCCACTCATGGCTGAAGACATCCGATACAACATGGGAATTGAGCTTGGAAGGCTATCCTGAGAATGATGATGTAGGGCAGGCGGAGTTAGATTTTACCATTAGTGATGGAAAAGCAACAATCAGTTTCAGCCCCACATTGACAGTGACAGATAAAAATGATGAACCCATTTATGTAGGAGACACTCCTCTTGCATCCGTAAACGAAGACAGCGAATATTCCTTTACTTTCGAAGTTCAGGAAATCGATATGATTGATACCACTGGTGATGGTCAACCAGATACAAGAGAAGAAGTGAACGTCAGTTCATACAATCTTCCTGACTGGCTGAAGAATGAAGATGGTACTCCGGCTTGGACAGGTGAGGTCCCAGTTGTTTCGGCAACAGATCCATCGGTGTATGAATTTCAATTGAGTGGCACTCCTGTCAATAGCGATGTCGAGCCAAGTCCATATAATATCTCCCTTGTCTTCGAAGATTCCCGTGGAGGCCAGGTAGAGGTTGCTTATGCGTTGTCAGTCTATAATACCA
>JAABSZ010000086.1:0-15423 GCA_011390135.1 Desulfobacteraceae bacterium | reverse complement strand
GTCCAGATCCAAGCCCATCCATCGGCGCTGCTTTTCGGCCAGCGCCTTCCGGAACCGGGGGGAGCCCCAAGTGACCGCGTACTGGTGAAAACCATCATCCAAGGCTTTCTTTGCGGCCACGACCAGCTCGGCCGGCGGGTCGAAGTCGGGAAATCCCTGGGAGAGGTTGATGGCCCCGCAGCGGTCCGAGACCCGGGTCATCTCCCGGATCACGGATTCGGTGAAGTTGTCGAGTCGCTGGGAAATGGAAGGCATGGTTCTGGTGCTGCTCCTTTCTGCGCCTTGGGTTGAAACCCCAGGCTAAATTTTGGAAACCGGCTGAAAGCCGGTTCGGGATATCGAATTACCGCCCCTGTCCCCATTCCCATAATCGGCTTTCAGCCGGTTTTTTGGTTCAGCCTTGGGTTCCAATCTTAGGCCGCGTGGATAACCGCATCGAACTCGTTGAGGATTCCCAAGGGAATATGGCAGAGGATATGGTGGCCAGGGGCCGCCTCCTGCCAGGGCGGAATCTCGATCTCGCAGATCTTTCCGTTCCCGGGCAGCAGCTTTCTTCTGGGGCATCGGGTGTGAAACCGGCATCCCGAAGGCGGGTTGAGCGCGCTGGGCACGTTTCCCGAAAGGCGGATATGCTTCTGCTCCGCATCCGGGTCCGGGACCGGAACCGCAGACAGCAGCGCCTCGGTATAGGGATGGTAGGGCGGCGCATAGATGGTTTCGGCTGGGCCCATCTCCATGATCTGGCCCAGATACATCACCGCGACATCGTCGGAGAAGAAGCGGACAACGCTCAGGTCGTGCGCGATGAAGATAAGGGATGTGCCGAAGATCTTCTGGATCTCCAGCAGGAGATTTAAAACCGCAGCCTGCACCGATACGTCCAAGGCCGAGACCGGCTCGTCGCAGATCACCAGATCGGGCCGGCTGGCCAGAGCCCGCGCGATCCCCACCCGCTGTTTTTCACCACCGGACAATTGTCTCGGATACCGGTTATAGTAGCTCTCCCCCAGCCTGACCGATTTGAGCAGACGAACCACCTCGCCATAGACCTGCTCCTTTTTCACGGTCTTGAAGCGCCGGATGGGGCGGGCGATCTGCCGGCCCACACTGTAGGCCGGGTTCAGGGTCGCATCGGGATTCTGAAAGACCATCTGCATCTCCCGGATCACCACCTGATTCCGTTTGGAGACCGGTTCCGCCACATCCATGCTCAAAAAGACCATCTCCCCATCCGTGATCTCCTCCAGACCGATAAGCCCTTTGACCAGGGTCGATTTTCCGCACCCGGATTCGCCCACAATTCCCAAGGTCTTCCCCTTGGAAAGAGACAGGGAGATGTTGTCCACGGCTCTGACGAACTGCTCCTCCCCCATTCCCAGAAGGCTTTTCAGGGAGCCCGATTCCTGTTCGTAATAGACCTTGAGGTTCTCCACATCCAGCAGGGGCTCCTCTTTGCAGGAGAGGCCATCCTCCCGCGTCTCCGGTTTCTTCGGAACGGCCCTCTTTTTCTGCACCGGCAGGGGCGATCCTCCCGCGCGTTTCACCTTTTCGGCATAGAAGCATCGGGCGGTATGATCGTATCCGGCATCGAAGAGATCAGGACGGGACGCGGTGCATTTCTCTGTGGAATAGTCGCACCTCGGAGCAAAGACGCACTCGTCCATGGGCCGGTCGGCTGGGGCCGGGACTCTGCCGGGAATCGGATATAGGCGGGAGGCCGATTTGCTTGCGCCGAGTTTGGGCACGCACTTCAACAGCCCCCGGGTATAAGGGTGGGAGGGATGGTGGAAGATCTCTCCAACCGGCCCTTTCTCCACCACTTCGCCGGCATACATGACGCAGAGATGATCGCTCACCCTGGCCACCACCCCGAGATTGTGGGAGATAAAGAGAATGCCCGTGTCGAAATCCCGTTTCAAATCCTCCACCAGATCGAGGACTGCGGCCTCCACGGTGACATCGAGAGCGGTGGTGGGCTCGTCCATGATCAGCAGGGCCGGCTCGTTGAGCATGGCCATCGCGATCACCACCCGCTGCTGCTGTCCGCCCGAGAGCTGGTGCGGATACCGGTTCATCATGTCTTCGGCATCGGGCATATGGACTCTTCGAAGCATCGCAACAGACCGCTCTTGTGCTTCATCTTTTGTGATCTCCCGATGGGCCGTCAACACCTCGTAGAGCTGAACCCCGATGCGGACAGTGGGATTGAGTGCCGCCATCGGGTCCTGATAGACCATAGCGATCCGATCCCCCCGGAGCCGGTTCAGCTCCTTTTGAGATTTCCCCACAAGCTCCTGGCCTTCGAACCGGACGCTGCCTTTTGTGATCCGGCCGTTTGTCCCCAGAAAATTGACGATGCCAAAGGCGACCGTGCTCTTGCCGCAGCCCGATTCTCCGACAATGCCGATCGTCTGCCCCGGCCCCACGTCGAATGTGACCTCTCTGGCCGCTGCCAGCAGCCGCTTTCGGGTTTTATAGGCGATCGAAAGATTTTCAACGGCTAAAATCGCGCCGCTGTCGGCTTCGGAATCCATAGATCCTTTCCTGCTTTTCTATTTCAGGGATTCAGGAGTCTCATAGGGAATGAAATTTTTAAAGACCCCCACAGATTTGATATTCTCTTTGCCCAGATCGGTGTCGAATATGCTGAAGAAGACATAGTTGGCCCTTGTGGTGGTCTGAACCAGAATATCCCCCGCCAATCCGCTCACCAGAACGCCGATGGCTCTTTCCAGGCCATCCCCCTTTTTTTCCAGTTCCGCCTTGAGTTCTTTTTCAATGAATTCTTCATAATCATCCATCGTGGGGTTGGTATAGGCCAGCAGTCCGAACAGCCCCACAACGAGGATGGAAATGGCGATTGCCTTCATAATTCTGTTTCCTTCCGATCTCTTCTATTGATACCGCTCTATTGATACCGCATGGTCTCCTCCCGCAGCCCGTCAGCCAGAAGGTTCAGCCCCACCACCAGAGACGCGATGGCAATGGATGGCCAGAGCGCTGCCCACGGACTTCCCGCAAGGATGAACTCCCTTCCCTTGGCCACCATGCTCCCCCAGTCCGGTGACGGCGGCGGCAGTCCCAGTCCCAGAAAACCGAGCGTTCCCATGGCAAAAATCGCATAGCCGACCCGGAGCATCGCGTCGATGATGATGGGACCTTTGGCATTGGGCAGGATCTCCGCGAACATGATGAAAAAGGTATTCTCTCCCCGGGTTTCGGCCGCGCGGATATAGTCCCGGGTGCGGATATCCAGAGTCAGGCCCCGAACGAGTCGGGCGATGCCGGGAGTTCCCACGATGGCCATAGCGATGACCACATTGACCGCGGATGCGCCGATGGCCGCGACAATGATAAGGTAGAGCAGAATGACGGGGATCGACATCATCGCGTCCAGAAGGCGCATGATGATCTCATCGAGCCATCCGCCCCTGTAGCCGCTGATGAGACCCAGCGCAGCCCCGATCAGCAGCGCGACCGCGACGCCCCAAATTGCAGTCCCCCCCGGTATCCAGAAGCGATCGGATACCGGCAGGATCACCAGAACCACCCGGGCGCCGTAGATGAGCCGGGACCAGAGATCCCGGCCCAGCTCGTCGGTTCCCAGAGGGTGGCGCCATGTGGGGCCCTGGTTGGGCGCCATCCAGTCCTGCTCCGTGGGGCTGTAGGGGGTTAAAATCGGCGCAAAGAGCGCAACGAAGACCCAGAAGAGCACCAGCACCAGGCCCACAGTCGCAGTCTTCGATGCCAGAAGGATGGAGAGGGCATCCCGCATCCGCTGGATGTTTCCGGCCTTTTCCGGTTGGACATCCACCAATTCCGATGTTCGTTCATTGACGGTCATGGGAAGCTTTTCCGCAAAATATCCTTTACTGTGGCCGCAATCCGGAAACCGTTTGCAGGATATAGAGGAGTTCCGGATAGCCGACGCGGTCGTCGCCGTTGACATCTGCGCCGGACCCGGCATAATTGGTCCGCAGCCCTGATGATTCAATCCCGGCAAGCACTTTGAGGGCAACAATGGCATCGCTTAAGTCGATGGTTTCACTGTTGTCCAGGTCGCCGGGTATCGCGGCTTTAAAACGCAGAACAGAAAGTCCGCCGGGGCCGTCGGCCACATAAATGTGGGCATCATGGACATAAATTCCGTTGTTGCCGCTGCTGGAGGCGTAGTAGCCGACTTCGACGGGCGCGGCCGGCAGATCGCGGATATCATAGATCCTTATGCCCCCCTGTCGGTCGGATACATAGGCATAATTTTCGGAGACATGGACATCCAATGCATCGCTTGGCGTATCCAGGGATGCTACAAAGACCGGGTTTTCCGGATCTCGGACATTGAGAACGATAAGTCCGCCATACCAGTCGGCCACATAGGCATAATCTCCCTCGACATGCACCGCATATGCGGAACCGGGGGTATCAAAAGATCTCACCCGATGCGGCGATTGGGGGACCGAGACATCGAAGATCACCAGTCCCTGTGAACCATCGGCAACATAGGCATAATTGCCGGAAACGAATACATCTCCGGCCGAGCCCGACGTATCGTATGAACCGACCTCATATGCATTGGCCGGGTCAGTCACATCCATGATGCGAAGTCCGCCGCCGCCATCGGCGACATAGGCATAAGATCCAGAAACGAACACATTCCGTGCGTCACCAGGTGTCGGAATAAGCTTCGCGCGGGAGGGCATCAAGGGTGAAGAGACATCGATGATCATCAATCCTTCATTTCCATCGGCTATATAGGCATAATATCCCGAAACATAAATTCCCCGGGCGGTTCCGGGAGTCTGATAGCTCATAACGCCTTTTGGATCCGCAGGATCTGAGACATCAACGATATGCAGGCCCTTTTTGTCATCAACCGAATATGCATATCCATCGACGACAAATACGTCATACATCCATCCGGGCGTATTCAGGTAAGACCGTCTTTCCGGCGCGGATGGAAC
The DNA here is from genome assembly GCA_011390135.1 of Desulfobacteraceae bacterium. Lineage (GTDB taxonomy): Bacteria > Desulfobacterota > Desulfobacteria > Desulfobacterales > JAABSP01 > JAABSP01. The sequence goes on along the minus strand of JAABSZ010000086.1, from coordinate 10,462 downwards.
GGAGACGTCGATAATGTTGAGCCCCTCTTTTTCATCGGCCACATAGAGAGCAGATCCAGAGACCGAGAGGGCCCGGACGATTCCCGAGGTGAAATAATCTCCCGCCTTTTCGGGTAGTTCCGGATCGCTGATATCGATAATGTGAATATTTCCCGTCAGACTGCCGATATAGGCATATCCGCCCCCCACATGGAGCCCGGACGGAACCCCGCCGGATCTGATCTCGTATGTCCCGACCACTCTCGGTGCAACAGGACTGCTGATATCGAAGATGTACAATCCCAGGTCATCCTGCTGGTCTCCGGCTACCGAATAGGCGACATAGGCGTAGGGATAGGCCATATAAATCGCAGCGGCTTTTCCAGGAAGGTAATGGAAGCCGGCTTCCGCAGGATTGGATGGGTCCATCAGATCGACAATCCGCAGGATACCGACATCATCGACCAGATATCCCAATGTTCCATATTCGGATACCCTTACAAAAGCATCGACAATATTTCCTTCGGAATCGAAAAGACCGGAAGATTCCCCAAAATCACCGCCGGAGAATGGATCATCCTGTTGGTTCCACAGGTAGGTATAAAAGATACCATTGCTGCTGACGACATAGTGATCTCCGTTTGCCACATGGACCTTTTTCACCTGCTCCGGATACTCTTTTGTATAAAGAACGGCCGGAGATCCCGGATCGGCCATATCAACTACGGTGAGACCCGGCAGACCATTGGCGATATAGAGTCTTTCCCCCTCATAATGGAGATCTTCAACCATACCAGGCGTTTCGATCCGGGAGATTTCAACCGGACTGGAAAGATCCCGGGTATCCAGTACCAGCACTCCGCCCCCGGATCCGAGAAACGTGAGCCTTCTTAGCGAATCCACGGCAACGGCTTTGGCCGGGCCGTAAGGCCATGAACCGACTACTTCCACATTTTCGGCATTCTGCGAATAGCCAGATACGGCAAAAAGAACAAACAATACAGCAATAAGAATAATCTTGTGCGCTTTCATATTTCCCCCTTTTCGATCGACGTTATGAATGAACCTTTCCTTCACACCGCCTGTAGTTATACCAGATTTGAGAGGGATCATGCTGAAAAAAAGCAGCTATCCATACCGAATTCTGGGATTCAAAAACGTATAGATGACATCCGCGATCAACTGGGTCCCCACCGCCACCATCACCATGATCATGGTCCCGGCCTCCAGCGCGTTGATATCTTTATACAGCGCGGAGTCGAGAAGATATTTCCCCAGCCCCGGATAGCCGAAGACCACCTCCACGATGACGATGCCGCCCATGAGCCAGTTGACGTGGAGCATGATCACCGTGATGGGCGCAATCAGCGCATTCCGCACCGCATGTCGAAAGACCACCCGCCAGTAGGGAAGCCCCTTTAAAAACGCGGTGCGGATGTAGGAGGAGCGCATCACCTCGGCCATGCTGGCCCGGGTGATCCGAAGGATGTAGCCCAGCTCGATCAGGGTCAGAGTCAGCACCGGCAGGATCAGCATGTCGATCCGCTCCCAAGGCGCCTTCTCGCCGAAGACCGTTGCCCCGGGAACGAGGTCGAGCCAGTGGGAGAAGATCAGGATGAGAAATATGCCGGTGGCAAATTCCGGGATCACGGAAAACATCATCCCGGAGATGGAGAGGAACCGGTCCGGCAGGGAGCCCTCCTTCAGTCCCGCAAGGATGCCCAGAAAGAGGGCAATCGGCATGACAATGGCAAATGCGATTCCGGCCAGCACTAAAGAATTCCGCAGCCGGACAAAGATGCTTTTGGAGACCGGACGGCCCGTGCGCAGGGATACGCCCGGATCTCCCCGGACAAACCCCTTTTTCAGAGGGATATATTCCGCAGGGCCTCCGGTGGCAGCCATCCAGCCGCTGCCCATCACGAAGTTCCAGACCGTCTCTCCCGACCCCTTTTCCCAGCGGACCGCATGATTTGCGGTGTCGATCCCCCAGAAATAGCTTCCCCCCTCGGGGTAGGTCTGCCATCGGTCATTGGCGGGCCTCTCAAAAGTTTCAAGGTCCGGGGTTTTCACCAACGCGATCAGATCCTCTCCCTCCATCTTCCAGCGCAGGAGATTTCCTCCCTCTCCAACGGCCCACCACTCCTCAAAACCCTTGCGCGTGGTGATCCGCTTCAGAGACAGGCCCACCTTCTTCTCCGCATGCCAGTCAGAGCCGGTCAGCCAGTATAGATACCGCTGCCAGATCGGCTTGTCCAGCCCCATCTGCGCGAGAAAGGAGGCCTCCTGCTCCGGGGTGATGAAGCTGCCCAGCACGTTTCGGGCCACATTTCCGGGGGAGGATTCCGCGATGAGAAAGACCGCAATGGAGACCAGGAACATGGTCAAGAGCAGCAGAAAAAAGCGCCGGATGATGAATTTAGCCATTTCAGCCGGATCTGTTTAAGATTTTTTCAGCCAGACCGTGTTGAAGAGCATATAGAGGTTTGGATGGGATTCGACATTCTCCACCCGGCTCCGGGTCACCATCCAGACATTGCGCCAGTAGGGGATGCCGATGGAGCCTCTCTCCATCTGGATATCTTCGAGCTTGCAGAAGATTTTCCGCCGCTCATCCACATCCAGGGTTCCGTTGGCCTGGTTTAGCAGTTTCGAGAACTCCTCATCCACCCAGCGGGTCTCGTTCCAGGCCACCGGCTTTCCGGTATCATCGGCAGTGAAGGCAAGGTTCAGTACCATTGTGCCGAGAGGCCGGTGGGTCCAGGGGGTGATGCCGAGATCGACCTCGGTCCACTTCTCCCAGTACTGGCTGTTGGGCATGGTCCGGATGTTGATCCTAAAGCCTGCGGGGGCCGCATCCTGCTTGAGCACCTCGGCAAAGCGGACCACATCGGTCCACTCGCTGCCGACAGCGAGGTTGACATCGAGGCCGTCCGGATAGCCGGCCTCCTTCAGCAACTCTTTGGCCTTTTCAGTATCGTATTGGAGCGTATCTTTTTTACAGTATTCCGGATGCTTGGGATAGACATGGAAATCCTGCCCCTGAATCCCCTGCCCGAAATAGGCAAGCGCGAGGATCTTCTCCCGGTGCTGGCAGAGCTTCAATGCCTTTCGCACCCGATTGTCGGTCCAGGGCTTCAGATCGGCCCGCATCCGCAGCACCCGGGCCTGGCTGGTGGTGGCCGGCTGAATGTTGATGTCCGGATCATCCTTGAGGGCCTGATAGACATCGGTGCCGCCGGCATCGCTCAGATCGATGGTGTCGATCTCTCCGGCCCGGATAGCCGAGATCTGTGCCGCCATCTCCGCGCCCATGTCGATGAACTCGATGCTGTCCATATAGGGCAGCGGATTTTGATCCGCACCCATCTGCCAGTAGTCCTCCCGCCGCTTCACCACGCACCGTTCCCCCTCCCGGTACATCTCCAGAGTATAGGGGCCCGTGCCGTGGGGCCTTTTGATGAAATCCCCTTCAAAGGTTCTGTGGTTTAAAATCAGCGCGGGATAGTGGAATAGATGCTCCGGAACAGCGATCTCGGCGCGTTTGAGATGGAGAACCACCTGATGGTTCGAGGTCTTTTCAATGCCGGTGGGATCGAGGTAATCCCCCACCATCCCCAGCAGCGAGGAGCCCACATCCTTGTCGAGCCACTGATTCATGGTAAAGAGGACATCGTCTGCCGTAAATTCGTCGCGGTTGTTGAATTTGACCCCCTGGCGCAGGTTTAGAGTCCAGGTTTTGAGGTCTTCGCTGGCCTCCCAGTTCTCCAGCAGATAGGGGCGGGTGATGTTGTTGCTGTCGGTCCAGGTAAGATATTCGGCCACCTGGCGCAGTTGCTGGGAGGGAGCGACCCAGGAGAATTGGGCCGGGTGGGTCACCTTCTGGATCGGAGAGGAGACCTTCAATGTCCCGCCTCTGTGAATGATCTGGGCGGCTAACAGTTTTCGGGGAGAGGCCAGCCCGGCCATTCCAAAGGCAGCGGTCGCGGACAGCCCCACAAGGGTGGAATACCGCAGAAATTCCCGCCGGGAGAGTTTGCCGGTTTCAAGATCGAGCTTCAGTTCCTTTACGAGTGGATGGAGCTTTCCCTCTTGTCTCATCGTTTCCTCCTTTTCGGGTCCGGGTGGTCTTTGGAACGCTTATCGCAATATTTTGCTCTTATTCCAAATAATTATATAATAGCTACACCAGAAACGATGGGCATGTCAAGAGATATATTTTTAATCCATTGGAATGATTTTAAAAAATCAATCAAAGAATATTTTAAACCGCCTCGGCCCACAATCGCTCAAATCCCAGACTCACAACCGCAAAGGATTTCAGGCGCAGGTTCCCATGCTTTTTCATCAGATCCCTGCCATACCGTTTTGCCTGTTCCCGCGCCGCTGCCATTTCTTTTTTCATGGCCGGTATTTCCTGCAGTTCCGCCGGTGTTAATTTTCGTGCATTTTCACCAGTCATTCCCGCATCCGAAAGCTTTACATATTTGAACTCGATGAGTACATCCAGCAGCTCGAATTTCCGCATGTCGGGACGGATGATCATGGTCAGATCCACATATCCCCGGCCTATCTCCCGCTCCGAATCCATGATGTACCGGATATCGTCGTAGAGCAGGGTCAGAAAGGCCGTCTTCACCGTCAGTTCATTGGCCCATTTATAATCCGGGTTGTGAAAGACCTGGAAATAGCGGCTTTCAACGAACTCACACAGGGGCACGATATCCCCTTGGGTAAAGACCTTTTCGGCCGCGGCCCGGCCGTCATCCCGAATCCCGGGGTCTGGCAGCAGGAACTGGGCAATGCGGTTGACATAGAGGCCCCGGGTCACGAGGTTGGGAACCTGAAGTTCCAGTTTACCCGCAGCGGTGAGATTCGTAATGCTCAGCACGCCGAAATAGTAGAGAAAGGAGATGAGAAAATCCTGTGTCTTGGCCGCGTCATTCAATATTTCGGAGACGCCGAAGCGGTTGGAGATACCGGATACCGTTACCGGCTCCCCTTCCCGGGTGATATCGAGCAGCAGTTGATTGCCTCTGGGCAGCCCGGCGATAAAAGCGAGTTTGGCTTCGTCCATAGCTAGATTGGCATCGAGCATCTCCCGGGGATAGGTTCCGGTTTTCTGGAATCTTTTAAAGAAATAGAGCGCCAGTGTCGGATTGTAGACTTTCTGCTCCAGGCCCGGGGAGAAGGTATAGCCATTGTAATAGGCTCGCATCATCTCCATCCCTTCTTCGATATCACAAGAGGGACATTCCTCCCCGACTTGCGCCAACGTCTTTCGGATCTCATTTTCGGTAAAGCCGCACAGATCGTTGAAATCGGCGTAGAGATATATGTTTTCCGCAATGTTGAAGCCCGAGGTGATGTCACTCATGATCACAGGGGAGACACCGGTGATAAAGATTTTATCAAGGCTTCCTTCTCCGGCAGAGGATTTCACGGATTTGAACAGGGTTTTCAGAGGCCCTTTTTCATGAACAAGGGCATTATAATCGTCCTGTTCGCTTCGGATTCCCGACATCATCTCATTGGCGAAGTTGTCATATTCATCGATGAGGAGATAGAGGAGATAACCTGCAGCTCGTGTTTCCGCCAGCATTATCTTTAGGGAACTGAGTGCATCTTCCTGCAACAGATCGGAAAACCCGGGAAAAATTTTCCGGTATTTGCTGTAGAAGTTGTAAATGGAGGCATTTACATGGCCATACAGAGACTGCCGTATCTGCTCCACAGTACCGGTCGGATCGACACATGAAAAATCCCATTTAAGAATGAGATATCTGTTATGCAGCGGCGTCGGATTCCGCCCGATGGCGAGACCTCCAAAGAGTTCTTCGAAACGGTCTTTCTCATTGATATCATAGTAATGGCAGAGGATGGACATCCACAGGCTCTTACCAAACCGCCTCGGACGAATAAAGAGCAGATAATCCCCCGCATCCTCAATTTCCGGAATTCGATCGGTCCGATCGCAGTAGAAATAGTTCCCCCGGATGATTTTGTTGAAATCGCTAATGCCATAGGGAAATTTCATGGGTTCTCCTCCGTTGCGGAACCTGCGGTCAATATTTTGCACCCCCTCCTCTCTATTCAATTAACCATACAAAAATTGAAGAAAAAAAGCAACCGCAGATGCGGGGATCCAATCACCGTACCTTGACCTTGAGGGATGCGGTATTGGTGAGATATACCCCGGTGACCACAAAGAGCGCACCGGCAAAAAGGGAGGAGGTGAGCGGCTCTTTCAGAATGAAATAGGCCAGTATAATGGCGCTGATGGGGACAAAGTTGATGAAGAGGCTGGCCCGGGTGGGTCCCAATGCCCGGATGCCCTCGTAATACCAGACGAACCCGAGAACGGTTCCGAAATAGCCGAGATAGAAGATCCCGAACCAGTCCAGAAATGAATAGCTTCCGATGGTTTGAAGAAGCCCTTCGGAGAGTGCCGGTATCAAAAGGCAGAGGGTCCCGATGGCAGAGGCATAGGCGATGGAACAGAGGGGGGAGATTTTGGCAATCACCGTCTTTCCGATGATCGAAAAGGCCGACCAGCTCAGCACACTGCCGAAGATGAAGATCTCACCGATCCCGATGCCGCCCCGGAAAATGGCCAGAAGATCCCCCCGGGAGACCACGATCATCGCGCCCGTCACCGAAAGCAGGATTCCTGCGGCTTTGATCCGGTTCATGGGCTCTTTGAAAAGGATGGCCGACAGCACCGCGATCAGGATGGGGTTGTTTGCGATGATCAGAGATGCGCGGCTGGCCTCGATGAGCTTCAATCCTTTGAAAAAGCAGACATTGTAGGAGAAGATCCCGGTCATGCCGAGAAGCACCAAAGGGAGGATCAGCCGCTTTTCCACCATTGGGAACTTTCCCTCGGCCCTGCGGATGAAGAACAGAAGAAAGGTCGATGCGATCAGAAAGCGGAGAAAGGAGGCCGAATATGGCCCCACATCCCGCGCGACATATCGGCCCGCGATAAAGGTTCCGCCCCAGAAGATCGCGGTCAGCAGCAGTTTGATATAGATGAGCATTTCCTACCTTACCTTTTGGATGCCTGTCATCTTGGATGCCTGTCATCCTTTTGGATTTCGTTCCTATGATCGACACTGACACAAAGCCCTCCTCTTTCCCACTTTAGAGAAGCTTCGTCAACCGGAAATCGAAAAATCCTCTCCTTGATTTTCCAAAGGAATTGGGATAGGCTGAAATCACATGCAGCAGAACAACGATTGATCATCTTTACGGACTTTTCCAAATCACACAGACGGGAGCTGCCATGAAAACCCCATCAATTCAAACCCCCCTGCCGGGCCCCAATGCCCGGAAACTGATTCAACTGGACGACACCTATGTTTCCCCCTCCTACACAAGAGATTATCCCCTGGTGGCCGACCGGGGAAAAGGTCTCTGGATCACCGATGTGGACGGCAATGAATTTCTCGATTTCACCGCAGGGATTGCGGTCTGCTCCACGGGCCACTGCCATCCCAAGGTGGTTTCGGCCATCAAGGATCAGGCGGATAAGCTGCTCCACATGTCCGGAACCGACTTCTATTACACGCCCCAGATCCGGCTGGCCGAGAAGATCGCGCAACTGGCCCCCGGAGAGAGCATCAAGCGGGTCTACTTCGGCAATTCGGGCGCGGAGGCTGTGGAGGCCGCTTTCAAACTGGCCCGGTGGCACACCCGGCGGGAGCTGAACATCGCGTTTTTCGGCGCGTTTCACGGCCGGACCATGGGCGCGCTATCGCTGACGGCCAGCAAGTCGATCCAGAAGAAGCATTACAACCCGCTGGTCCCGGGCATCACCCACATCCCCTACCCCTACTGCTACCGGTGTCCATACAACCTCTGCCATCCGGAATGCGATACCTTCTGTGTCAAATGGATCGAGGAGACCCTTTTTCGGACCACCATTCCGGCCGAGGAGGTGGCTGCCATATTTGTGGAGCCGATCCAGGGAGAGGGGGGATACATCGTGCCGCCGCCCGAGTTTCATCAGAAGATATTCGAGCTGACCCGGAAGTACGGCATCCTCTATGTGGCCGATGAGGTGCAGTCGGGGATGGGCCGCACCGGAAAGATGTTTGCGAGCGAACATTTCGGGGTTGTGCCGGACATCATGTCTCTGGCCAAGGGGATCGCATCGGGCATGCCCATCGGCGCGATGGTCTCCCATACCGATATCATGAACTGGGAGGCCGGCTCCCACGCCTCCACTTTCGGCGGAAATCCGCTCTCCTGCCAGGCCGCGCTTGCGACTATCGAGCTTCTGGAGACGGAGCTGATGGAGAATGCTGTCGTGCAGGGAGATCGGCTGATGGCCGGATTGAAGGAGCAGCAGAAGAGCCTGGAGTGTCTGGGGGACGTGCGTGGCAAGGGGCTGATGGTGGGGGCCGAGATCGTCAAGGATCGGGAGAACAAGATCCCGGCTCCGGACTGGCGGAACCGGATATTGAACCGGGCTTTTGAAAAGGGGCTCCTGCTGCTGGGGTGCGGGCAGAATACGGTCCGATTCTGTCCTGCGCTGACCGTGGATGCGGATGAGATCGACCTGTGTCTGACGATCTTCGAGGAGGTGGTTCGGGAGGTGGCCGGATAAGTACCTCGGCAAAAGTTTCGGAACAGGGCTCCGGAACGCGCAATTTATGGATTGCGCACTCCGTTGCGGTATCAGCAAGGAAAGGGGGACATCTTGAAGGAAATTCTGGAAAGACTCGGCATCACCGGTGAACTCTCGGGTGCGGGCACAGGTACATCATGGCTCGATGCCCGGGGAGATATGCTGGAATCGACATCTCCCATCGATGGAAAGACTATTGCAAAAGTTCGATGTGCCGATGCAGGCGACTATGAGACCGTGGTGAAAAAAGCGGTTGAAGCCTTTGACCATTGGCGGATGGTTCCCGCGCCCAAGCGTGGAGAGATCGTGCGTCAGATCGGAGAGGCCCTTCGGGAGCATAAAAAGGATCTGGGCGCGCTGGTGACGCTGGAGAACGGAAAGATCCGGGCCGAGGGTGAGGGCGAGGTTCAGGAGATGATCGACATGGCCGATTTTGCCGTGGGGCAGTCGAGGATGCTCTATGGGTTTACCATGCATTCGGAGCGGCCCGAGCATCGGATGTATGAGCAGTGGCATCCGTTGGGCCCCGTGGGGGTGATCACCGCATTCAACTTTCCGGTGGCGGTCTGGGCGTGGAATGCCATGATCGCGCTCATTGCCGGAGATCCGGTGATCTGGAAGCCTTCTTCCACAACGTCGCTTACGGCCATCGCGTGTATGAAGATCGCCGGGGAGGTGCTGAAGGAAAACGATGTTCCCGAGGGCGTACTCAACATCGTCATCGGAGACCGGCAGCAGGTGGGGGAGCGGCTGATCAACGATTCTAGAATTCCGCTGATCTCCGCGACCGGTTCGGTTAAGATGGGGCGGCATGTGGCGCAGACCGTGGCGGGCCGGCTTGGGAAGACCATTCTGGAGCTGGGGGGCAACAACGGGATTATCGTCACCCCTGATGCGGATCTCGATCTTGCGGTGCGCGCGATTGTCTTCGGCGCGGTGGGCACGGCAGGGCAGCGATGCACCACCACTCGGAGGATCATTCTGCATAAAAATATTTTTCAGGACTTCTCCGAAACCCTGGTCAAGGGATATCAGCAGGTGAAGATCGGTGATCCGCTGGAGGAGGGGGTTTTGATGGGGCCTCTGATCAACCGTGAAGCTGCCGAGACTATGCAGAAGGCGCTGGAGACTTTGAAGAGCCAGGGCGGAAAGGTTCTCTACGGCGGGGAAGTTCTCAGTGGCGGAATTTACGACAAAGGGGCATATGTCACGCCCTGCATCTGCGAAGCCAGTGCCGATATGGAGATTGTGAAAGAGGAGACCTTTGCGCCGATTCTGTACCTCATCCCCTATGAAAAGACCATCGAAGAGGCCATCGAATACCACAATGCGGTCCCCCAAGGGCTGTCATCGGCAATCTTTTCGCAGAACCTGCGGGAGGTCGAGATGTTTTTGAGCCACCGGGGCAGCGACTGCGGAATCGCAAACGCCAACATCGGCACATCCGGGGCCGAGATCGGCGGCGCGTTCGGCGGGGAGAAGGAGACCGGCGGCGGTAGAGAGTCCGGGTCAGATGCTTGGAAAGCTTATATGCGGCGGCAGACCTGTACCATCAACTGGTCCAAGGAGATGCCGCTGGCGCAGGGGATTGTGTTCGATATCTGAGCTGGGATTGAAATCCCAGGCTGAACCCAAAAAAACCGGCTGAAAGCCGGTTGCCGCCATCTGCTGTATGCAGTGCGCTGCGGCAGATTTAGAGCCCGGTCATTGAAGAACCGGGCTCTTTTCTACTTATATACAATCAGGCTCCGGGAGGGAGACCTGTTAGGGAAACTGGATGATGGTGTAGGTATAGGGGGTGATGTTTATACACCGGTTGCCGCTGTAGCGGTAATCGTTATAGGTGACGTT
>JAABSZ010000085.1:0-15721 GCA_011390135.1 Desulfobacteraceae bacterium | reverse complement strand
GACCTTTTTCTGAAAGAAGCGGGAAAGAGGATTCGGATTCGAGTGACCCAGGGAAATCTCGATGCGGGGACAATCCTGTCAAAGAGCCGGATTCTTGAGGAAAATTACGCTGATCCGCTTCAGATCGACCGAATCGATGCCAAAGACGATGCAGTTGTGGTCCATCTGGCCAATGCGGGGCCCTACGCGCGGCTCCATATTTTTGGGTTGCGCTTCTCTCCGCCCTATGATCCCTTTGGCCTGCTGCGGGTGCAGGGAAGGGTCGAGCCCTTCCGGCTCCGGCCCTCGAAGCCCGAGTCACAATATATCGCAGGCCGGGATATCGGCGACGAGTACCGGTATATTTTAGACCGGAAATATGCAGAAAAGTATCCGGGAAATCTGCTGACCCGGCCCGAGCTGCTGCTGAACCCTTGGCCTGTGGAGGAGACCCGGACTCATACGGATAATGCGGCTCCGGGGGGCGCTTATGAGAGCCGGGAGCCCAAGGCCGACTTTCGTGCGGGCGCGGCAGAGGAGCGTTCCATGGGTCGTGGGGATTCCTCGGATTTCAGCAACCTCGATTTTCTGGCCTATCCCGCGCCGCTCTTCTTCAATCTGAAACCGGATGAGCAGGGGTTGATCCGCATCGAGCGGGATCGGCTCGAAGACGCGGTTCAACTCCTTCTGATCGCAGCCGATACCGAAGATACGATCTATCGGCAGGCCATGCTCTCTCCCAAAGAGATCCAAAAACGGGATCTACGGCTGCCGACTCCGCTTCCTGCTGGAAAGCCCTGCATCGAAAAGAAGGAAATATCCCTGTTGGAGCCGGGCCAGACCTTCACCCTCCCCGATATCGTTACCTCGGCGATCAGGAGCTACGATACCCTTTCCGATGTTTTTTCCCTCTTTGGAACCCTTTCCAGCGATTCCACCTTGGAGAAATTCGGCTTCATCCGAACCTGGCCCGAATATGACGAAGCCAAAAAAGAGAAACTCTATTCCGAACATGCCTGTCATGAACTTCACTTCTTTCTCTATCACAAGGACCGGCCCTTTTTCGATCGGGTCATCCGGCCCTATCTGAAGAACAAAAAGGATAAAACTTTTCCGGACCGCTGGCTCTGCGACGAGGATCTTTCCGAATATTCCGCCCCTTGGGCATACGGCCGGCTCAATCTCGTGGAGAAGATCCTGCTGGCCCGAAAAGGTTCCCGCGATCTCCGGGAGACGGCCCGATTCGTGAGGGATCTGACCGATTTAACGCCCCGTGATCCGGAAACCTTCAATCGTCTCTACGATACCGCGCTCAAGGGGAGTGCGCTTGCCGGGGACGAGTTCGGTATCGGCGCGGCAGCGGACCAGATCATGGAAGCGATAGCTTTTGAAGCGCAGCGGGCAGAAGGCGCGGCCCCCCGGGAGATGGTGGAGATGGCGCGCTCTGCGCCCGAGGATTTTGCAGACGAGGATTTTGCAGCGGCAAGATCCTCGAAAGCCCAGGTTTTGTCCGCGCCTGCAATGGCACAGGCCAAAAAGGAAGTTCGCCGGGCCCGCAAGGATGTCCGGCAGGCCCGGCGGCCATTTTATCGAGCCCTGGACAAGACCCGGGAATGGGCCGAAAACAACTATTACCATCTGCCGATCGAAGCCCAGAATGCGGATCTGATTCCTGTCAACCGCTTCTGGGAGGACTTTGCCAGAAGTGATCCCAAAGCGCCCTTTCTCTCCGAAAACTTTATCTATGCGACCGGAAATTTCACCGAGATGATGCTGGCGCTTTCGGTTCTCGATCTCCCCTTTGACGCACCAGAACAGGAATCGACCATCGAGGCCCGGAAATTGACCCTGAAGCCTTCGGGAAAAAGCATCCTTTTTCACCAGGAGATCGCAGAGGCCCCGCTTATGGAAGATGCGGTTCCGATCCTCCTGAGCCAGGGATATTTCCGGCCCGATGACCGGTATCGGTATGAGGGGAGCGAGCGGTATGACAAGTTCGTGACCGATGAATTCCGGTATCGAACCCCCTACGGCTGTCAGGTGGTGGTCAGCAATCCCACCTCGGCCCGGCGTCGGCTGCGTCTTCTGCTGCAGATTCCAAAAGGCGCGATGCCTCTGCAGACCGGCTTTTACACCGAAGGAACCCCCATCGTACTGGAGGCATACTCCACCCGGACCTTTGAATACCACTTCTACTTCCCTGAAACCGGAACCTTTCCCCATTACCCGGTGCAGGCGGCTCAGCACGAAGGCGTGGTTGGCCAGGGAGAGGATACGCGCCTGAAGGTTGTGGAGCAGTTGAAAAAAGTGGATACCCAATCCTGGGATTACGTCTCCCAGAACGGAACCGAAGCAGAGGTGATCCAATTTCTGAAACAGGAGAATCTCAACCGGATCGACCTTGCAAAGATCGCCTTTCGGATGAAGGAGAAGCCCTTTTTCAACCAGACCATCCGCGTCTTGAAAACCCGCGGGATATATGATCATACCCTCTGGTCATACGCCATCCATCATCAGGAGCCTGACGCGGCAGCCCAATATCTTAAACATTCCCCCTTTGCCGAAAGCTGCGGTAAATTCATCCGGACCCGGCTGCTGACGATCGATCCGGTGGCCCGAAAGACCTACCAGCATCTGGAGTATCACCCCCTGGTCAATGCCCGTGCCCATCAATTGGGCGGAGAGCGGAAGATCTTGAACGACCGGTTCCATGCCCAGTACATCCGGTTTCTGGAACATATGGCCTACAGACCCCAGCTCTCTCCAGAGGATCATCTGGCTGCGGCCTACTATCTTCTGCTTCAGGACCGGGTGACGGATGCGCTCTCCCATTATAAAAAGATCGACCCGGAGAAGATCCTCTCCCGCCTCCAGTACGATTACCTGCAGGTCTATCTCGATTTCTACACCGAAGATCTCGAAGGTGCGGAAGGGATGATCCGAACCCATCTGAACCATCCGGTCCCCCGGTGGAGGAACCGATTCGAGGCCGCAAATGAACAGCTCGCCGAGATCCGGGGAGAGGCCGGGCCGGAATTTCAAAAACCCGATGAAACAAAAGCCGAGGATCGAAATCGGGTGCAGACCGGCCTTGCCGCGACCGAACCGGCACTCGATTTCACTGTAGCAGAGCGGATGATCCGGATTCGATATCAGAACATGGAAGATTGCCGGATCAACTACTATCCGATGGATATCGAGCTGCTCTTCTCCCGCAGCCCATTTGTGGCCAAAAATTCGGATCATTTCGCCTATATCCGTCCCAAAAAGAGCGAGACGATCTCCCTGCCCCGGGATCGGAACCAACATGAGGTGGCCATTCCCGAAGAATTGGGCCAGAGCAACCTGATGATCGAGATCGTCTCCCGCGGCATACGAAAAGCCCAAACCTACTATGCCAATGCCCTGAACGTGACGGTAATCGAGAACTACGGCCAGCTCCACGTGACCCGGCAGGAGACGAATGGACCCCTTTCCCGGGTCTATGTCAAGGTTTACGGCCGGATGAAGAGCGGAGAGGTGATCTTCTACAAGGACGGCTATACTGATCTGCGGGGACGATTTGACTATGCCTCCCTCAGCACCGATGCCATGGACCGGGTGGAGCGGTACGCGATTCTGGTTATGAGCCCGGAGCATGGCGCGGTGATTCGGGAGGCTGCGCGGCCGAAGCGGTGAGGGGAATCCGGATGGAAATGATGCATATCTATTGCGATGCAGAGGGGATTTTTGCATATACAATTCAGGAGGTGGAAGGATGCCGTCAATAATTATCAAACATATCAGGGGAGACGAAATCCCGGTTCAATGGATCAAGGAGTTCCGGCAAAATCCGCACCAGACTTTCACGGTCATTCTTCGCCCCGAAGGCGAGGAGGATCTGAAAATCGCCGGAGAGGAAACTTCCCGAAAGCGGCGGAATCGGATTTTTAAAATGATGGAGGGCACTTCAGGCCGGGAATCTTCGGCGGAATGGATCGAGCGGATCAAGTCCGCACGGACGATATCTCCTTTAAAAACGGATTTTGAGTGATCCGAATGGCGGACTATCTGTTGGATACCAATCATTGCATCTATATCATAAACGGTTTGGATAAAGAATTCTCCAAACGTTCCGAAGCAGAGAAGAATACCATAGAAAGAGCTGCTTTTCTTCGATCCGAACAAGAGCCTCCGGATCGAGGGTTTTTCTTAAAAAGACAATTGGATTTTATCGTTTTATCCGAGAAAAGACAATTGGAAAATAACAAAACAGGTGCGGGTAGAGTTATCCTACCCCGGATTACCTTTTTAAACCCATTGAATTATTTCCCCCTTTCATGGCATAGATGACGTAAAACGTCAAGGGGTCAGCATCGTCTTGAATCTTTTAAATCCGGAGTGCAAATCGACGTGGAAAGGGCAACGAGCCTGCAGTTACAAACCGATAATCAGAAAAATACCGGACAGGATCAATCAGCATTGGCAGATTTCGAGCACCAGGTCCATCTGGATCGGAATGCCATGATCCTGCTGGAGTGCCCCGAATGCGAAAGGACAATGATGATGGATGGTTCCGAACATCAGCAGGCCGAAGGGAAGGTCAATATCCGACACAGTTGCGCATGCGGCTATTCCAAAATAATTTTTCTGGAAAGGCGGAAATCCTTTCGCAAACCGGTGGATCTAGTCGGCGTCTTCCGCAGAAAAAAGAGCAGCCAGAAAAGCCCCATGCGGGTGAAAGATATCTCCCGCTATGGGCTTTGCTTTGAGAGCCGGAACAGTATCGGTCTTTCCGTAAAAGATCAGATTCTTCTCGCGTTCTATCTCGACAACCGGAACCGGACCCTGATCCGCAAAGAGGGAATCGTTCGAAATATCTCGCCGGGGAATATCCATGTGGAGTTTGTTTCGCCGGAGATGGATACAAAAGAGCAGAAAGCCTATGACCGGGCCATCGCCTTTTATCTGTTCACCTGATCTGCTATTCAACGGGAAAAGATCTGATGACGCAGCCCAACACCGATCCATTGTTCAAAGACATCAAAGATAAACTCGAGGATATCCAGGGAAAGGCGCATGATCTCGGCATTCCATTGAAGAAATTCGACGATGAGCTGCGGGAGATCAAAAAGAAGATGCTCATTAAATGGATTCTGCGGAAACGGGAGGAGAAGCATTCTTATAAGCAGATCGAGGATCTCTTGAACAAAGCCGAGGTCCCGACCCTTTCCGGCAAGGGGCGCTGGAACTCCCAGACCATCAGCAATATGCTCAAGGAGAAATAGCCCAAAGATTTTTATCTTTCCGCATAGATCCACTCCACCTCGAGATGTTCTTCGATCTTCGCCAGCAGCTCCGGCAGTTGAATCGGCTTGGTGATGCAGTCATTGGATCCGGCCAGGATGCACTCTTTTTTTGCCTTTGGTGTGGCATCGGCTGTGACGGCCAAGATTATCGGACGCTCCTTTCCGAACCGCTCCCGGCAGGTGCGGGCAAACTCGTAGCCGTCCATAGTCGGCATCAGAAGATCCAGGATCACCAGGTCCGGAAAGGAATTCTCCATCTGCGCCAACGCGGCCCGGCCCTCCTCTGCCTCTTCGATTTCAAATTTCAGGTTGGAGAGCATTATCCGCATCAGATGCCGATTGAAAGGAATGTCATCCACCACCAGAACCTTTTGGGGCGGCCCCGCATAACCGACGATCTTCCCCGCGTTTTTGGATTTCCCCTCTTTTTCATCTCCTTTTTTTGAAAGGAGAGGCCAATCCAGGGTAAATGCAAATCGGCTTCCCCCTTCCGGATCACTTTCGACCAAAAGTTTTGATCCCATGAGATGGATAAGCCTTCGGCAGATGGAGAGCCCCAGACCCGTGCCGGCAGCGGGAATCCGGCCGTCCTTGATCTGGAAAAAAGGGGTAAAGATGGTCTCCTGCTGATCCTTTGGGATGCCGATGCCCGTATCTTCCACCCGGAATTGGAGCCGGTCCCCTGCCTTTTCCGCCCCGAGCACGACTTTCCCCTTTTCCGTATAATGAATCGCATTGTCTATGAGGTTGAACAGAATCTGCCGAAGCCGTTTCTCATCTCCCAGTACAGGGCCGGTAATGGCCGGATCTATTTGAATTTCAAACCCGATGCCCTTTTTACGGGCCTGGATCCCAAAGTTCTTCCCGAGGTTGTCTATAAAGGCATGGAGGTCGAATGCCTTTTTTTCGATATCGATCATTTCAGCCTCGATCTTGGCAAAGTCGAGGATATCTTCGATCATGGCGAGCAGATGGTTGCCGCACTGGTAGATCGTCTCGATCGATTCGGAATGGGTTTCAGAAATCGTCTCATCCTCTTTGAGGAGTTGGGAATAGCCCATGATGCCGTTCAATGGGGTGCGGAGTTCATGGCTCATATTGGCCAGAAAAAGATCCTTGGCCCTGTTTGCGGCCTCTGCGGCCTCTTTGGCCTGGGTCAGCTTCCGCTCTGCGATCTTCCGTTCGGTGATATCTCTGGCAATCGACATCACCCGGGGGGTTCCATCCATATCAAAGACCCGGGTATGGATCTCCACCGGGATTCTCTCACCGGTTTTGGTGATATGCATCTGTTCGAACGTGGCCGATTGCCCCCTGGAAAGGCGTTTTGAAATGGCCGCAGTATCCACGATCGTATCCGGCGCATCGATTTCATGCGGGCTCATGGAGAGAAGTTCCTCCCGGCTGTAGCCGAGCCGGCCGCAGGCGATCTCGTTGCATTCGAGAAAACGAGCCTGCGTCAAATCCGGCCTCGCCTCATGGACGAAGACCGCATCGGTGATAGCCTCGAAGAGCCCCCGATACCGCTTCTCCCGCTCCTGAAGCTGCCGGATCAGGGACTCCTTCTCCCCATAGAGGCGCTGCAGCTCCTGATTTGCCGTTAAAAGGGTTTCGGTCTTCTCTGAGATCCGCACCTCCATCTCATCGCCCATATCTTTCAAGAGGTCGAATAAGCGCTCCTCCTTATGGATTTTCAGATGAAACTGGTGGGCTTCGTCAATGGCCTTTTCCAGCTCCTCCGGTTTCCAGGGCTTGGTCATATAGCGGAAGATGTTGGCATCATTGACCGCGGAGATCACCGCATGGATATCGGAATATCCGGTCAGGATCAGCCGGACGATATGGGGGTAGCGGATTCGGACTTGGGCCAGAAACTCGGTCCCGTTGACTTTCGGCATCCGCTGGTCGCACAAAACTACCTGCACCGCATTCTGCTCCAGGATGGTGAACCCCTGGGCCGCGCTCGTCGCGGTATGAATGGTGTACTTCTTTCGAAAGAGGCGGCCGATCGATTTGATCACCTCCTCTTCGTCATCTACTACCAGCAGTCGGCATGGAGATACGGTATTCATTTCTATTTTCTATTCCTCGTTCGGTCAGACCATTCTTGTCGTTGAACCCGAAAAATCAAACAACTCCATCTTATCAGGAAAACCAAAGTGTCGTCACCCGAAAAAAGGAGTTTTAAAACTCTTTTAAATTGTTTAGAATAGAGGCATGTGACGGAAAGGGTGAGGAAGAGCGCTCGCAGGGCAGGTTTTAAAGGAGAAGAATAAACATCATGAGACGGTTTCATTCCTATGGGCCGGTGGATGCGAAAAAGCATTTTGTGGCGCCGAGAACGGCGTTGATTGAATCCTGCGTCCGGTTTCTGGTCGGTGATATCGAAGAAGGAGGGGATTTCTTTACGATCTGGGCCCCAAGACAAAGCGGCAAGACCTGGCTGATGCAGCAGGCGATGCAGAGTATTTCCGCCGAATACAAAGATCGGTTTGCGCTGCAGCGCCTCTCCTTTGGAGGGCTTCGGGGCGCGGCCCTGGAGCCCGATGCCCAACGGACCGGCAGAACCGTTCCCGTTGCTCTGGAAAAATTGCTGGCAAAAAATTTGCCGGGCGCGGTAGGGCCTATCCATGACTGGCAGGATTTCATCGGACTCTTCACCCGGAAGGCAGGGCTCTGGGATCAACCGCTGATTCTGCTGATCGACGAGGTGGATACCCTCCATCCGGAGCTGCTCGACATGATGGTCGCGCAGTTCCGGGAGATCTATCTGGACCGAAACCGATATCTTCTCCACGGCCTCGGGCTTGCAGGTGTCCGGGCTGTTCTGGGGGTGGAAAGCCGGCGGGGATCTCCATTCAATATCCAGCGATCCCTGCGGGTTCCCAACTTCAGCCGGGAAGAGGTGGAAGACCTCTTTTGCCAGTATGAAGCCGAAAGCGGACAGATCGTCGATCCGGGGATCATCGAGAGGCTCTATGCCGCGACCCGGGGTCAGCCGGGACTGGTCTGCCGGTTCGGGGAAATGATGACCGAAACCTATAATCCCGGCGCAGATCTTCCCATCGATCTTCCGCTCTGGGAGGAGATCTATGATGCTGCGATCCACAGAGAGTGGAACAACACGATTTTGAATCTGATCATCATAGCAAAAACCCAATACCTGGACAGGGTCGTGGAACTTTTCTCTCAGCCGGAAATGGGCTTTTCCCTGGATCGGGACTGGTGCGTCTATCTGTACCAGAACGGCATCATCACTCCGGATACGGTATTCAATGAACAAGGGGACCTAAAGGAGGTCTGCCGGTTTTCCTCGCCCTTTATTCAGGAAAGGCTCTACAATGCTCTGACCAATGATCTTGTAGGGGATCGGCTGCCGATTTCCGCACTCCACCCCCTGGATGATCTGGCCGATGTATTCGCAGGGCCTGAACTCGATCTTTCGGCTCTGCCGGCGAGATACGAAGATTACCTGAAGCGATTGAAAGCCAGAGGATTGAACCCCTGGAAGGATCAGCCCCGCCGGGCCGATCTCCATCTGACCGAGGCTGTGGGACATTTTCATCTCTATTCCTGGCTCCTCAATGCCATTGGCCGGCGCTGTTCCGTCAGCCCGGAATTTCCCACCGGCAACGGAAAAGTCGATCTTCATCTTCGGTGCGAAGGGAAAAAAGGGCTGATCGAGGTCAAGAGCTTCATCGATATCCACGAGGCAAAACGGTCGAAAAAGCAGGCGGCCGCCTATGCCCTGCAGATGGGGCTGAAGTGCGTGACTCTGGCCATGTTCGTGCCCACAGATGACGATACTGTTCTTGAAAAACTATCTGGTTCGGAAACCATTGACGGTGTCGGGGTCAACACCACGGCTATCGGATGGACATAGCCGGTTCTGTTCCACATACAATTTCCGGATCACCAGATTCGGAATTCTAAAGGTCAGCCCCCCGATCTTCGGATACCAATTTCCTTTGATTCCTGCCCCGATTCATGATACCGGTAGAAAAGGGAAGGGCGGTAGTCGGAAAAACCCAGTAGCGGAGGTGAGCATGAGTGTTCCGAATCCAGCAGTTGAGCCCCCGATGATTCTGGTTGTGAATGAGGACCCCCAGGATCTTCAACGTCTTGCCAATCTTCTGCGGGAAAAGGATTATACGGTCATTGTGGCCTTGACCCAGGCACAGGCACTTGCCAAGTCAAAGGAGAATCTTCCCGATTTCATCCTCATGGATGATGGACTTTCGGGCGTGGAATCTCCGGATTTCTATTCCCGAATCAAGACCTTTTCCCAGGAGTGGGAGATACCGGTTCTGCTGCTGCTTTCCTCTGCGCAATCACCAAAGAAGTCTGCAAAGCCGGAACAATCTGTAAATCTAAAACAATCTGCAAAGCCAAAACAATCTGAACAGGAGAATTCCGGAAATTCCGATCTCTTTTCATCCTATTCCTGCAGCACCATCGATTATCTGGTCAAGCCGGTGCATCCCCACAATATGCTGTCGGTGATCGATCTTCAACTGAAGCTGAAGCATGCAGAAAAGATGCTGTCCGATTATCAGGAGCAGAACCGGCTGGAATCGGACGATCGGGTGCGCCTGGCCCGGGAGAAGGCCGAACTCAAGGAATCTATTTCGGAAAAAGAGCGGTATATCGAACGGATGGCCATTATCGATGATCTGACGGGGCTGTACAACCGGAAGTATATCATGGAGCAGCTTGCAAGCGAGATCGCCAAATCCCGGCGGTATGCCCACCATCTTTCCCTGATCCTGGTCGATATCGAAGGGATGAGCGATATCAATCAGATCCACGGACTCCCTTATGGCGACCAGGTGCTGATCCGGATCTCCCAATCCCTTCTGGATGGATTACGGGAGGTGGATATGGTGGCCCGATTTGGCGGAAAGACCTTTCTGATCCTGCTGCCCCACACCGAAGTAGAGGGTGCGGAACAGACCGCGGAGCGACTGGAGAAGTCGATCATGGAATTGCAATGGGATCAGTATCCGGTTCCCCTCTCCGTCAGCCGGGGCGTCAGCACCCTCTCGCCGGACAGGATGGCCGATATCGGCCACAGCAATCCCCGGAATATCCTCTATCACCTGATCATGAAGGCCGATGATCAGCTCTATCGCACCAAGGAAAGAGAGCGGGCTCAGGCCGAAGAGAAAACCGCTGAAAATGAAAAATCGGTAAATCAGGATTGATCTTCATAGCCGTTTCCATTTAATATAGAAGTTGTGCAATACTGGGTTAACCCGAGATTCCTCAAGAAAAGGAACCGAATACCGAAAGGAGCGGAACATGACAGATATCATCCTCAAGAGCAAAGAGTCGACCGCCATCACCAGCAACCCGCCGATCCTCGCCACCCTCAAATGGGAGACCAGAACCGATCTGGATCTCTACTGCTTCTACGTCACGCAGAAGAACGAAATCGGGAAGATCTTCTATAAGGATATGGGGGGCGCAGACAAATATCCCCATGTCTATCTGAACCAGGACAGCAAGAAGGGCGGGTCCGAAACCATGACGATCCTCCGGCCCGAGCTGCTGAAATATGCGCTGATCGTGGGGCATCGGGAGTTCGAGAGCGGCGCGGGGAGCTTTGAATCGGCCAAGGCCGAGGCCGTGATCGAAAACGAGACCGGGAACAGTGTGTCGGTTCCTCTCCATGAGGGGAACGACTACGCCTACTGGGTGGCAATAGCCCGGCTCGATTTC
This sequence comes from Desulfobacteraceae bacterium, assembly GCA_011390135.1. Lineage (GTDB taxonomy): Bacteria > Desulfobacterota > Desulfobacteria > Desulfobacterales > JAABSP01 > JAABSP01. The sequence continues at coordinate 4,733 of JAABSZ010000085.1, read as the reverse complement.
ACCGAAACCGGCAAGGTCACCATCAGCCATGCCGAGACCTATTCCAAGGCCGATGTGGAGCAGGCTCCGGTCATCAAGACCGACGGGACCTTCAAGATGGACGGGGGCAAGGTGGAGTTCAAGGAGGATAAGAAATGTTTTGTGGCGACCGGGGTTTACGGTTCCTGTGAAACCCCGGAAGTGAGGGCTCTTCGCTCTTTTCGGGACCAACACCTGCTGAACCATTCCCTGGGTAGGATCTTTGTCCGCGCATATTACCGGCTTTCACCGGCTGCTGCGGATTTCATCGCGCAAAGGGAGAGTCTCAAAAGAATGGTGAAAAACCGGCTTCTGGACCCCTTGGTCCGCCGCATCCGCAGCTCCTGATAGCGGCTTTTCAAAGGTAATTGTTCTCTTGCAGCAGACGATGCAAAACAGATGATGATGTGGGTGATATGAATCCGGAACCTTCGGGAAAATGGCCCTTCGTCTCCCTGGTTTTCGTCCTCTGCGGCCTGGGGATGATTGGCGGGGTGATTATCGAGGCGTGGGATGTTCTGGGGCCCTTGCGCTGGGTGCTGGGGCTTGCCGGCTTCTCCTTTCTGCCGGCCATCGCCTGGTATTACCGGACCCGCTCCCCCATTGTGGAGGCCATTGAAACCCGGAAATCCCGGCTGAATCTGAGCGAAAAGGCCCTGCGCCAGCGCTCCCGGCTTCTGGAGAAGCGGCAGCGGGAGCTTGTGAAGATGCGGGTCCGGGCCGATCAGTTGATGGAATACGACCACGAGGAGACCCCTCCCGATGGAGATGACCTTGACATGGCCGATCTGGACCGGCAGGTCTTCGATCTTCTGGAGAGCCGAACCGAGCAGCTCTTCGAGAAGATCCGGCAGAACCGGTATCAGACCGTTGAGGGCGACTTTGACAAGCAGCAGTTGGTGACAGATATCGTCGATCTGGTCGAGTCGGTGGCAAAGATCTACCAGCCCGATGCCAGACGGCCCCTGCTGGAGACGAGCGTCGAAAAGCTGTTGAAGAGCGTCAACCGGATTTCCCTGCAGATGATCCTGCTGCTGGAGGGGATTCCCTTCAACCTGAAGGATTACAACCTGGGCCGGGCCTACGACCATGTCAAGACCGGGGTCAAAGCCTACGGGGTCTATAAATCGGCAGAGCCGTATTTCAACTACATGCGGCCAATCTACTACCTGGGCCGCTACACCCTGGGAGCCACCCCCGCGACCATCGGCGCGGGATGGGCATTCAGCGAGATCTTCCGCAAAGGGACCCAAAAGATCTCTGAGCACCTGACCGCAAAATATGCCTTGAACCTGCTGCGGGATACGGTCTTCATCATCGGCAACGGCTCGGCCGAGATCTTCGGCGGCGACTACCGCCTTCGGGACCCGCACTGGATCTATGCCGCGGAGCTGACCCATTTCATGGTGGGCCTTCCCCTCTCCGGGGCTCTGCTGAAAGCCGCGATGGCAGAACTCTCGACACTGCCCCTGCGAAGTGAATATGACCGGCTCTATCTCTATCGGAAGCTGGGGGCCGGCAAAAGCCCGGGGCCCGAGCGGTATTACGGGGAAGAGCCTATGGCCGCGGAGCAGCGGGTGGCGATTGCCCAGCGGCTGGAGCGGTTCTGCTCAAAGCACTGCTCGGACCTGAAGATCCCCCGGGAATGGAAGGAGGGGATCGAGGGGAGGCTCGATCTGAAGCTGGAGATCGGCTGTGGCGATCTGCCGGTTCCTTCCACAGTTCCGATCCGGATCGCGCAGGGGATGACCTCCCTTGCCGGATTTCTGATCGAATACAAACGGACTCCCCCTGAAGAGCTGGCGGATCACCTCGCGGGAACCCGGATCGGCTCCGGAGTGGCGGAATATGACCGGATGGAGATGATGGAAGCCCTGATGGATTCGCCGCCCATGATCTTCGGGTATCCGGATCTGGAGCTGGAAGATCCTCTGCTGGAGGATTATTTCGAGGATTTGACGGATCTGGGGGTCCGCTTGGGTCCCTGGGGGCATTTGGTCGATCGGGCAGTGGCAGATGCGGCCTTCCATTTCAGAAGGAAAAAGAAGATCCGGGAGCGGATGGACAAGCGCTACACCGACCGGATGGAGCGGGATATGGTCTTGGACTCTCCCCATAAGCGGCTCTCCCCGTCAATGGCACGCGGAATTCTCGGCGCGCTGAACCCGGAGGAGACCCCCCGATTCTGCTACAAAGATGTTGTGCCTCATGCCCAAGGGAACGAACTGATCTTTCCCTCCCACCTGCAGGTGTGGCTGGCCGGAACCGACAGCCGGCTTCTGCTGGTAGGCATCCGCCGGAAGGATACGGAGAGCCATCCGGGAAAAGGGCTCTTTCTCTGGGAGGGGAGATTCGACGAAATCCGGGTCGAACCGGAGAACCGGCGACTGGGGAACGACTGCCGGATCACCCGCGGAAAGTGGCACTGGGGCCCGGCAGACGGGCACTCCCCCGCGCCCGGGCTGCTGATCCCGGGCCGGCCCCTGGCCCGGTTCGAAAGCTATTTCGGCCCCCTCCTCAAAGCGGTCGAGGCGGCCAAAAGGCCGCGGCTCTCTGCGGATCTGCTGAAAAAGAGTGAGATCACTCCCCGGGAGGATCGGAAGGATCTTCCGGAGCGCCTTCCGGAGAATCGGCAGGGTCCCCTGAATCGTCAAGAGATTCCCGCAAAATCCCCTTCCCGGCCGAAGGATTCGGAGGAAGACCCGCAGCCCTCCTGAGCGCGGCCTGGTGTGAAAATGGACTTTACGGAAAAAATGTAAAGGCTGCTTTTGATCTGGCAGGACCATAATTCCAGAGCCTTAATTTTTCATAGGAAATAAGACAATTGTTGAGACGCATTCAAATCTCCGGATACAAATCGCTGAAGGATATCGACATTGACCTTGCCCCGCTGGTAGTGCTTTTCGGTCCCAATGCATCCGGCAAGAGCAATTTCATCGACGCCTTACAGATTCTTGGAAGACTGGTGTCCAGGAGTACCCTGTCGGATGCCCTCTCCGAGCCCTTGAGGGGCTATCCCATCGAGCAGTTCGCCTTCCCGCGGGGAGGGCTCGAAGCCCTTCTCAGTCGGGAGCGAGCCGACTTTACAATCTCTGCAGAATTCGAAACCGGAAGACCTCGCACTCCGTATCGATATGGCGTAACGGTCGGGATTCGACCGGCTTCAGGGGTTTTGACGGTCAGTGCTGAATCCCTGATCCTTCTGAAGAATAGAGGAGATGCTGAAGAGAAGCCCGCCATCGGGATCGAACGAATCGAAGACCGAATTCGGATCAGACGAAAAAACAGACTTGACGCCCCGCATCGGGTGACCATCGGCGTTAATCATACGATCCTTTCGGACAATCGTTTCAGAGCCCCTGAATACCCCCATATCGAACAATGCCGGGAAGCCCTTTCAAGCTGGAAAACCTACTACCTCGATCCCAGAGTGTCCATGCGGAGAGCCGCAACGCCAACGGACGTTTCCGATATCGGCGCTTTGGGAGAGATGTTGGGCCCGTTTTTGTACAAGCTGCGGGCCGAAAAAAGCGCCCATTTCAATTCGGTGGTACGCACGTTGAAATCTCTGATTCCGAATATCGAGGATCTTAGCGTGGATCTGGATAAGAAACGAGGCGTGCTCGATATCCAGGTCCGCCAGGATGGGATGGAATATTCGAATCGAATCATCTCCGAAGGCACGCTGCGGGTCATTTCCCTCTGTTCCATTGCGGTCAATCCCTGGCGCGGGGATCTGGTTGCTTTCGAAGAGCCTGAAAACGGTGTCCATCCCAGGCGGATCGAGCTGATTGCGGAACTGCTGACCGCTCTGGTCAGGGAACAGGGGCGGCAGGTCATCATCACGACCCATTCTCCGCTTCTGTGTGAGGCCTTCATCCGGAAACAGAAAGAGCATCCGGGTCAGATTCTGTTGATGAAAGTCGATTCCGAATCCGGGGGAACCCGTATATCGCCGTTCGATCCGGAAGGTTCCCTGCTTCAGGATCAGCAGATCAAAGAAGCGCTCAATGGAGCCGGTGAAAACGGTCTGTTTGAAAGTCTTCTCCTCAGAGGACTGATTGATGGGTGATGCTGCCCGAATCGATGTCTTTGCAGAAGATCATGCCCATGAAGCATTTTTGAGAGCCGTTATCCAGCGTTTGGCCCACGAAAAAGGGAAAAGGATTCATACCCGGATACGAAACGGGCGCGGCGGCCACGGCAGGGTGATGTCCGAGCTGGCGCTTTATCAGCGGGCCATTGTAAAACAGGGTTCTTTAACCGAATTTCCGGACATTCTGATTGTGGCGATCGATGCCAACTGCAATAAATTGAACAAGGCGCGAAATGAAATCGAAAAGAATCTTGTGCCTGAAATAATGGGAAATGCTGTCATTGCCTGCCCGGACCCGCATATCGAAAAATGGTATCTGGCGGACCCGGTTTCATTTTACCAGGTGGTCGGAAAACAGCCGAAGGCCGAAAAGACCAAATGCGAACGGGACCGTTACAAGGCGATTCTCTCGGAAACCATTCGAACTGCCGGTCATCCCCTGACATTGGGCGGCATCGAATTTGCCGAAGATCTCGTCAATGCCATGGATTTCTACCGTGCGGGAAAGCATGACAGGAGTTTCGGCGCTTTTATGGATGATTTGAGTGGTCGAATGGCAGGTCTGTAAGGAAGCGGCGGCCAGAAGGCCGCCGCTCTCTGCGGATCTGCTGAAAAAAGG